>DJYW01000127.1 GCA_002450255.1 Gammaproteobacteria bacterium UBA6968
CGCTCTCTCTTCCTCGCTCTCTCTACTTCTCCTCTCTACCCCTGCTTTTTGCTTGCTTTCTCTGTCGTGCCCTCTAGCTGCTTCCGCACTATCGAGAACGCCCTGGATCAAGCGTCTTAAATCAAAGTGCCGCCGCTATTCTGATCGGCGATCTGTTCGTTAATTTCCAAATGATAAGCGGCGATAGAAAGCCGACCTTGGCAAGAAATCGACTAACGTATTCGCACCACCCGCGTACTAACACCGGCGGCATTACGCATAAAGTGCCCACCGAGCACACCCCGAGTAATGGTTACTTTGTCCTGCTGATAAAACGCCACGTCCCGCGGCGCGCTTTGCAGCCAGATCTCGCCGTTCTCTAACAAGAAGACCATCTTTTGTTTTTCGCCACGTCGAATGGCTTGCAATCGCGCAACGCGAGGCAGCTTTTGCTGATTTTCTGTTGGCACTCCAAGCACAGCGCGTTGATCCAAGGAAGGCGGGACTGCGGCGTTGTTAGGTGTTGGGTGTTTTTGAAAGTGATCGTCATAGCAACGTAGGCGTTCTTCAGATGCTTGAATTGCTGGACATGGATTCGCGTTGTCGGATTCACCGAATGCCAGGGTGGAAGGCAAACAGTACAAGCAAATCATTAATGTAAAAGGCTTCAACCGGGCAACCTTGAGCCAGTGCAGCGGACTCTTTTGTCTTGCCGTGAGGCCATCTATGGAAACACGGTCTTTCCCAGGTAGTGAACCACTTAAACCATCGCAGCCATCGAAAAGACGGCGCGGTTGAGTAAAAATACTAAGCCCGTATGCTGTTTTGTTATCCATCAAAACTACAGTCTCCCCACGCTCAAAAATCTGTCAGTCACTCAGGCCAAGTCTCCTTGGCTATTTGCAGTAGCTGACCCGAGCTCAACTCAATCAGTTCCCTCCCAAGGAAGCTAATTGAAATAGTTAGCGGCCACTTATCTCAGCACGTTATCTCAACCACAAGCCCGCCTTGCTCAAGCGTGTTTTTTGAGCGACCGAAGGTCATTCGTTTTCCCCGCGCAAGAGTTAAACCCGCCCATCTCCGGCCCCAAGCCTGCCCAGATTCGGTCGGCAAGCGATCAATTAGAGCCACTTTTAACCAGTGCAAAATTGCCAATCCGACTACATTTTCGCTGCCTGACTTCCGGCGCACTTCCTGCCAAACTAGCTTGCCCTGACACGGAGGGGCCTGTCGGGGAGTCATTCGGTATATTTGGGAAAAACAAGAGGAGGGGACCCTGTGAAAGTTGTAGACGCTATTGCCCACGCTATGAAAGCCGAGGGCATCGATATTCTATTCGCCTATCCAGTCAATCCATTGATTGAATCAGCCGCTAAACTGGATATTCGCACCATCATTGTTCGCCAGGAGCGCATTGGTCTACATATGGCCGACGCTTACTCACGCTTGTCGTCCGGCGACAAGATTGGCGTGTTTTGCATGCAGCACGGACCAGGCGCTGAAAACGCCTTTGGCGGGGTGGCCCAGGCGTACTCAGAGTCAGTGCCGCTGCTGGTTATTCCAGCGGGCTATCCGCGACGCTTGGCCCATTACTATCCCAACTTCAACTCCACCCTGAACATGCAGCACATCACCAAGTGGGCGGAACCGATTACGATGGGACGTGCGGTGCCTGAAATTATGCGACGCGCTTTTTTTCAGCTGCGCAACGGTCGCCCTGGTCCGGTCATGATTGAAGTGCCTTTGGATGTCATGGGCGAGGACGTGCCGGATGATTGGGAGTACGTTCCCGCGTTTAGCGCCAAAACCGGGCCTGCGCCAGACGACATTGCGACCGCAGCAGAGGTACTCGCCAAAGCGGAACGCCCCGTCATATATGCCGGACAAGGGGTGCACTACGCCAAAGCGTGGGATGAACTTAAGCACTTGGCAGAAACCTGGAATATTCCAGTCACTACCAGCATTGAGGGCAAAAGCGCCTTCCCCGAAGATCACCCACTTTCGCTGGGCAGCGGCGGCCGCGCCAATCCCAGACCGGTGAAACAGTATTTGGCTGAGGCGGATGTGATCTTTGGCATCGGCTGCTCTTTCGCGTTAACCGCGTTTGGCGTACCAATGCCGAAGAACAAGACCATCATCCATGCGACGCTCGATCCCATGGACTTAAACAAAGATGTACCTGCTCAATATGGCTTGATCGGCGATGCCAAACTGACCTTAAACGCCATGCTGGCGGCTATGGCCAACCACGATGCCAGCCCCGCAGCAGCACGGGCGGACGAGCCGACAAAAATAGCCAACGTGCGCGAGGCATGGATGAGCGAATGGCTGCCTAAACTGACCAATAACGAAGCGCCGATTAATCCTTACCGCGTGATTTACGAACTGAATCGCATGGTAGATAAGGACAAAGTGGTCATCACGCACGACGCCGGCAGTCCCCGCGACCAAACCACACCGTTTTGGCAATCCACTAGCCCGCTGTCTTATATCGGCTGGGGTAAGACCACGCAATTAGGCTACGGTTTAGGATTGGCAATGGGCGCAAAATTGGCAGAGCCAGACAAGCTGTGTATTAACGTCTGGGGCGATGCGGCCATCGGCTTTACCGGCATGGACTTTGAAACCGCTGCGCGGGAAAACATTCCGATTCTGTCGATTCTCTTCAACAACTTCTCGATGGCGATCGAAATTCCGATCATGCAGGTTTCCACTGAGAAGTACCGGTCCACCGATATTTCCGGAAACTATGCCGACATGGCCAAAGCGTTTGGCGGCTATGGCGAGCGCGTTACCGATCCTAACGAAATTGTTGCGGCATTGGAGCGCGGCATTCAGGCTACCCGTGATGGCACACCTGCTCTGCTGGAATTCATCACCGACAAGGAAATCACTATTTCGAACGAATAACGCTAACCTGACTCTAACCTATAATTTGAGCTGCGGGATCGCCCGCACGCCACATTTAATCGCGCCACTCTGGCGCAATTAAAGACCAGAAAAGACGAGGAAAATTATGCAAGCAAAAGCTGTCACCCTATGCCAACGCCCTGTGGGCATGCCAAAAAAAGAAGATTTCGAAGTCATAGATATTGACGTGCCCGCCCCAGCGGACGGTGAAATACAGATCCAAAACGTCTGCATGTCCGTCGATCCCTATATGCGCGGTCGCATGATCGAGCGCAAGTCTTACGTTCCGCCTTTTCAAATTGGCGAAGTGCTGACCGGCGGTGCCATTGGCAAAGTTACCAAATCTGGTCACCCAGATTACAAAGAAGGCGACTATGTATCGCATAGCTGGGGTTGGCGTGAAGCCGTCACCACATCGGTCGAAGGCGTTCAACGTCTTGGCGAAATCGTGGCGCCGCCTTCAGCCTACATCGGCACCATTGGCATGCCTGGCATGACCGCATATGTGGGCTTATTAGAGGTTGGCGCTTTACAAGACGGCGAGACCGTCTTTGTATCCGGTGCTGCTGGCGCTGTCGGCACAATTGTTGGGCAAATTGCAAAATTGAAGGGTTGTCGCGTTATCGGTAGCGCGGGCTCTGCGGAAAAGGTCGCCTTGTTGCAAGATGAGTTGGGTTTCGACCACGCGTTTAACTACAACGATGGTCACATTCTGAATCACTTGCGGGAAGCGGCTCCGGATGGTCTGGACGTTTATTTCGACAACGTCGGTGCAGAACATTTGCAAGCCGCGCTGATGTGCATGCGTCCGTTTGGTCGCATCCCTCTATGTGGCGCCATTGCGACCTACAACGATACTGAACCACGCCCGGGCCCAAATAATCTGTCTATGGCGATTGGCCTAGGTTTAACACTGCGCGGCTTTATCGTGACTCACTTCAATCATCTGGCGGACCAGTTCCGCAACGACATGGAAGGCTGGGTAACAAGCGGGCAAATCACCTCGAAAGAGACCGTGTTCGAGGGCATTGATCAGGCCGCTGATGCCTTTATTGGTTTGTTTACGGGCGCTAACGTCGGCAAAGCCATCGTTAACCTTTAAACTTAAATTTGCTTGGGTTTTGCTGATTTGACCTTCTCGAAGAAGACCGCCGACAAAACAAAAAACGGGGCCATCGGCCCCGTTTTTTGTCAGCTATCGAAACATTTAGGTCTGGCGCTTAATCCGCGTTCCGCGCAGATCTGCCCGTCTTCCCCGTAAGGCTTGTTCTGTACGCTACGCCCGCGTTGCGATGTAATTCCAGACCTGATCTGCGCCCAACCCGGCCAGGCTAGCCCCTAGCTTGGTCTGCCAGTAAAACTCGTTCCCCCAATCATCACGCCAGGACCAAAGACGCCGAGTAAAGTGGTGCAAACGATGTTCATAAGTGAAGCCCATCGCGCCATGCACTTGATGGACCTGCTCCGCGACGATGCCTACCGCCTCGCCTACCCGCGCCTTTGCGGCAGCGACTTCTTCAACAAAACGATCGCTACCCAACGCGTCCACGCCTGCATCGGCAGCGCGCTGTGCCGCGGCAACCTCTGCAGCAACTACCGCCAAGCTATGCTGAATGGCCTGAAATTTGCTGATTGAACGACCAAATTGCGATCGTTCCTGGGCAAACTGCAGTCCTAAATCCAGCGCAGTCTGCAGACCACCGGCCATTAGATTAACCCGCGCTAATGCCATTTGCGCATAAGGAGAATCAGTCACCTGCAACATCTCGCCAGACTCCGCCGCAGTTAAGCTGTCCACAGGCTCGCCGGCAATGTTTTGTCCCGTCGCGATTTCCGCCGGCAGCTGCAACAGCGCGATACCGTGGCTGTCCGGGGAGACTGCCAAAACTTGCGTCGCCCGCCTTCCCCAGGGCACTTGTACCGCGCCAGTAGCGCTCGCGATGCCGATACTGTCCAGTGCGGATGCGGTTTTGCCAGCCTGGGTCAGCCAGACATTGGCCAGCAGCACTTCTGCCATAGGTAAAGGCACCGCATAGCGGCCACAGACCTTTAGAAAAGCGAATAAGTCAGCGGCGTCGGTGCCGGACGCATCGGTGCCCAGTAAGTGAAAGCCATTCTCCGCCACCTGCTGCCACAACGCATGAGCAAACTCGCCCTGCTCCGCTGCATCCCAGAGCGCTTTATCGCAATGGTCAGAAAAGATCTTTACCGCGGTATCCAGAATCAGTTGACGCGTATCCATAATTTGCCCCGTGCTCGTCTTCGTGTGATTAACGTAAACCCAGGCCGCGAGCGATGACGCCGCGCAGAATTTCTCGAGTGCCACCGCGCAGCGTAAAAGACGGTGACAACATGAGCGTTTCTGAGAATGTTTCGCGAAACAATTTGTGCCGAGCCGGGTCATTGGCGCACAAGTCCGGCACCACCAAACGGGCTATCTCCGGCAAAACTTTTTCGAAATTATTGCCTAACTCTTTGACTAAGGCAGCTTCGACGACCACGTCCTTGCCCTGCTCTAACATTCCCGCCACAGACAAAGACATGCGCCGCAGCGTCATAAAATGCGCCGCGATGCGGCCAATTGCCGCCGCCTGGTGCGGGCTAGGGTTGTCGCCACAAATACGCACCAACTCAACAAACACTCGAAACGCTGACAAAAACCGTTCTGGGCCACTGCGTTCATATGCCAGTTCAGAAGTCACCTGCTGCCAGCCATTGCCAGGCTCGCCAACAATGCGATCCTTGGGCACCAAAACATCTTCGAACACCACTTCGTTAAAATCTTCGCCACCCGCCATATTGCGGATCGGCCGCACTTTAACGCCGTCATTGCGCAGGTCGACAATGATCTGAGATAAGCCGGCATGACGGTTTTCGCTGGGTGCCTCGGTTCGTACCAGGCAAATAATGTAGTGGTTGCGATGCGCGTCTGTTGTCCAGATCTTAGTGCCATTGATACGGTAGGCGTCGCCTTCGGCAACAGCTGTGGTGCGCACCGAGGCCAGATCGGAACCGGTATCCGGCTCGCTCATACCAATAGAAAAATAACTTTCGCCGCGGGTAATCCCTGGCAGATATTTCTCGCGTTGCGCCTCGCTGCCAAAGCGCAGCAACAAAGGCCCACTCTGACGGTCGGCGATCCAATGCGCACTGACTGGCGCACCGGCGGCGAGCAATTCTTCGGTCACAACCAGCCGTTCGAAATTAGACTGATCGCTGCCGCCGTAGACAGCCGGCCAGGTCATACCGATCCAGCCTTGCTGACCCAGCTTTTGCGAAAACTCAGCGTCATGGCCGGTTACAAAATCGGAATTGGGTCGAGGCATGTGGTCGCGATGAGCCGCGACAAATTCACGGACTTGCTCGCGCAGAGCCTCGCTTTCCGGGCTCAAGGAAACTCGGTCGAATTGCAACATGATGACGCCCTTACCCCTAGTTGTTATTCAGCCCGATACCCTACTGCCGAGATTCGGCAGATGCAACGCAGCGACAGCCGCAGATTTAGGACAATTTTTAGACACTTTTATTCGCGGGGCGGGAATCGTGCCTAATGCGACAAGCTATGGCACCATAGCGACATGCTCAGTGAAGAAGACCTGCATCACGCCTTTGCTCCCGTATTTGCGGACCTGCGCGAGCGCGCCACGGTGGCCGAGCGCTTCATCGACCGCAACCTCTATCAAGTGTATGTCGCCACGCTTTGGTCCAATGTGGTGTTGTCGCCAGACGAAGTCGGCATCACCGAAGATGACCTGGAAACGCTGCACAATGTGCTCGTGGTCGAGCTAAAGGATGTACTGGGTGCAGACGCGTCACTCACCACGGTGTTTGAGTTCATCAACAGCAAACCCGGCGAAGCCACCATGCGCGAAGCCCGCCTGAATCAAACCCACAAAGACCTGCTGCAATACTTTTCCAGCATGATTCTTGATCCCGACGGCCATAAGAAGTGGATGGACGAACTGCGGGAAAAACTCTGAGTGCGGCTCGCTAATTGATCGACCGATTAATTCGCCCGTTTCATCAATCACAAACTAAGCACCAACTCCGGTAACTAAAATCCGGCGTTGCTTAACGTTGTGACGATGCTCCCATAAGAAAATGCCCTGCCAGGTGCCCAGCGCCAATCGCGAATCAACAACCGGAACGGATAGCGATACAGTGGTTAACGCGCTTTTAATATGGGCGGGCATATCGTCTGGGCCTTCCTCTGTATGGGTATAAAGCGGATCCAGCTCTGGCACGAGGCGCGCTAACCAGTTCTGCAAGTCGTGGGTTACAGCTGGATCGGCATTTTCCTGAATAAGCAAACTCGCTGACGTGTGCTGAATAAACACCGTCATAAGCCCGGTGATGATGCCCATCTCCTGCACAACGGCGGCAACCTTGCCGGTGACGTTGTATAAACCTTGCCCATTGACCGTGACGGGCAGCGCGACCGTTGCAATTTGATTGATCAGAGTCGACATGACGGACCTTTGCGGTATCGAAGGTCACAACGAGACCAGCAGTCGTGACCAAGGTTAGTTAATGAACCAAAGGCTCAGCTGGGGGATGTAAGTGATCAGCACCAACGCCACAAGCATGATCAACATAAAGGGCAGTGTGGCGGAATACAAATCTAGGAGCGGTTTTTTCAGGCGATAGCTAGAAATAAACAGGTTCATGCCCACCGGCGGCGTGAAGTAACCAATTTCCATATTGGCGAGAAAGATAATCCCCAGATGCACCGGATGGATGCCATAGCTGACGGCGACTGGCAGCAGAAGCGGCACCATGATGACGATCGCAGAGAAGATGTCTAACAACGCCCCCATTGCCAGCAAGACAATGTTAAGCAGCAACAAAAATGTCCATACGTTGGAGATATGGGTTTGCAAGAAAAGCATCAAACTTTGCGGCACTTCCGCGTCGACCAGGTAATTGGTGAATGCAAGCGCGGAGCCTAAAATCATCAGAATGCCACCCACCATGACCATGGACTCCACCATGACCCGGCCAAGCTGCTTAAAAGGGACTTCGCGATAGAGCACCGTCTCACTCAGGACAACATAGAGGGCGGTCACCGCTGCTGCTTCAGAGATAGCAAACACACCGCTAAACACGCCGCCTAAAACAATGAAAGGCAGAGGCAACTCATAGCGAGCATCCCACATAGCAGCGCGCACAGTAGGTAGGGCAAACGCGGTACGCGGAATTTTACCACCACGGTGCTTCCAGATCGTCCAACCGGATAGCAGCGTCAGCATCAACAACAACGGCACAACGCCGGCAATAAACAATTCTACTATGGTGAAGGGTTCGCCGACGTCCAGCTGTTGAGCAACCACGCCATAAAGAATCAAAGGCACCGAAGGCGCGAGCAACAACCCTAAACTGCCAGAGGTGGTCACCAGACCGTTGCTAAACTTTTCTGAAAACCCCGCTTGTTGCAGCGCCGGTAAGAGCAACGCACCCAAAGCCACAATGGTTACGCCGGACGCACCAGTAAGTGCGGTAAAGATGGCGCAGGCAATAAAGGCGACGATGGCGAGGCCGCTGGGCAGCCAGCCGAAAAGGCTTTGCATCAAATTAACAAGGCGCGTTGAAGTGTTGCCCTCGCTGAGTAGATAACCGCTAAAAGTAAATAAGGGCAGCGCGACCAATAGAGGGGTATCGACCAAGCGATACATTTCTATAGGGATAATGGCTAGATCGACGCCTACGCTGTAAAACCCAAGCATGCCGAAGGCAAGCAGCACCACAAACAACGGTGCGCCGAGCAGCGCCATTGCGCCAACCACAAACATGCCAAGTATCACCATAAGCGTCACGACTCGGGCACTTCGAAAATATGCAACGCATAACGCAGCGTCATGATGCCACCGCCAATAGGCAAAATAGCTTCGCATAGCCAGGCTGGTACGTCGGCAAACGCAATCACGTTGTCCTGATACTCATAGCTAACGAACTGATAAGACGCGAGGGTGAACAGGCCCAAAACAAGCGTAGCGAAAACATAAGTCAGGCGCGCAATCCAAGGCTTGTGGCGAGGCGACAAAAATCGGTTGGCGAGGTCAATTTGAATATGATTATCCGTGCGCGATGCAACCATGGCGCCAACCAAGGCAATCCATAACACCAGGACACGAACGAGGCTATCGCCCCAATAGATACCGCTTTCGAGCAGATTGCGCATAACCACCTGCACAACGGCCATGAGCACCATGCCGCCCAACAGCAACATTAACAGCGCTTCTTCCGCCCGGCGCAGGGCGTTGATCAACTGTTTAATTGGTGTCTGCATCATCAGCAACGGCCCGGAAATCGCGCAGGTGTTGCATCATCTCTAAATACATCGGAGTAGAGACATAGTCATTTTTAAGCAAACCATCGTTCGCCGTTTCTGCCAAACGAAACCACTCTTCTCTTTCAGCAGTTACCGGCTGTAACCATTCAATACCCTGGGTTTCGAGTGCCCGCAAGGCACTGAGGTGATCTTTTCGGGACGATGCATCAACCGCTGCCACGGCGGTGGTGAGTTCTGCGGTAACGATCTCCTGCTGCTCTGGACTCAACTTATTAAACTGGCGATCGGCAATAGCAAAAAGCCCGTATACATAGATCAAAGGCAGGTCGATGGCATATCCCACTTGGTTATGCCATTGCAGGGCAATCGCACCAATCGGCGGCGAAGCTATGGTATCGATCAAACCGGTTTGCAAACCAGCCAGCACGTCCGCCAAGGGCAAGGGAATCGGCGTGACGCCGAAAGCGGAAAATGCTTTTAACGCGCCAGGATCGTTATCGGGTGCCCAAACTCGACGCCGCTGAAATTCGGTCACGCTGGTGGCCGCTTCGCGCATCATCGGATAAGCAAAGCCGAGTTCGGCCAAGCCAAACCCGACAAATCCCTTCTCACGCAGACCGCGCATCAATTTGCTGTCCATTTTACTGCGCACGTAATCCACTTCTTCCAGCGTGCGAAATAGCAGCGGTAAGTTATAAAGCACGATATCTGGGTAGGGCTGCATGACCCCGCCGGATGTCAACGCCGCGCCATGGAGCTGCCCGATACGCAGCTTGCGCAAGACGGCCTTGTCGTCACCCATTACACCACCGGGGTAAAACTTGAACTTCACTTCACCGTCGGTTCGCGCATCAATATTTTTCGCCGCACCGCGCAACAGTTTCATCCAACTGGTGCCCTCTGGCGACAACGTCGCGATCTTGAAAGTGGTAACCGCAGCGGCTGGTTGCGCCAAGAATGACGCAACCAGGACGCCCCACAAAATAACCGTTGTGACCGTCGACGGTTTACGCTGACCGCAGACCGACAGCCGCGGTGCGCGCCAAACATTAGAACCTTGAGTAGCACCAAGCGCCCGTAGCCTCAGGGCTTGTGCTAACCGATCAAAAATAGTCATCTGCGCTTTCCAATAATAGTTGTGCTTGTTCTTGGGCTACCGTGTTCATCAAGGTCATACCGGGTGCAATCGCATTAGCGGCAACAACCTCGCTAAGCAGTCGGTCATGCAAATCACGATCAAACACGAGCCGCCCATACTGTTCTGCGAACATCACCTTAGCCATTAAATTACGTTCTTCAGAAAGTGCCAAGGCGCGCTCAAAATAGCCCCGTCCCATTTCAGGACGTCCACCCATGGCAGCGGGCAAAAGCGTTTCAAAGACGCCGAGATATAAAAAAACGCTGCCGTTGTCGTAACTCGGATCAAGCTCTGCGATCTTTTGCATGATGGCTTTCGGTCGGCTGAGTTCGGCAACAGCTGTAAAATCGTCGCTATTAGCCTGCAACCAACCCGCCCAGACGGTGCCTAGAGCATACAACACCGGCACGTCCTCGACCTCACGATCGGTGATCCACGCCTCAAAATCAGCAAACTTGCGTGTGCTTAAATCGCAGCCATCGGCAATCAGTTGACACGCCGCAGATAGGGCTTGTGTCTTGGCCTTATTATGCAAGAGCTTGGCGCGCTGGGGCGTCGCAACAAAAGCGGAGGCATAAGCTGAATGCAAAAACGCGGACTGCAGCATGATAGAACCATTATCCGGGGCACGCATAACGATAGAATCAACCAAAATCAAATACGCTGGGGCCCCGTCGCGTACCATCTCCAGGTCACTATTATTCAAAATGCCGTCCGATAAGGTCTGCGTGAAACTGCTGCTAACGGAAGAGACGACGGTGGAGCATCCCGCCACCCACATTGCAAAAAAGAGAACCCCCATAGAACGAACAGCTGCCAGCCGGGCAGGTGAAGCGCGGCATAGGAGATGGAGTGTGGTCATGTAAGGTTCCCAAGTGGATAAAGTACACGCGTACGAGACAGGCGCAAACTGTGTTTGCATTTAATCGGGGCAAACCGCTTAAATCAACCCTCGAACTTTTGCGACTCTTTTCCCGCCTCGATAGCACATCTGACAAGTGGCAAGAAATGCCTGACTAAGCCGCCATATCACTGGCCGACCAGCGGTACGATCTGCCGCATCGAGTGCGATTTTGGGTTAAAGTACGTCCCATTAACAAGCTTGTGTTGGGGTGAACACAGTCAGTCTCATCCGGCAGCCTCGTCGTAATATTGGATGGACGCGTACGGCAAAACACCCGCAAAGCAATCACATAAGCGTTTAGCTAAGCCGCAAGTACAAGCGGCAAACTTCTGCAGCGAGCATCAGCAACAGACATAAGTTGCACGGGCAAGCCGCCAACAAAAGAACACCAGCGTCCGTTCTGAGCTTTGATTTCTAGGCGACATCAGAGCAGTAACGAGGCGTCTGATCTTTTGCGATTGATACTGAATAGTCGACTGAGCAACAACTCTGCACAGGCTTCTTTCAGGGAGGAAAACTATGAATTTGAAATTAGACACCGACTTAGTGTTGGTGAAAAAAAACAAAAACATTACTGAGGTGACTTTAAACCGACCTACCGTTCTGAATGCTCTCTCCTCAGGCCTGCGTGAACAGCTGTCACAGGTTTTTACCGAACTCGGCAAAGACGAAATGACTGACGTCATTATTCTCACTGGTGCAGGCCGCGCATTCACCGTCGGTTTAGACCTGAAAGAACTGGGTGGCGAAAGGCCCGCAGACGCGGTGATGACCAAGGACCTCTACCAGGCAATTGCAGATGTGCCACAACCTATTATTGCCGCAGTGAACGGGTACGCGATCACCGGAGGGTTTGAAATTGCATTGATGTGCGACTTCATGATCGCGAGCGAGACAGCCCAATTTGCAGACACCCACGCGCGGGTCGGCGTTGTGCCAGGTTGGGGGCTTTCGCAAAGGCTTCCTCGATTAATCGGTATTAACCGCGCTAAGCAACTCAGTTTAACTGGCAACTACTTAGATGCGCAGACGGCACTAGCATGGGGTCTGGTAAACAAAGTGGTGCCCAACGAAGAACTCTTGAGCACTTGCCGAGCCATCGCCGAAGACATTTGTTCCACCGAACCGATTACCCGCAATGTCATCAAGGACATAATGGACAAAGGTTGGCACACCAGCCTAGAAAAAGGTCTCGACATCGAAGCCCAAGCCAATAGACTGCATGCCCGCAAAGAGGTCAGGCCACAAAAAGTTGCGCAACGTAGGGCCGATATCCAGCAACGCGGGCGCAACCAAGCAAAACACTAATCTGCGCGGCGAACTGCCGCGAGCTGCGCTGCAAGCAGGTGCATAGCGCCAACTAACCCGGGGGTCGGGTCGGTCATGAGCCATAACGGAATGGCCCGCACGTACTCGCTGAGGTCGCCTTGCTCATCAAACCGGCGGCGCAGTGGCGATCCATCCAGGAAAGATTGCCAATTCGGCACGATCCCACCGCCGATGTAAACACCGCCACGAGCACCGACCGTCAAAGCCAGGCTGCCAGCACAAGAGCCAAGCAGGCCGCAAAACGTTTCGAGGGTTTGATGACAAATAGGATCAGCGATCGCCATGCCCCGCTCAGCCACTTCTGAAGGCCCGTATGCTTCGGGCTGGCTACCCCATAAGCCGCACATCGCTTTATATAAATGCACCAACCCCGAACCAGACAAGACAGTCTCCCAACAAACGTGTTGGTGAGCTTGCGCGAGCAGACCCCACAGCTCCGCTTCTAAATGATTGCCCGGCGCCAAGCCAGCGTGCCCGCCCTCGGAAGCCAACACCTTATAACCATCTTGCATTGCGACCAGAGTCGCCATCCCTAGTCCAGAACCAGGCCCTATTACTGCCTTATTCCATCCGGCACCCATTACCTGCTCGGGACCGCCCAGCGCAACCGGATCACGGGCAAAAGGCACCGCAGTCGCTTGCGCCACAAAGTCATTTGCGAAAAAGACCGGGGCGGCAAAAACAGAGGCAGCCATCGCATCGGTCAAATTAAGGCCCGTGTTCAAAACGGTTACTGAATGCCCATCGCCGGCAACCGGGCCAGCCACGGCAAATAAGATTCCAGCTAACTCTGAAACCGCAAAGTATTCGTGTACGACAGAATAGAGCGCCGATTCATGCGAGAAATCCTTCGTGTTGAGCACCAACGGCTCGCCTAGCAGCACAGGCTCAGAGACAGAGTCAGGCGCCCACGACACCAGATCACAGAGCTGGAAACGCGCGTGAGTGGCACCAATGTCGGCGACTAAAGAGAGAGATAGAGGCACGCAAATATTCCTTGGAAGAGATCGTCAGTCACCTGAGCGACTTAATTAATGCCATTTGCTGAGTGATTCGGTTCTTTCTGCTCACGTGCTGCTCACGTGTGAGTGGACGCAAAATACAGCAACTGATGCAGCCTGTAACCAGTGGGCATTATTGTATTTGCGACAAGCCCTGAATTGCATTTTCGACCCTCGCGCCAGGATTGGACCGCTGGACGACCGCTCTATCCCTTAACAATTGCTAAACGGTTGGAAGTTTGCCCAGATGGATCGACCTATCCATAATCAAGCCAGACTAGGGAGGGCTTATGGGTATTAACGCGGGTATTGGCATCGCCAATTTCACTTTTGATGACGCGCAGGGTTTCTGGCGCTGGGTCGACATTTGCGACAACAGTGGCATTGATTCGATTTGGCAGAGTGATCGCATTATCGAAAAAAGCCCTAACTTGGAGACGATGAGCGTGATGGCCGCTTTGGCGGGTGGCAGCAAACGTCTTAAGTTTGGGATGAACGTGGCGAGCCTAGGTCTGCGCGATCCAGTGCTGATGGCCAAGGCCTGCGCAACCATTGATGTTTTATCGTCTGGGCGGCTGTTGCCCGCCTTTGCAGTTGGCAGCGCTTTGTCTCGCGACTATACCGCGACCGGCCGCCCAACTAAGGGGCGTGGCAAACGCACCGATGAGGGTTTGCAAATCATGGCGCGCTTGTGGGCCGAGGACGAAGTCTCATTTACCGGTGAGTATTATCAGTTAGACCGTGCCAGCATTGCGCCCAAGCCAATTCAAAATCCGCTACCGCTGTGGGTGGGTGGCTCGGCTACGGCGGCGATTGAACGGACCGCACGGTGGGGCACCGGTTGGCAAG
>DJYW01000187.1:0-2754 GCA_002450255.1 Gammaproteobacteria bacterium UBA6968
CTTTTAGCCAACGGTATTGGTTGCCTGCGGTTTAACTTTCGCGGGGTCGGCTCAAGCGCCGGTACCTACGATCGAGCGCAAGGGGAAGCACGCGACCTGCTAACCGTGATAAACAGCGCGCAGCAGGATCCGGGCTACCGTATGCTCAGCCTGGTCGGCTACTCGTTTGGTAGCATCGTCGTAAGCAACGCCGTTGGCCTCGGTGTAATCCCTGACCTTGAAAAAATAATTTTGATAGCTCCACCAAATGCGAGCATGCCCCTCGCGACCCTGCCGGCGATACCGACAGCCGTTATTTATGGTGCGAACGATGACTTCGTCGATCCCGCTGGGCTGCCGCAGACAGCCTCGGTCGCAATCCACAGCCTTCCCAACTGCGATCACTTCTTCGGTTACGCAAGCGAGCTACTCGCTAACGCACTGCGGGCATCGATTTAACCGTCTACCTGCTGAGCCGATCTACCGACAACCGGTCAGCAAAATCTGAAAATCACTTGGGACAGCCTGCTAGACGCAAGCTTTAGTCCGAAAATATGAAGGTCTTTAGCTCGTCGAGCACCTCGTTCGGCTGCTCGCTCAACATAAAGTGGCCACAACCCGGCAGCAGGCAAGTGCGCGCTTGTGGCAGCCACTGTGCGACCAACATGCCCGCTTTCGCGGGCGTCATTTTGTCCTGGTCGCCGGCAATTACGAGGCTTTCTACCGACAATGCGGTAGGTGCTGCCTGTTCCAGGCTAAACTCGAAAGCGTTACACGCGGCAAGATCCGTATGCAGCACCCCGTCTATCGCGCGTTCTAACAATCGCTCGCCAGCATTGACGTTAGAGGTACCCGGGTTCGCGCTGGCACCGAGTTGGGTTGAGTGGCTCCAGATATTTACCATTTCCACTGCCGCATGATGATGATCTGCGGCAGCGGCCAGCAGCATATTGGTGACCGGCATAGGCGCGGAAGCACCCAGCAAAGCGATTTTGCTAACAGCCAACGGATGTCGCATGGCTAAAGCCAACGCAATCAAAGACCCCATACTGTGTCCGACAACCATGACCTGTTGGACCTCTATGACTTGCATCAGGTCCACAACCCAATCTGCCATCGCCGTTACGCTGGTGAGCGGCGCACCACCGCTAAGACCATGGCCGGGCAAATCCACTGCTAAAACACGCATACCGTGGCGTGCAAAATAACGCGCGGGCATCACCCATGCGCTGTGATCAAAACCCGCTCCGTGCAGAAAAATCAGCGTGGGAGCGGCGGCATCGGGATGACCGCTGCCGGTGCTAAAAAAGACCTCTGCACCATTTACCTGGATTCTCATGCTTTACCTCCAAGAACTTTTGCGACGCGGCGCAACGCCCCTTTTAAATCGTCAATAAGGTCAGCCGGATCTTCCAGGCCGATACTTAAGCGAACCAGGCCCGGACCAATTCCAGCCGCAGCTAATGCCGCTTCATCCATGCGATGGTGAGTGGTACTCGCTGGATGAATCACCAACGATTTGGCGTCACCGACATTTGCAAGATGCGAAAACAGTTCGAGGTTTTCAATCAACACTCGGCCGGCTTCGCGCCCACCAGCCAGATTAAAACTAAAGACCGCACCTGCACCTTTTGGCAGCATCCGTTGCGCCAGAGCGTGATCCGGGTGATCCGGCAAACCAGGATGGTTAATCGACTCGACCAGTTCTTGCTCGCCCAAAAAGGCGACCACTTTTGCTGTGTTGGAAACATGTCGATCCATTCGCAGCGGCAGAGTTTCCAGGCCTTGCAGAATCTGGAACGCAGTCATTGGCGCCATACAAGCACCAAAGTCGCGAATCCCTTCTTTGCGCGCCCGCGTGATAAACGCTAGCGGACCAAATTCGTCAGCAAAAACCAGATCGTGAAAACCAGCGTAAGGTGCGGTGAGCGTGGCAAATTTACCGCTGCCGTGCCAGTCAAACTTACCGCCATCAACGAGCACGCCGCCAATGACAACGCCGTGGCCGCTCAAAAACTTGGTGGCTGAATGCATAACCAAATCGGCACCTAGATCGATCGGCCGACACAAATATGGCGTGGTAAAAGTCGCATCCACCAATAGCGGCAAGCCGTGCGCATGAGCGACCCCGGCGACCGCAGGTATATCCAGCACTTCCAGTCCCGGATTACCGAGCACCTCGCCAAAAACAAGGCGCGTATTGGGCTGAATCGCCGACGCGAACGCGGCTGGGTCGCGCGGATCAACGAAAGTGGTTTGAATGCCGAATCTGGGCAACGTGTAATGGAGGAGGTTATGTGTGCCGCCATACAGCGCCTGCGACGCGACAATGTGTTCGCCTGCACCAAGCAATGTGGTCACTGCCAAGTGCATCGCGGCCTGACCGCTCGCGGTTACGATAGAGCCAACGCCGTGATCCAAAGCGGCCATGCGTTCTTCTAGGACCGCATTGGTGGGGTTGGAAAGTCGCGAATAGACATGCCCAGCGCGTTCTATATTGAACAACCCGGCGGCAACATCCGAGTCTGGAAAGACAAACGCAGCGGACTGATAAATTGGCGTTGCTCGTGCGCCGGTGGTGGGATCAGGCACCTGGCCGGCATGCAAAGCGAGGGTGTCAAAACCGACGTTCTTCGGCCCTCGATGATTGTTGTCGCTCATACTCTTGCTCCCAATCGGCTACGCGTTTTTATTTCGGTCCCGGCAATCAGGCGTTGTTGCGTCCGGTTTGTTTATCCGGCGCTTGTAGGTCTCTGCTATGTCACTCTGCTATGT
>DJYW01000187.1:3076-14121 GCA_002450255.1 Gammaproteobacteria bacterium UBA6968
TGTCACTCTGCTATGTCACTCTGCAATGGCTTACTGGATAGCTACCGCTTCCAGCCGGCGTATGCAGGGGCGCTAGCGCCGCGCGCGACTATCGCAAAAACGCTTCGCTAAAACCATTTTTTGTTAGGCCACCGTCAGCGGATTAAATTGAAAAAGGGTCTGTGTCGTGCGCTGCATTGCCCAGGGCGCTACCTGGTTTCGAGCCCAAGCAACTGGGCCACCCAAATGATAGACCCAACCGTTGCGGCGCGAGACCTGTTGCACCCAGGTTGTTCGGGCACGCCGTAAATCGGCATAACGCAAAAATGCCCGGGGTATTGCAGCGGACTTCAAACAGTTCGCAAGAATCGCTGCGTCCTCGATTGCCATGGCACCGCCTTGTGCCATGAAAGGCAGCATGGGATGGCATGCGTCACCGAGCAAGGTAACCCGGTGCTTGCCCCACTGCGGCAACGGACGACGATCATAGAGCGCCCATTTAAACAACGAATCCGAAGCCGCAGCTTGAATTAAACCGGATAGCTCTGCATGCCAGTCGGCAAACTCACCAAGCAGTTCACTTCGCGTCCCTGTGCGCCGCCAGCTTTCTTCCGTCCAACCCGCTTGCTCAACAATACAAACACAATTCAACCACTCACCACGCCGCACCGGGTAGTGTACGAAGTGTCTACGAGGTCCCCACCAGGCGGTCACTTCTGCCGTTTCGGATTGCAGTACCTTAGCCGCCGCAGACATTGGCACTAAGGCTCGCCATGCAACATGGCCGGTAAATCGAGCGGCTTGTTCACCAAGAACCTGCGCTCGGACGATCGAGTGAATCCCGTCTGCACCAATCACCGCATCAGCAGTGAAATTGCCGGCACCGGTGCTGACGTTTACTGCCGCATCGGTTTGCCGGATTTGATGCACTTGCACGCCTGTGTGGAGACTCACGCCAGCATGTTCGGATACTGCTGTGGCAAGCAAGGTGATTAAGTCCGCTCGATGAATGGTGCAGTAAGGCGCACCATAGCGTTGTTCCGCCTGGTCACCGTCCGTCCCGTTTAACGGCGTTTCGGCGATCTGGGCGCCACTACGCCAGTGGCGTATCCGCACCTGTACCGGCCGACTCGCGATTTGCAACAAGACACTTTCGAGGCCCAAGAGGCGCAACACCTTAATGCAGTTCGGGCTGAGTTGAATGCCGGCACCCACTTCGGTCAACGCATCCGCTTGTTCAATGATCTGCACTTCGGCACCGCATCGCGCCAGACAAAGCGCCGCCGTTAAACCGCCAATACCCGCCCCAACAACAATGATTTTGTCACGCACTTTGCGCACTGTGAGAGCCTGTTTGAATCCATATTGCGCTGCACATTAGCAAGGTTGACGACACCTTGGAATGCGCGCTGGATCGCCGCCAAAAAGCGACACCGAAAGCCCATAGGACAGTGATGAGTGCCATACGCGATTCCAGGCAAGCGTGACACGGCCGTTCGTAACCAGCGCTGCGTGCAAGGACATCCAAACGACCTTGCCAAAGTCTGGCGCTGATCTGTTTTGAGTGCTGGCTGGGCGCTAGCCTCCAATCCTCAGAAAAGCTATCGTTAAGCTCTTATACGGAGGCGAGAACCATGTATCCAAGCGATAGTTTATTGCGCAACGACTTGATCGAGGGCCACCAGCAAGCCTGGTTGCGTATCGGTCAAGCCGGTGACTTTTGTACTGCTGCGGAGCGCATTGAAATTGTGCGGGCAAGCCGGCAAGCCGAGGACTGCCCTTTATGCAAGGCACGCAAAGAAGCCCTAAGCCCATACTCAATGGACGGCGAGCATGCCGGTGAAACGTTCTTAAATGCTGTGGAAACCGACCTGATTCATCGCCTGAGCACCGACCCCGGACGCCTTACCAAGCAATGGTTCGAGGGATTGCTGGCCAGCGGCTTAGACAGTCGGAGGTACATAGAAATTGTTAGCGTTGTGACTACCCGGATTATCATCGATACCATGCATCAGGCCATGGGTATGGCACTGCCGGATCTGCCACAGGCGACGGACGATCGGTCGCCGCGCGGACAATTTAATTCTAGTGCTGTCGACATCGGTGCTTGGGTGCCGGTATTGGATGCTGCTGACGATCTCGCTGCAACCGGTTTACCGACGGTACCCAATATCGCTCGGTCTATGGGCTTAGTACCCAGTGCGCTGAACCTGTTTTTTGGCGCGTTTCGGCCGCACTACGCGCTCAGCGATGTACCGCTTTCCATCAGTCAGGCGCAGGCAGAATTCGTGGCCTCTGTGGTCTCTGCCCATAACGAGTGCTTCTACTGAACGACTTCACATACTTTGCTGCTCCGGGCGAGCGGCCAGCGTGAAGGCAGAGACTATGATCTAAACAGCGTGACGGATGACCGAGTTAGGGGCGGTCTCGACAGCGAGGTTTGGCTACGCGATTTGACCGAAGCGACGATGCAAGATCGGTGGGCGGAATTGGAACAGCTGAAAGCGGCAGCGACCGCAACGCTCACACCGCAACAGATAACCGATGTATTAACCGTAGCCGCAGCATTTAATGGCATCACTAGGGTTGCTGATGCCACCGGTGTGCCGCTCGATCCGGAAACCGAGCGAGCAACCGAGACGCTGCGAGAAGATACTGGCATTCAACGCTTTGCTTATACTGAGAAGAGCGCCCGATTTGATGGTGTCGCGTAGCGCTCTGCAAGCTTGACGGCCCGGTCGTCCGTGCCTTATTCCGTTTTACTGAACAGATAGTAGTTGTTCATTGGGTTGTCCACTTCCAAATGCTGGAAGCCGGTGAATCCAGCGGCAAGACCCATTGACTCGGCCATATTGCGAGTAAATCCCAGCGTACCCAAGCCGGCGCCATCAGGAGTCGACAACCCCGAAGACATGCAGATAGTGACCGAAAAACCGTACAAAAGTGCTGCCAGCGGATGCTGGCTGTGGTTTTCTGAAAACGACTCAAAGCCTTTAATGTCCTCGCACAGCCAATAGCCGTCAGCAGCAGAGAGAGACGCAAATATATCTGCAATCAAACGATCTGGATAAGGGGTGTCATGCACCACGTCGAAAGTGGTTACTAAGTCGAACTGGCCCTGCGCGCTAAGCGGCTCGTCCATCGGATTCAACAGCGCAATATTGGCCAGCCCGGCCTCTGCGACGTTGGCTCTGGCTCTATCCAGCGCAACCGTAGACGTGTCATAACCAATAAATGTCGAGTTAGGGAAGGCCTGTGCCATGGCGATGGTGGACAGCGCACCACCGCAACCGACATCGGCTACCTTGGCACCGGCTTGCAAGCGTTCACGCATGCCGGGAATCATCGGAATCAGTTCGGGAACCAAACGCTGCTGCTTAGTAAAGGCACCCATCTGCTCGATACCACAAGCGCAGTTAGGCCCGTGATCGTCGTAACTCATCCCCAGGCCAGTACGGAATGCGTCAGCCAGTTTTTCCACTGCCGGAAAGACCGCTACCGCCGATTCATACGCGCCCATCAAAAAAGCAGGATGTTCCGGCTGGGCCAGCACGGCGGCAGCTTCCGGTGACATGGCAAAAGTTGCCGTCGCGGCATCGTATTCGACCTGACCAATACACGCCTGATGATGCAGCCATTCGCGCACCCAGCGTTCCTGCAGACCAAGCGCGCCCGCCAAACCCTCGCTATCGTAAGGCCCGTTAGCAGCTAGCTCCTTGAACAAACCGAGGCGATCTCCGACAAGTGAAATGGCGCAATTAAAGCCTGCTGCCACCATACCGCCGGTTTGTTTAACGAACAGGCCTAATTTGTCGCGATCGATCTGCTGAACTTCAGACATGACATTTCCTTACTGATTAAGAGATGCATGGGACTGTAAGTTCTTCGTTAACGCAAAGAAAGACGCCGTCGGTTTGCGCTTTGAGCCACGGATTCGCTACGGGATAAAAATTCGTCACGCAGCGTTGTTTTGAAACGGGCTAAACCACCTGCACAGGCCAACGTAAGCCCTCATTTTTCGCGCGTATCTGCTAGGCTGTTGCCGTTCGAAATTGGGAGGTAAGCATGGATTTTCCGCAAGCAGAACTAATTGCTGTTAATGGCATCGAGCTGGAAGTCTTCAGCGCCGGCGACGGCAAGCCCTTGCTGCTGTGTCACGGTTGGCCGGAGCACGCATATTCCTGGCGTCATCAAATCCAGCCGCTGGTGGACGCCGGTTACCATGTCATCATTCCAAACCAGCGCGGCTATGGCGCATCCAGTCGCCCCGCAGACATCGCGGCCTACGATATCGAAAATCTCACTGGTGACCTCGCCGCTTTATTGGACCATTACGGCTATGATCAAGCGCTGTTTGTCGGCCACGATTGGGGTGCGATTGTCGTTTGGAATATGGCCATGCTGCATCGGGATCGGGTTACTGGCGTAATAAACCTAAGCGTACCGTTTATGCAGCGAGGCCCTAGCGAGTGGGTAGGCTTTTGGGAAAAGATGCTAGGCGGCGACTTTTACATCGTTCACTTCAACCGGCAGCCGGGGGTGGCCGATCAGGTTTTCGCGGACCATACCGAGCAGTTTTTGCGCAACATGTATCGCACTAACCAATGGCGTTTTCCGGCCCCAAAAATCGGCTCAGGTATGCCGCTGATTAATATGGCGAAAGCACCTCATCTGGCTGCGGGCATGCCCGGCGAACTGTTAATGAGTGATGTCGAACTACAGGTTTTCATCGATGCTTTTAACCAATCTGGCTTCAGCGGCGGCATCAACTGGTATCGGAACTTTTCCCGTAACTGGGAGATTCTTGGCGCCTATGAGCAACACATTTATCAACCAACACTTATGATCTACGGGGATTACGACAGCGTACCCAAGTCAGACAACTTGGCGGAGTTTGTGAGCACACTTAGCGTGGCGTCGCTAGATTGCGGCCACTGGATTCAACAAGAACGTCCAGAGCAAACCAACCAATTGATGTTGGATTGGTTAACCGACCACTATCCCGCCTAACGCTATCAAGGACCGACTGGGCGGGCCTGCAGGCTGAGGCTTGTCGCATTGTCCGTTCCAGTCTCGCCCCGACCTAGGCTCGCAACATAAACCGGCCGCTGGCTTCCGCCACAACCGCGCCGGTGTCTTGCCGAATCAGTAGGCCCTGCATCTCCATGAGTCGCCCGCGTTGTTTCAAACAGCGCCCTTCAAGGGTTATCGCCGTGCCCACCGGCAGCTCTGCGCGATAGCGAATGTCCGCTCGCGCCGTAACTGCCTGGTCTCCGCGCAACCATAGCCAATTCGCCATGACGTCATCCAGCAGCGCGAAAATGATGCCGCCATGGGTCACATCGGTGTAGCCCATATGCTCGGACTGCGGGGTAAATTCGGCGCGACACACATCGCCATCCAAACGAAACCGCACCCCTAACCCTGCCGGATTACCAGGTCCGCAGACAAAACACTGATTGCTGGCACTCGCCAAACCGCGACGGGGCGAACTATCTGGCTGGTTATCTTGTGAATCTCGGGCGGTTGGTTCCGGCATGCGCTGTCTCCCTGCTAGGAGTGGTATGATGCCACCTTTCGCGAGATCACGACGAGCCCGATGTTCAACATTGATCAAATCCAGCAGCGCCTGGACCAACATAAACCCAGCTTTAATGCTGCCGGACCTAATACCCGCGAAGCCGCCGTCGCGATTGTCCTCTGCCCACAAGCAGATCAGTGCGACGTGCTGTTTATCAAACGCGCCACGCGTGAAGGCGATCCGTGGTCCGGTCACATGGCCTTCCCGGGCGGACATCGTGAGCCCGACGACCCAGGCTTAATGGGCGCGGCAATGCGCGAAACATCCGAAGAAATCGGCTTGTTGTTGGAACACAGCGACCACCTGGGACCCCTCGACCACCAGATTGCACAACCGCGCGGCAGGACGCTGGATATGCTAATCGCACCGCACGTTTTTCGAATTGATGAGAAACCAAAGCTGACCCCAAATTACGAAGTCGCCGATACGGTTTGGGCACCTCTGCATACCCTCGCAGCAAATTCGTTGCACACAACAGAAACCTTTCCCATGGCGGGGCGACCAACCGTTTTTAACGGCTACCGGCTTGCCGAAGGCCATTTCGTTTGGGGCCTAACCTATCGAATATTAAAGTCGTTTTTCGCCGCGCTAGACCCAAATTGGCGGCCGCCGCAGGAAATCGATTAGGCTACCTGTAATTACTCGCTATATTGCAGGCCGCGATAGTTGGCGATCGCGAGGCCTGCAGCGACGCTGGTGAAGGGGTCGTGCTCTACGACGCGATCTGCAAATCGGTCGGTAAGCAAATCTTTAACCGCTGGAATCAAACTCGAACCACCGGTACGCAATACAATGTCGATATCCGCGTGGCACAAATTTGCTTTAGCAACTACCGTATCTAGGGCTTGCGCTAGCGCCTGCAACGGTTCCGCAATGAGCGTCTCAAACTCAGCCCGCGACACCTCAAGCTCCAAATCTATTTCAGGAATATCGAGGCGAGTTGAGGTTACCTCGGACAATTGCGCCTTCATTTCGCGGATTCGCGAAAACATGACATAGCTAAGGTTTTGCTGAATCACGTCGCGCAACCTTTCAAATTTACGCTTAGCCGGACCTTCCTGAGCAATGCAGTCCAATACCGGTGCGGTATATTTATTTTGATTCAGCGTATACGAAACTGCCCAGTTGACTAACAATTCCTCATAGTCTTCAAATGGAAAACGCGTGGTGATTTCACGATCAAAGCCACGCCTACGCCAGCTTTCACCGCGACCCAGGTGCGGGAAGATCAGTGCTCGGAAAAGCCGTTGGTCCAGGTGATCGCCGCCGAGGCCAATTCCGTGAGTCGCAACCACCACAAATTGATCCCGCTGGCGTTTGAGAACGCAAAAATCCAAGGTGCCACCGCCAAAATCCAGAGTAAGCAAATACTCACCAACTGTCTGCGGATGCGCTTGCAGGAAACTTGCTGCCGCAGCGATAGGCTCGGGATAGAATGAAGACTGTTTGATACCGGCGTAGTTGTAAGCTTCGGTCAGGCGGCTAAGCGCAAGCTGATTAGAGAACTGGTCGCGTCCTTCAAAATTTACCGGATGGCCCAGATGGGCGTCCGCAAACTGACCCACATCGGCTTGAATGGCTTGACGAATACGCAATAACAGGGGTGTGATTAAGGCGACGAGTCGAAACGGATGGTCGAATACCATCAACCGACGTACCCCTTCATCGCCCAACAGACGTTTGGTGCCGCGAAACAAACGGCCTTGCATACTGCTATCGGTGAGCGGCGCACCGTAAACTTTGTCAGTAACGGTATCGACTTCTCCCGGCGCGCCCTCACCACCTTCGCCCTCTACAAACTGACTGGTCTCGCCTATCACCTCAGGAATCATCTCTACCGTGCGACCCGTATTGTCTTCAATGTATTGATCGATAGCCTCCTGCCCGGTCACTGCGGTTAGACTGCGATTAATGTAGGTCGCGGATGGGATGATGGCATGTTGTTGCTCCAGCGTGACCAAGCGCAACCGCTCACCATCAAACACCGCAGCAGCCGAGTTGCTGGTGCCAAAATCTATCCCGATGCCGATTTTCTTAGATGTACTCACCGATTTGATAACCATGGTCTTGTTGTAAGAATGCAATTATTACTGCCGCTCTATGGCGTTTTTTTGCTGCCCTTACGAGATCAAACACCGGTTCGCCAGCACAAAATTGCAATTTTGACTTTAATCCGGCTGTCATTGGCAGGCGTGAAAGCAAGTTGGTTTTACCAAGCTGCCGGAGGATACTACCTATCAAAGGAAGCTTGTCTAGCAGGATGTACGATGAATCGAGGCGTCTTTGTCAGAGGCCCAGCGCAGACAACAGCCTGCCTGCTTAAGCGTGGCAAACTAGATTGATTTAAACCCACAAGATAGGTATTTACGCTTAGACCAGCACGCCAAAACGAACGGCGGGTACAGCACCGGCAAACCGCAGTTACTATCCATAGCTCCTGTAAATAGCGCTCACGAATAGCGGATAAAGCGGCTCCTGCTCGGACGGAACTTTAGGAAAAGACGACGATGCCTAATCAACCTACCGACCTGAACAAGTACAAAAAAAAGCGGCGCAAAGAGAACGCGAAAGCGACGACCCTTTGCAAAAGCGGATTTCATAAGTGGACGGATGATCCGAAGAAACAGTTTGACGTGCGTGAGGGGCGCCTCATCAGCATACAAATTTGCAGTCGCTGCGGCACAACGAAAGTGCTCAATACTTAGTTGACGTCCTGCCCTCGTGCCGATGCCTTTCTTAAAGCCGGTTGACGAGCCCGGTTCCGCCTCGCTCGACAACCGAAGCCACCGCGTTAGCCTGATGCGGCACTGAGTCGAGCCAACGGCGCTATATCGCACCCCACGCCTGTGCCACCCAATCCGCAGTAACCGTTAGGCACTTTTGCCAGGTATTGCTGGTGATAGTGCTCGGCGTAGAAGAACTCACCGGCCATGGCAATCTCGGTGGTAATTAGGCCATATCCTGAAGCACTTAACGCAGCCTGAAACACTTCCTGAGTTCGTTCCGCACACGCCAGTTGCTCGGCATCGGAAACATAAATAGCCGATCGGTACTGGGTACCCATATCATTACCCTGGCGCATACCCTGGGTCGGATCATGACTTTCCCAAAAGGTCTTCAGAACATCTAACAAGCTGACTTCGTTGGGATCAAAAACAACGAGAACCACTTCAGTATGGCCAGTTCCACCACTACACACTTCTTCGTAAGTCGGGTTCGGCGTTATGCCACCGGCGTAGCCAACTGCAGTAGTATAAATGCCCGGTAACTGCCAAAAGCGACGCTCGGCGCCCCAAAAACAGCCCAAAGCGACCTGAATCTGCTGTAACTGCTCTGGAAACGGTCCTAGCAACGGGCGGCCTAAGACAAAATGTTCTGCTGGTACTGGCATCAGTTCCGCACGTCCCGGTAGTGCAAGTTCCGCAGTGGGGAGTTCCATCTTTGATAAAAGGCCCATATTCGTTCCTTGTTAATGTTGGCTTTTTCGTCTTTTTATAACGAATCTTGGGGAATTACTAATCTTACATTTCAGCAACTCATTAAACCGACGTGAGCGGAGCTTACGCGCATGCCAGGATATCGGCTGGCGAAAACGGATGAATCACCCAGCGAGCCGAAGTTGATCACCGCGTTGCAGTGATACACCTATCCACGCCTTTAAGGTAGCTATAACCAGCGGGTAAGTTATTCAACCCAAGATCGAACCTAACCTCAAGCACTGATCTTAATTTGCGACATTTGCGACCGGTTACGCTCGGATCGCCGCGCGCTGAAATCGATGCAATAAGCAGATAAGAATGTGCTGAAAACGGCAGACCGCGTGCAAATTTTCACGCGATGTTGAATCAGCATGCTACATATTAATGCGGCCAACGAGCGCTTATGCACTGCACTCGACACTACACCTTTAGAGCCGGCACATTTGGCCCAAACTCGACACCATAGATGCCAAGCTTTACCGCTGCGTGAAGGCGCTTGGCCAACACCCTATAACAAACTAGCTTAGCAAGCGTCGTCAGTGCTATAACCCATTCATGAAACACGTCTCGAACAATCTCGTCGCTTTTCTGTTCCTGCTGTGCACTACGCTGCTTAGCGCGGCTGGCTGCCAGACGCAGCAGCAAAATGCTGCGGATGCCGCGGCGACCAACGCGAAAGCAGCTGATTACTCGGCTATTTCGATCAGCGAAGCCCTTCTGCGACGAGACGAACTACTCGCCACCGAGGACTTTTCCGAGAAGCTGTTAAACCTCATTCGCCTGGAGCAACAAGCGCAGGTTTTCTACGCCGACGAACCACTCAGACTTGGCTCTATCGGCGCGACCATTTTAGAAATTAACCCTATGAGCTTAACTGGTCATTGGGCACTCGAGCGGTTCTATCGCAACGTCGATGCGACCGAAACAGCAAATTATCACGGCACAGCGCTACAACAGCTGCGTGCACATCTTACGCAAACCGGCAACGGCTCACGCAGCCAACCCTACCTTTTACTGACGATGACGGATGCTGCGACGCATTTGCGCCTCAACGAGTTAGAACGGGTGGGCGGCATCTATCAACTAACCGATAAGACGCCATTGGGCCTAGTCTTAATTGGTCGCGATACCAACGACACCTTGCAACGCACTAATTTCGATCTGTCATCCGTAATGGCGCCCGCTTTGCGCGAGCTACGACTGCAAAATACTGGCATCAGCGAAACCAATCCGTGGCCAATACTACGCGCGCTTGCGGCAGAGCAGGACGATGCTGCGCAAACTGCGATCGGCACTTACCTTGCCAAACAGCAAAGCTATGACGCGGCTGTAGGTTGGCTTCAGGCCGCAACTCGCCAGGGCAATATCGTGGCGAATTTATTGTTGGCCCGAATTTTCTGGTATCTAGGCGATCAGGCGCAAAACAATGAATTGGTCCCCGAAGACGAAACCGAAATCGGCGGCCACACTCCAAAACTATCGCGCAGCGAATATCGCAGTCGTGCTGAAGGAGAGTATCTGCAAGCAATTGATCTAGGGTCATCTGACGCGATGTATACCCTCGGTCGTTTGTATCTTGAGGGCAGTTTTGGCACGGCCACACCTGCGCAAGCGGTGACCTTGTTAGAGCGAGCTGGTAGTGGTGGCCGCGCAGAAGCCTATTTATTTCTTGGGCAGCAGCGCAAGACCGGACAACATCTGCCGCAGGATTTGAACCAGGCAGAATTGTATTTTGCGAAGGCGGCAGAACTGGATAACGCGGGCGCCGTGATTACCTATGCACGCTTTTTGGTGAACGAAAACACGTTACCGCAATCAGGCCAGGTAATCGCCTGGCTGAACGACCTGGTGAAAGCGAACGATGCAGAAGCAATGGTTGTTATGGGACATCTCCATGCGCGCGGCATCGGTGTCGATACATCTAAACGACGCGCTGTAAACTGGTATAAAAAAGCCGTTAAACAAGCCTTTTCAGATGCCGATGACGCGGCTGAGATTGTCAATGA
>DJYW01000117.1:0-2549 GCA_002450255.1 Gammaproteobacteria bacterium UBA6968
AAGAAGCCATTCTTTGGCGCCTGCATAATGACTTTGCGTGTTTCGCCCTGCAGCTCAATGTCTGCAAGGATCATGTGTTGGGTGGCGGTATAATCCCAGGTATCTCCGGGCGTGGTTTGGTAATACCAGACTTTACGGCCAGTGTCGGGGTCCAAAGCCACGATAGATGACAAATACAAATTGTCGCCGCCGCCGGGACTGCGGATATAGCGGTTCCAGGGCGCTCCGTTGCCGGTGCCGATGTACAGTAGATTGAGTTCCGGGTCGAATGCCATGGAGTCCCAGACAGTACCCCCGCCACCAACTTCCCACCACTTACCGCCCATCCAGGTTGCGGCAGCTTCTTTCATGTCATCGGATTCAAAGCCCTCTTCGGGATTCCCTGGAACGGTGTAGAAACGCCATTCTTCTTCGCCGGTTTCGGTGTTGTATGCAGTGACATAACCCCTCACGCCGTACTCCGCACCGCCGTTACCGATGATGACCTTGTCCTTCACAATGCGTGGCGCGCCGGTGATGGTATAGGGACGCTCTGGTAGAATGGTTTTCTTTTCCCAAATCACTTCGCCGGTGCCTGCATCCAGAGCGACTAAGCGACCATCTAGGGTGCCAACGTAGATTTTGCCTTTCCAGGCAGCCACGCCGCGGTTGACTACGTCGCAACAAGCGTAGCGTGCCCAAGCCTTGTCGATCTGTGGGTCGTATTCCCAGATTAACTCACCGGTGCGAGCATCATGCGCCCAAACCACTGACCAAGTGCCAGACGTGAACATAACCCCGTCTACCACGATTGGTGTTGCTTCTAAGCCGCGCTTGGTGCCCGTATTCCAATACCATTCCAGGCCCAAATCCTTAACGTTGTCCGTATTGATTTGGGTGAGTGGGCTGTGTCTTTGCTCGTCATAGGTGCGGCCGTTGGATAACCAATCGCCGTCCGCTGCGTTAACGATGCTGGCGCCATCTATGCCATTGGCTGCTTTGCGTATTGTCTCTGCTCGAGCGTCAACTTGAGCCTCTGCGTTGGCAGCAGGTGTGCTGCTGTTCTCACTGTTGCCGGAGCAACCGAAGGTGAACGCCACCGAGGCGCTTAATACGAGAAATTTAAAGGTATGCATAATTCAGTTCCCCCATTGAATTACATAGTTCGAGTGTAACCACACTTTTTCTAAAAACCTACGGCGCAGCGGGCATTCTTGCCACGTTATCGGTCAAACTTGCGGATAAACATGAAGATTATGGTGGTGATCTTGGACAGGCGTGTGACGGGGCCGGAAGCGGCTGCACTGTGTCGCATCAATGTCTCGGTTTACTTCTTTGCGGCGACATGGGGCCTGAATGCCACAAGATTTGAAGACAGTGTTGTCCAAGACTGGGCCGTATCGATGCAATCTGCACCAACAGATGGTTTACGTGTTAGGGGTCAGGCCGCTTTCGCTGGGACTTAACGTCGCCTCTTTTACGCTTCGAATCCAATCGTTTCCGCTGCGCGTTCTTGCTCGGTTTGGTGGGTATGCGTACTTTGGCTCGCTTACCTGCTTCTGCAATCATGCGTCGCAATCGCGTTAACGCATCAGCGCGATTTTTCAATTGCGAGCGGAACTGGCTGGCTTGAATAACCAGTGTGCCTTCTTTGTTGATGCGGTTCGCTTGCTGTTCGTACAAGCGTGTTAGCGTTCGGGTAGGCAGCCGCAGGCGCTCGACATCCGCACGCAACTCGACGGCTGTCGAGGTTTTGTTAACGTGCTGGCCGCCTGGTCCGGATGCGAGGACGAAGCGAAACTCGATCGCGTCATCGGGAAATTGCTGGGATTGGGTCATTTAAAGGTAGCTTATTGAATCGATGAGACCATGCTAAACCCACAGCAAAAAGAATACCGCGCATTCAGCATAGCAGCTGTATCTTAACTGGGGGATCATACAATGATTGGGCTAGCGCTCGAACGAAAACTGATACAAAAGTTGTGCATAGCGGCAAACCGCCGCTTCGAAAAACCGGCGATTAAAGGGGAGCAACAATGGAAATTCAACTTTGGACTTTGCTAGGTGGGGTTTTGCTACCTTATTTCTGGGCAGGGGCCGCAACGCGATTTAAAAAAGAACAGTTGGGCTCGGTAGACTTGGGCGCACCGCGCGTGCAATCCGAGCAACTTGAGGGCATCGGCGCGAGGGCCTGGGGGGCGCAAATGAATGCCTGGGAAGCTCTAGGGGTTTTCCTCGCGGCTAATTTGGCGGCTCTAATGGTCGGTGTGGATCCTAACGGCGCTTGGGCTTACGCGTGTATGGTCTGGTTAATTGGCCGCGTCGCGCATGGTGTCTTTTATATTGGCGGCCAGGCGACGATGCGAGTCGCTGCTTTTTTGGTCGGCACGACTAGCTCCGTCAGCATTTTTGTGATGGCTTTTATCGCTTAACAAAACTAAATGCGCGGTGGCTGCTCGGTCTCGTGTTCTGCCGGCTCTATCGATTGATCTCAGCTTGCTTAGAGGGTTTGAATAGAACCAGGGGAAGTTACCGGGATCCGGTTAGAGATAGGAGTTGAGATAGGAGTT
>DJYW01000117.1:2861-25774 GCA_002450255.1 Gammaproteobacteria bacterium UBA6968
GAGTTGAGATAGGAGTTGAGATAGATGGAAAGATCGTAACCGGCGAGGCGATTCGTTACTTTACGGACCAGCGGTAGCCGCAGTCTCCGCTGTCGCGGAGGTGCGATCAAAGACTCGGTAATAGTTCCGTTTTTTGGCGCGACTCGGTTTAATTTGTACCCGTACTAATAGGCGGCCATCTGGGCGTAGCGACCATTTCTTGGAGACCTTTCGCTCTGAGGTTTTGTACTTTTGCTCGATCTTCTTTTTGTTCCAGGTGCTATCGCGACCACGATAGTGGCCGCGTCGCAGCACTTCTTCGTTGTTGGGCGCGCTTAGATCCAAGTAGTCGAGTTGAACATTACGATCAGAAACTGTGATAGTCATGGTGCGCGTTCGCAGCACTTCTGGGTCCTTGGCCGCGAGTGGGGACATCCCTTGCGGCTGGCCGCCACCCCCTGGCAAAGGGATGCCGTTAATACTGCCCCGCATGCGGCCCGCCGCTGGCAGGATCGACCCCTTTTCGTCTATGTCCTCTCTTAGCAGGTCGGTCTCAGCGACGTTCAGACGCCACTCTCCAGCAAAAGGCGACGGGCTATCCGTTATGGCGATAGGGCTAGCTGTGGCGATGATAAGTGCCGCGGCCAGGTATGTTAGCCAAACCAGTGCGTACGAGGTCTTTGGTCGCGTGCTAGGAGTTAATGTTCTATTGCTTCTCATCTTGAATAGCTTTAAGCAATGCCGCTGCCGGGTCAATTGCCGTTCCAGCTTTTTCTTGCGCGAGTTTGTCTTCCGCCGCAGCAATAAAAGACGCGAGTGACTGTTTGTAGCCCACCGGGTCTACAAATGGGTGCGGCTGTCCGGCTTGGCGTTCGGCGAGCGCATCGCGCCGCCTAAACACCGACCCCATTGCTTGATGGTTGGGTAGACTGACGCTGACGCCTTCCTGCATTGCCTGCAGTCGCGCGTAGCTTTCCAAATACATTTCCGTGCGTGCTACGCCGCTAAAATTTAAACCGACGCCACCTAAAGTAAGCGCCGTATAGGTATCGTTTCCGTCGCGCACGCTGTAGCGAATAGACAGCACTCCTTCGGTGTGGCCTGGTGTGTGGAACAATTCAAATTGGTTGTCGCCGAGCACAATCACATCGCCATCCTGAGCTACGCGGTCCATGCGCGGGGTCGGCATATAGAATAATCCTGTGTCTGGTTTAGCGGTTGCTATTTGCCAGTCCGTGGGATTCATCACAATGGTTGACCCGAAATACTTCTGAAATATCGCAGAGCCACCGGCGTGATCAAAATGACCGTGCGTGGTGAGCACATATTTGATCTCTGCCGGGTTAAAGCCGAGCTCTTGAATGTTTTTGATCAATTGCTGCGTCCACTTGCCGTACAAGCTATCGATCAAAACAAGTCCAGCACCAGTATCAATGAGATAGGCGGCAACCCAATCAATGCCTACGTAATAGACGTTATCGAATATTTGGAAAGGCTTTACGTATTGAGTTTTCGGATCCTCCCAGGACGCCCAGAGTTGCTGCAGTGCCGGGGTAAGCGGCGTGCCAACAAATTCTTCTAGTTTACAATCTTCGCATAGTACATTGCGTACCGGTTCGCCCTTTGCGAGAGCCGCTACCCAGTCGCGGACTGATACATCACCCACTGCCCAGGCGTAGAATTGGGGGCGTCCTAAAACGGTGTGTGATTCGCCGCCCAGGACGAAGCTTCGAAACCCGGGGTTCACAGCTTCTATGTCGGCGATATTGGCTTTCATAAAACTAAGTAAATCCACGTCCGCTTGTCCGCCAATCGCGAGAAAGTAGCGTTGCACGCTGTCGTAGGCTGCATCGTATTGCGAAAACTGGATAGATGGTTGTGCTTTGGCAGCTGCGCTATACAGGGCTTCAACAGAAACCTCGGCGTTGCCGAGCGCTTCAAACCCGGGAGTTGCAGCCATCACGGCTTGAGTCTGCCATCCTGTGTAGGGGTTGTTATCTCCGGCATTGAGGCGATACCCACCGGCCCCGTCACCTAACTGCACCACCTTTGCATCGGCATAGTGTTCAGCCAGGATAGTCGCATAGTAGGGCGAAGGGAGTGACCCCGCAGAGGAACCAGTGACAAAAAGCTGTTGGGCTGTCGGCAAGTTGGTATAAGTCCAGTCTAGGGCGGCCTGCGCATTTGCCCTGCCACGATGAAATATCGTTAGCGGCGCCTGGCCTTCTTTAATCCCTGGATAGACCGCGTCAACATCGCCGAGATGTACGTCGCCGCTGCAGTATGGCGCATAGACTACGCTGTAATCTTGGAATGGATTGTCGGTGTTATCGAAATTGAAGATACCGAACTGCGGCGGCCGCTCACCTTGCAAGTTAGGTTTATAACTTGGCTGCATGGTTAAGTCGCAGGTGGCTCGGGTCCAGCACGCGCCACCGCCCTGTAGATAGAACAGCACTTTTTCTGGGTCACCAGGGCGCACGAAAAACGCATATTCGGATCCGTCTGAGCATAATGCCTCGCCGGTGGCGGCTACACGCTGCCAAGCAACGGGTTGTTTCGCGGCCGGCGTCGGCGCGTTAGTCGTGGCGACTTCTGCTGCCAGCGGGGCCTCTGATGGGTTTTCTGTTGCAGTTTGTTGGCAGCCGCTTAGTGCTACCAGCAGACAGGCACCTAGCGTAACCAAAAGGGCGGTATAGTTGCGCCGCGAGTGAGCAAGCGGGGTTATTTGAAACCGGGGAGGGCGAGCAGATTGCGTTGTAAAATACATAGCGCTGGAAACCTTAACTTCAGGAAAAAGTGAATGTTAGCCGCCAGGCTCAACAAAAACAGCTATTATTGATCCCTCTTTACGATTCGTTAGCAGACAGTATTAGGAAAGCTATGGAAATTCTTGACCGAGCAACACTGCGCAACCAATTGGTCCAGTGGCAAGAACAGACGTTATCCGATGAGCAGATTTGGCATCTCGCGCTGCGTTGTAAGGCGCAGACCCAACCCGAGGATCAGGTGGTTCGCGATCTAATTGATATTCTTTGCGCTCTGCCCGAGGACTTGGTTACCCGCGATGATCTTCCCGTGTTTTTTGATGCTTTGGACAATCCTCCCGAAGAGGAGGAAATGTCGGTGAACTTGCTATGGAATTACGCGGACTTGATCGATATTGTCGCCCGCCGCCAAGCCCTCGCGAACGATCCTCTCTACGGCCCTTATTGCAACGGTTAAGCGCCGTATAGTGCCGCGACAGAATTTACTTAAGCAGCTCATACAGGACCAGCATGCCAGAGGAGCAAGAATCCGCCGCCGTCAGCAAACCTTTGGAGGAACTACTGGCGCTATTAGAGCTTGATCAGGTAGATGCTGACATTTTTCGCGCGTTACACCCACTAAAACGGCGACATCGCCTGTACGGCGGTCAGATCATGGCGCAAGCGATGCGCGCGGCTGCGATTACCGTTAATGGCCCAGCTGGCGAAAAGGCGACCAACGCCGGACCGCAGCGTTTGCCCCATTCTATGCATGGCTATTTCCTGCGACCTGGAGATCCCAAAGTACCGGCGATCATTCGGGTTGAACGCACACGTGACGGTCGATCTTTCAGCACCCGCCGGGTTGTGGTTACACAGCGGGGCGAAGCGATCTTCAACATGGATGCATCATTTCATTTGCTCGAATCCGGGCTGTCGCATCAGGATGACATGCCTGATCTGACCCCGCCGCCAGAGGAAAAAATTCCCGCGCTTTTGTTTGAGGCGCCGTTTGTAACCTGGCGACACGAGTTTCGGCGCTTGCAATCGAATGTGCCGCAGCCGCCGGAGCAATTTGTTTGGTTTAAACCAACCGGACCTGTCCCTGCCGATCCGGTGCTACATGCTTGTTTGCTGTTGTATGAATCGGACAACACTTTGCTGGGCACGGCGCGTTTACCGCATCGAGGCAAGTTCGACCGCGAAACGATGCAGGTTGCGAGCTTGGATCATGCGATGTGGTTCCACCAAGCGATCCAAGTGGATCAATGGCTGTTATATGCTATCGACACACCCAGTACCGGCCAAGCCAGAGGCTTGACTCGTGGGCGTATTTTCACGGAAGGCGGTGTGATGATCGCCTCTACTATTCAAGAGGGGCTGATTCGCGTTCGCGAAAGTACTACATCTTAACGATGAGCTCTTTGAGCTGCTCACATTGTTCCACCCGTTCCGCAACCGTTTTGCCAATAAAGTTTACGTTTAGCGATGTGACGCCTGCCTCCGCCATAGCCGCCAAGCGATCGCTAACGAAAGCCGGTTCGCCAATCAGCCCGCTTTTTGCCAGGTAATCATCAGGAATCGCAGCCTCTGCGGCTTGTTTATCTCCAGCCAAGTAAAGATCTTGGATTACTCTGGCTTCTTCGGGATAGCCGCTTTTTGAAAAAATGTCGTTATAGAAATTCTTAGCGCGTGCGCCCATGCCGCCGATATACAACGCGGCACCAGCGCGACCGCGTTCGCGATGATGTTCCATGCCAGAACCGATCGCAACGCTTCCGCCTGCAAAGACATCGAGCGGCGCACGGTTGGGGTCGCGCTTGGCGGTTCCCGCGCGTAGCGAATCGCCCCAGACCTGATCGGCTGCTTCAGGGGTGAAGAACGCAGGCAACCAGGCGTCGGCTAGTTCGGCCGTGGTTGCGACGCTGGTTGGGCCCAGCGCGGCAATGGCAATTGGAATGTCGTCTCTGACGGGATGATTGATCAGCTTTAAGGCTTTGCCTAGACCGCTGCCTTTATCCTGGCCAAGTGGCATTTGAAAGTGGTTGCCTAAGTATTGCAGTTTCTCGCGCCGCCAAATCATGCGACAAATTTCAATGATTTCGCGAGTTTTGGCGACCGGTGCTTGATACGGCACACCGTGAAATCCCTCTATTACCTGAGGGCCCGATGCGCCAAGGCCGAGCATGGCTCGGCCATCAGAGAGATAGTCCAGGCCAGCGGCAGTCATCGCCAACACGCTCGGTGTGCGCGTATAAATCGGCAAGATGCCGGAGGCGATAATGACTCGCTCGGTTTCCGCCGCCAAATACCCCATCGCTGTTGGCGCGTCGAAGGAATAGGCCTCCGGCACCCAAACCATGTCCAGCCCGGCCTTTTCTAAGGCTTTCACCTCGGCGACGGCCTCTTTAAAGCCGCCGGCATAACTTAATAAAGTCGAAATTTTCACAGTGTCGCCCATTCAATGGAGTTGCTAGATTATGCTAACTCTAGGGGCCGTAAGGCTAGCCCTTTCCCAGTTTTCCAAAATCGAGGAGTTTGCGCATGAAAATGGATGGAAGCCGATGGCAGGTGATGCTTGAGCGCGCGTTTCTGCGCAGCAAGCGCGCCCTACTCGTACTGGGTGCTGGTTGCATGGTTACTGCAGTTACATCCGCGCAGGCTGACATAGAGAAACATGCGAGTGCAGCGATTGTACGACTCTCGAACTATCTCCAAATCGATACCGTCAATCCGCCCGGCAATGAATCTCGCGGGGTCGAATACCTAGGAACCTTGCTTGCGGCTGCGGGCATCCCGTTTGAAACGGTAGAAAGCGCGCCGGGTCGAGGCAATCTTTGGGCCCGCCTTGAAGGCAGCCCGGATGCCGAGGGTAATAAGCAGCCCGGCTTGATTCTTCTGCATCACATCGATGTCGTGCCGGCCAATCGCGCATTCTGGAGCTTCGAGCCGCTGTCCGGGGATGTCAAAAATGGTTTTGTATACGGCCGCGGTGCGATTGATACAAAGGGGTTGGGAATTGCTCAATTACAAGCTTTTATTGCACTGGCCGAAAGTGGCCAGAAACTCAATCGTGATGTCTTACTCTTAGCTACGGCGGATGAGGAAGCCGGCGGCTTTTATGGCGCGGGATGGTTAATTGAGAACCGTGCGGAGTTGTTTGACGGCATGGGCTATGTGTTAAACGAGGGCGGCTCCGGGCGCGCATTCGGTGACGACATAGCGGTTATGGTTGAAGTTACTCAAAAGGTGCCATTGTGGCTACGACTCACCGCTACTGGTCGCCCAGGGCACGGCTCGGCACCGCAAACGCAAACCTCCGTCACGCAACTGGTGCGCGGTTTGAAGCGGGTCAGCGAAACGGAATTCCCAGTAAACGTAATCGATCCTGTAGCGCGCATGTTTGAAGGCTTGGCACCATATCAAAATGGCAAGCACCGCAGCGCGTACGCAAATTTACAGCAAGCCGTTCAAGATACAAATTACCTGTTGGAAATGAAGCTTATCAATCCTGCGGGTCATGCCCTGCTGCGAAACACTTGTTCAATTACAGTCTTGGAGGGTAGCCCGAAAATCAATGTGGTGCCGGCACAGGCACATGCAGAGCTCGACTGTCGGCTGCTGCCCGATCAAGACCCTCAGGAGTTTAAAGCCGAGCTCGCTCGGATAATTAACGATCCAACAATTGAAATGAGTGAGATAATGAGTTTTAGTCCTGCGGTTAGTCGCACAGATACACCGTTGTTTAAGGTACTTGAGCGAATTTCTGATCAGGAATTTTCAGCTCCAGTGATTCCGACTGTAGCGGGTGGGTTTACTGACTCGCATTTCTTTCGGGATATCGGCATCACCAGCTATGGGTATTCACCTTTTGCGTACGCGCCAGGTGAGTTTGTTGGCGTGCACGGTAATGATGAGCGGCTTTCCACAGCAACACTGGTGCGCGGTGTTGGTGTGCTCTATCAAGTGTTAGAAAATTTTACAGTACAGAACTGATAATCCGCGGGTGAGGGAAAGTTATGCAGACCAATGATCAAGTCGACGCCGCTTTGGAAGTCGAGCTCAACGGGACAGAAGAAACCCCACAAAAGCGCGGCAAAAGCCTTCTCTTTAAGGCGATAACCTGGCTATTGACGCTGGGTTGTTTCTATCTAGTTATTTCGCGCCTAGATGCAACCGCCGCTCGCGAAGATCTGACCGTATTGGAATATCTCCTCAGATTTTTTGGCGATGCCAATTGGGGGCTGTGGCTGGCTATTATGTTGCCCTACTCGGTTTTCTTTTTCTTAGTGGACGCCCACGTAAGTTGGCGCGCTATACGCTGGTTCAACGTGCCTGAGCTGCGTTTGACCCAGGTTTTGCCGATTCGAGCCAGCACTTACATTTTGTCGCTGATTAACGAACAGGTTGGCAAAGGAGCGATGTCACTGTACCTCCTGCGGCGACATAAAGTGCCTGGCTGGCAGGCGCTCTCGACGATAATCATGCTAGGGCTGATGGAGATATATCAGCTTCTGTTTTTCTCTGGCATCGGGGTGGTGCTTTATTACGGCTTGGTTGTAGAGGCTTCCGGCGCAAACCGGCTAGACTTTATATTGCCAGTGGTGATTGCGATTGCCATGGCTTATCTTCCCATTCACATTTGGTTTTTTCGGTCGAGATTCAAGTTCGGCGATAAGGTTCGTCAACTGCAGATCTTCCGCACTTTCAGAGAAGCTCGTCCGATCCATTATTTGCTGATTTTGCTGTGTAAGGCGCCAAACCTGATTGGCGCGGTGCTGGTTTACACTACTGCTTTGCAGCTATTCAATGTCGATGTTGGTTTTGGCCAGATGCTCGCGTTTTTACCGGTTATTTTTCTAGCGGCAGCGCTGCCGTTGCCTTTTCATGCAGGCGCCCTACTACTTTGGACTGTGTTGTTTCCTGACTATCCCGAGGTCGGTGCTTTTAGTCTCGTTATGCACACTTTCTTTTTGCTAGCCAATGCAGGCATCGGTGTGTTGTTTTTGCCGAAAGCGAACAAGGAGTTGTTCGAAGAGTCATAAGTCCGCGTCTGTCGCTGCGGCAGGGATGGGAAACCGGGTTCAAGGTTGACGTAAGGCGAGTAACCGGTCTGCCATTGAAAGGACCGTGGTTACGGTCAGGCACCAAGCCAATAGATCCGAACCGGCAAGTAATAATGGAGACTGTAGGGTAAGGCCGCCGATACCGATACCGACGAGGGCAAAGTAGGCGATACCATTAGCCTTACCGATAGAGCTAGTGCGCAGCGTGCGCCCCGCTAACGTTTTGGAATCCAGCGCGTACTGGATGAAAGCTGCGGGAATAAGCGCCACTAGCCATGGATTAATCAGGTCGAGTTGGGTGAGCGCCAGGCAGCCAACGGTGACCAACAGCGCATCGGTAGCGTGATCGAAAAAACCACCTAACACGGTCGCTTCGTTGCGCGCGCGTGCGATCTTGCCATCTAAAAGATCGCTAAAAATCGCAAGTAGAAATAGACTGCAAGCGCTAAACCAAAGTCCGTGAATAACGGTAACGTAAAGTGGCGCAATCGTTAACAGGCGACACAGGGTGAGTAAATTGGCCAAAGTTGTTAGCGATTTCAATTCATCACCGGCCAGCTGTGGCGTGCGGAAGCAATCCGTTTATTGACTAAGTTGGATAATTTCAATGGCTAATACATTTCATAAATGGCTCATCACAGGCGCCAACGGTAACTTGGGCAGACGCCTCATCGATGCGCTTATGAGGCATACCAACGATCAAGTAGTGGCACTGGTACGCAGCCAATCAGCGCAGGCACAACTTGCCGCAACGGTAGATCAATATCCACAACGATTTGCTGTTTCGAAGGTGGAGTTTAATGATACCGAGGCAATAAAACAGGCGGCAGCTGGCTGTCAGATTGCGGTGCATTTGGTCGGTATTTTGAAAGCAACAAAAACAGCATCTTATGCAGCGGCACACGAGGAAAGTTGTGCTGCGCTTTTAACAGCCATAGCCGCTACAAAAATCGAGCACGTGACTTATCTTTCGATTTTAGGATCGCGACCAGACGCCGTAAACGCGTGTCTGGCCTCTAAAGGCCGCGCCGAGCAGATGTTGTTGGATAGTGACGTCAACAGTTGCGTGATCCGGGTTCCCATGGTGTTAGGCGAAGGTGATTATGCGAGTTTTGCTTTGCGTAAGAGAGCGGCAGCTAAGCTGGCAGTGGTGTTGCGCGGCAGCAGCCTCGAACAACCAATATATGCGGGCGATGTAGTCGCCGCGATACGTCAGGCGGCGATGCTGCGGCTTGACGGGGCAGTTGATCTGGCCGGGCCGGAGTCCCTCTCCCGAAATGCGCTCACCCAGCGTGCAGCGGCCGTGTTGGGATCCACGCCCAGGCTGCTGTCGATTCCCGTGCAAATCGGTTATCTAGCGGCTGGCTTGTTGACAACATTGTTGGCTAATCCGCCGGTAACAACTGCTATGTTGGGAGTGTTAGATCACGACGACAAAGTTGATCCCACTGCGGCGCTAGAACGTTTAGGGCTCGACGGGCTGACGGACTTGGATACGATGTTGAGAAAAATACTTTAAGAAGTCCGTCAATACGGTCTGCGATAATTTGCCTTGAGCTTGACCGAGGTGGCCTTTCCTTATGTTTGAGGCGCTCGTTGTTGGTTAAGTTTTTCTGAAACGGACTCGGGCGAACACGAGAGGCGCGCAGCCACCCCCTGTTGTAGTCAGGCCACGCTATTGTGACCGCCAACAGCTAGCGCGCCAGACGTTTCGCGAGATACGGCAAGCTTACGTCAAAGCGATAGTCGATACCCGAATGGGTGCCAGGAAACTCTTCGTAGCGATGCGCGATGCCGTTATCCTGCAGCACTGCGGCTAGTTGTCGCGCGCCGAAGTGAATGTGGTACTGGTCGTTCCAACCGCAGTCGATAAATATTGCTTTCAGCCGCGCAAGGCTCTTTTTGTAGCGTGGCACCATGTTAATCGGATCATGCCGTAGCCAGCGGCGCCAGCGATCTGCTAAGAATGCACCGGTTTCCAAATCAAATGGCAAACAAAAACCGTTAGGTGCATCTGGATCCGGGTCATAGCTCGCTGCCATCGCCAGCATCATTAAGGTGGTGATATCGCGACCGCTATAGTGTTGCTCTGACCAGGGTGGCATCTTTTCCAGGTGTGCTAGGAACGCCCGCACCCGGCCATCGTCGTGGCCCGACGTTTTAGCCTGAGTCGTCTTGTAGCGGCCGCTCGTGCGTTTAGCAGACGCATATTGTTGTAGGTGCGTCAATGTGCTCGGCCATTCGCTGCGATATACAAAATCGAAATAGGCATCGCCAGAGTGACACGCGACGCCAGCCCAGTAATCCGTATATTGCATGCCATGCACGAGCGCGCCATATCCGCCAGACGATTTGCCGAAACAACCGCGACGTGTTCGATCGGTGGTCAGTGAGAAAGCCTCATCCAGAAACGGGATCAGTTCCAGAGTGAGATAGTCGGCGTAGCGCCCGATTGCACTGGAATTGATGTACTGATTACCACCGAGCTTGGTAAAGCAGTCGGGAAAGGCTGCGATGACCGGCGGCATTTTGCCTGCGCCGATCAGGCGATCCAGTTTCTCGATAAGATTTTCCTCGAAATTTTTCCAGTTTAAGTGCGCTAGACCGGAACCGGTAAAGCCAGCCAAGTCGAATAACACCGGCGTCTTCGCTGGTCGCCCGCGACTGCGTCCACCGCGGTTGAATCCCGGCGGTAGATAAACAGGTAGTTGGCGTTCGCTAGGATCGCCTAGCGGGTTGTCACTAAGCACTTTCGAGTGATGTTCCAGGTACACAACAGTTCCCTTTGTCGTTGCGTTTCGCTGCGGCATCTTTTGCATAGTCACGGTTCCCGATATAACGTTTCTGTGTTTCCGGCATTCGCTTTGCATTCAGGTGCTGTGAACTAAACACCTAGCGATAAGGTATAGCTTGCATCGCTGTTGAGGAAAGTACCAGTTCAAGGGAGGTCCTGAATCTGTCATTTTTCCGACGATAGCGATAGGCTATTCAACAAAGGACGGCGTCGGCTGTCGGTGTGGAAGGCGACCGCAAAGGCTACAGTCGTTAGCTCAAAAAAACGCGAGCAAAGAGCGAAGAGCAAGAACCAAAAACTAAAAAAGAGACAGGCGCGACTCCCAGCCAATCCATGGAAAAAATCCGGCTTTATGATTGAAATTCGTACCACTATTTTCGCGTTACCACGGTCGATTCCAAGGATTGCGACAAGCTGGCTGCGGCACCCGACGCAGGATTAACAGTGGCTCTAACCAAAGCGCTCATGGCGCTAACAGTCTCCGAGACCGTTTCAAGGAGGCGTAGCGGAGCTACGTTTTTTTTAATCGCTTACTGCATATCCGCTAATTAATGAACTGAATAACGTCACCGCAGCAGACGCTGTTGATGGGCTTTATGGCCGACTCAAACGAGACGAGGAAAACCGAAAATGTACAGACACACACTTCGAATAATGGATGACTCATCTTTGAGCAAGGTTTGGTTGCTGGTGGTATGCGCAGTTGGTCTGTGCCTCGCCAGCACATGCGCGCTGGCTGCGGGTGATGCGGGCAAAGGCCGCTCCTTATATCCGGTCTGTACCGCTTGCCACGGCGCTAAAGGTGAGGGCAACGCTGCCATGAAGGCGCCTAAACTGGCGGGGCAAACTGGTTGGTATTTAAAGCGTCAGATGGAATTGTTTCAGCAGGGCGCGCGCGGCACGGCGGCGGGCGATATGACCGGCATGCAAATGGCAGCTATGGCGAAAGGCCCGCAATTGGCCAGCGACGCTGCGCTCGATGACCTGGTGGCGTACATCGGCAGTTTTCCAGAAACCCAGCAGGCACCGACTATTCAAGGTGACGCGGAAGCCGGCGCTACGCTGTATGCGACTTGTGCGGCTTGCCACGGTAAGCGTGCCGAGGGTAACGAAGCAATGGCGGGGCCACGCCTCGCAGGTCAAAGTGATTGGTATTTGGTCGCGCAGCTACAAAAATTCCGCGACGGCCAACGTGGCTATCACAATTCCGATCACGGTGGCCGTCAGATGCGCGCTATGTCGGGCACAGTGGCAACGGAAGCCGCTATGCACAACGTCGTCGCCTATATCAATTCGCTAACCGATTAGCCTAGGGCGCAGCGCTATGAGGAGCCACCTCGACATAGATCTCGCTGCGCTTACGCAAAACTTCCACATCCTACAGGCCGAGTGTCCCGGCAGTTTGGCTGCAGTCGTCAAAGCGAATGCCTATGGTCTCGGTGCAGCACAGGTCGGACCGCAACTTGCGGCCGCTGGTTGCCGTGAATTTTTTGTTGCGATTTTGGCGGAAGGTATCGCGCTACGAGAGGTGCTACCGGACAGCATCATCTACGTGTTAGCTGGACCTGCGGCGGATGAGCGGCCCGCTTATCTGCGCCATAATCTAACGCCAGTGCTCAACACCCTTAATCAATGCCGTGCCTGGCAATCTACCGGCCGACCGGCGGCATTGCATGTGGACACTGGTATGCAAAGGCTCGGGTTAGCTCCGGCGGAGGTCGATGCGTTGCCGTTAGGTGGGTTGCGAATTGATCTGCTGTTATCGCATCTGGCTCGCGCGGACGAAGTTGGCCACCCTGCGACGTTGGCGCAATGGCACGCGATAGAAGCCATGCATGTTCGCTTGGCGGCTATTTTTCCTGAACTGCGTTTGAGTCTAACCAACTCGCCCGGTGTGCTCGGTGGCGAGCTGGCCGAGTTGATTGATGCGGCGGGTGTTAATCATCTGGGTCGTACCGGCGTTGCGTTGTATGGCAGCAATCCATTGCAGACCGTGCATGTTAACCCTTTGCAGACCGTCGTTACCCTGCTTGCTAAGGTGCAGCAGGTGCGCCAAATTCCAGCCAATACACCGGTTGGCTATGGCGGCACTTACCAAGCGCAAACGCCCAGAGTGTTGGCGGTACTGGATGTTGGTTATGCGGATGGTGTGCCGAGGCTGTTATCGAATCAGGGTCAGGCTTATCTAGCGGGAAAAACTTGCAACTTTGCAGGCCGGGTCAGTATGGATCTTGTCACGTTGGACGTGACTGCGGCTGCAGAGGTCCACGCAATCGAAGAAGGGATGGCAGCAGAAATATTCGGGGCGCATATCAGCATCGACCAAGTCGCCGAGCAAGCTGGCACCATCGCCTATGAAATTTTGACAGGACTTGGCCAGCGTCTGGAGCGCTGCTACTTAAATCCGCTCGTCGCATAGTCTTTGGCGCTCATCCCGGTCGTCTTGTCCCCTCTCGCATAGCGCGGCTTACCCCGGTGCATGCCAGCTGCTAGCGTTATTTAGCTGCCGTGCTAAAGTCATTCTCAGCTGTTATGGGACTCTTTTGGGGAATGGGGGAACGTATGACGATCAATACAAATGGTGTACTGGCAGGACAAGTCGCGGTTATCACCGGAGCCAGTCGCGGTATCGGCGATGCCATTGCGAGAAGGTTTGCGATGGAAGGGGCAAGAGTAGTGGTGTCTGCTCGCACCGTCGAAGAAGGAGAACACTATCTACCCGGTTCGCTCGCGAAGACTGTCGCTGATATACGTGGTGCCGGAGGCGAAGCATTAGCGGTAAAAGCCGATTTGGCGGCGCAAACCGACCGCGACAATCTGATCGATGCTGCAGTGGCCGAGTTCGGTCGAGTCGACATTCTAGTCAACAATGCAGCAATAACCTACTTCACCTCTGTCAGCGAATTTTCGGAAAAACGTTACGATTTAATGCTGGAGGTACAGGTCCGCGCGCCGTTCGAATTAGCTCAACTGGTGCTTCCGCAGATGTGCGAGCGAGGCAGCGGCTGGATACTTAATATTTCTTCGCATGCGGCGTTACACCCGGCAAAAGATAGCGGTGGTCGCGGCGGCACGGTTTACGGTATGTGCAAAGCCGCGCTGGAGCGTTTTACCACTGGCCTTGCCGCAGAGGTTTACGAGGATGGCATCGGCGTAAATGCCATTTCGCCCGGGTTGGTCGCGACCCCTGGTGTGATTCACCATAAGCTGATCAACGCCGAAAATGAATCTAGGGTGACCCCGGTTGAGCACATGGCCGAAGCATGCCTGCGGCTTTGTCATGGTGACCCCCAATCGTTAACTGGGCGCATTGATTATGCTGATGAGGTGCTGGCAGAGTTTGCGTTGCAAGCTCGCGATTTGTTTTAACCCTTAGTGAGGTTGATATGACACTCGAAACTCCGCTTCCTTTACACAACGAGTTGGCAGCTGGTTCGCTGGCCGCTCGCGACGTCGAACATGTATTGCATCCGTCTACCCATCTGAAAAACCATGTGTCTAGCGGCCCAACCATTTCTGCGCGGGCGGAAGGTGTCTATTTATGGGACAGCAACGGCAAGCAATATTTAGAGGGGATGGCAGGGCTGTGGTGCACGGCACTCGGCTACGGGCGAGAAGACTTGGCCGACGTTGCGGCGGAGCAGATGCGCAAGCTGAGTTATTCCCAATTGTTTGCAGGACGCAGCAATGAGCCTTCGATCTTGCTGGCTGAAAAACTGAAGGCGATGGTCCCCTTTGATGCCGGTAAAGTGTTTTTCGGGGTTTCGGGTAGCGATGCTAACGACACCCAGTTGAAATTGATCTGGTACTACAACAACGCCATTGGCAGACCGCAGAAGAAAAAGGTGATCAGCCGAATTCGTGGCTATCACGGCGTAACGGTTGCAAGTGGATCGCTTACGGGCCTGCCCGCATTTCATAACGAATTCGATCTGCCGATCAATGGCATTTTGCACACAAGCAGCCCGCATCACTATTCCGAAGCGCACCCGGGAGAAACCCCTGAAGATTTCGCTTCTCGCTGCGCCGATGATCTGGAAGCCATGATTTTGCGAGAAGATCCGGATACCGTTGCGGCGTTTATTGCTGAACCGATCTTGGGCGCGGGTGGTGTGGTGGTGCCCCCGCCGACTTATTACGCCAAGATTCAGGCGGTGCTAAAGAAGTACGATATTTTGTTTATTGATGACGAAGTGATCTGTGGCTTTGGACGTACAGGTCACGCCTTTGGTGCTGAGGCCTTTGCTATCCAACCGGACACAATGAGCGTTGCAAAGGCATTGTCTTCAGCCTATCTGCCGATCAGTGCAGTCTTGATACCCGATGCAATGTTTGCCGCGTTTGCCGAACGATCTAACGATTTAGGCAACTTCGCGCATGGCTTTACCTATTCCGGTCATCCGGTTTGTGCTGCTGTTGCTCTGCGTAATCTGGAGATCATGGAAGAACTGTCTCTGTTCACCCACGCGCGTCAAATGGGCATCATTCTGCAGACGCGTTTGCGTGAATTTGCCGAACACCCGCTCGTCGGTGAGGTTCGCGGCGAGGGTCTATTAGCCGGGGTAGAACTGGTGAAACAACAGCAGCCCAGAACGCCGTTCGCGGCATCTGATGGCGTGGGCGCCTATTGCGCGAAGGCTTGCGAGGAGGCCGGTTTAATCGTGCGCAACTTAGGTGATACGTTGGCTTTCTGCCCGCCTCTGATCATCAATGAAGATCAGGTCCATGAGTTAATCGACAAATTCGGTCGAGGCCTTGAGGCGACTTACGCATGGGTACGGAAACAGTCGCTGACTTAACAAATTCGATGGCGAGCCAAATTAGAAATAAAGGGGTCAATGCGAATGTTCCGAATCGTTACATCCGCTGCGGTACTTAAAAGTATGACGAAAATTTCGCATTACCGACTGGGCCATTATGCCGGTCTCGTCGCAACAATGTTGTTGACGCCTGTGCTTTGGGCGGAAGATTGTCGCAGTATAAGCGGCACCGTACCCGACACAGCAGATCCGTTTCCAGCTACCTGGGGAATCGATGTCGCGAATACCCGCTTTGTGCCTATGGCGCGTACATCGATTAACGCGGAGAACGTGCATCGTTTAGCGCTAAAGTGGGTCTATGGTTATGCGACCAATACCCCACGTTCATTCCCGTTAGTGACCTCCGATACGATTTTTATCGGCGACAATGGCACTGGTTTGATTGCTTTGGATCGCAAAACCGGCTGTATCCGTTGGCGCAATACGGATACCCGCGATAGCGTCGCCAGCTCCATTTCTTTTGCTTCCGGCCCGAACGGATTAGAACTTTACTTCGCCAACCGTCAGGAGGGTATTTTCGCGGTCGCAGCAGACACCGGCCGCACGCTTTGGCAACACACGATTGACGACGAGCCTGTCCCCTTTTACTCCGGTTCGCCGATGTTAGTAGGTGAGCGCTTGTTCGTGCCCATTTCCAGTCAGGAAATCGCCCTTAGCATGAATCCGTTTTATGGCTGTTGCACCACTAGCGGCGGTATGGCGGCACTTGATGTGCGCACCGGTGAAAAGCTTTGGTATCTCCCCACCATTGCCGAGCCACCACAAGTCATTGGCAGACATTATTTATTTGTCGAGCAATGGGGACCGAGTGGCGCGCCGGTTTGGAGCGCGCCAACCTATGACGCCGACAACGATCTACTCTTGTTCGGTACTGGTGAGAATTATACCGAGCCCGCAACTAGGACTAGTGACGCAATCTTTGCAGTCGACGCGACCAGCGGCAAGCAGCGTTGGGTGGTCCAGTTTCATACCAATGACACCTTCAATATGGGCTGCGTAGTGGATGGTCCAAACTGTCCGGAGAACGCTGGGCCTGATTTGGATTTTGGTGCCCCGCCGGTGTTAGCCAAAACCCCTTCTGGACGCCGTCTGGTCTTTGCGGGCCAAAAGTCTGGCGGCGTTTATGCTATGGATCCGCTAACGGGAGCCGAGGTCTGGCGCACGCGTATTGGCCGCGGCGGTTACTTGGGTGGTGTGCATTGGGGGCTTGCTGTTGACGAGTCGCGGGGTCTTTTGTACGTACCCATTAGCGATATTCCGGCAGGACCACTTGAACCAGTGAGCCCCGCGCCGGGCATGCATGCGGTCAACTTGGAAGATGGCACGATAAGGTGGAGTCACCATGTAGACGTCAGCGACCTAGATGGCTTCTGGCCCGGCCTTTCCGCGGGCATCATAGCTACCCAAGACTTAGTGGTTGCCGGCGATTTGGCGGGGAAGGTCGCAGCTTATAGCGCCGACGACGGTCGGATTCTGTGGGAGTTCGATACGGCACAAACCTTTGCTGGCACGAATGGCGTTGCCGCTACCGGGGCCAGCATTGATGCGCACGGTCCGTTAATCGTTGATGACCTGCTTATTGTGTCGTCAGGCTACGGCGGTGTGGGAATGCAAGGCGGCAACGCTTTGCTGGTGTTCCAACTCACTCCTGCGCCGCATGGTGAGCCGGACGTAAATCAAGTTGTCGAGCAGGCTTTACACCCTAAACAGATTAACGAGTTAGAATCTGAGCAAATCACGGGGTTATCGCAAGAATGAGCCCCGCAGCGGTTGCCGCAATGCCACCCGCCAGTACCTGGCGGCGAGGCATCGCGACCCTGATCGATTTCGTGCTTGTGCCGGTGGTGGCGCTCGGAGTCATGCTGGTCACTGGCGCTTTGGAACACGCCGAGGCCTATAGTAACGGCGTTCCTTATTTGCGCATTTTTCTACTCGGCGTTGCCGGGTATCTCCTCGTTAACGGCTGGCTGCTATTTCGGCAAGGACAAACACTTGGTAAACGCATGCTGGGCATAAAAATTGTTATCTTAGGTACCGACGAGGTACCTGCAATATGGCGCTTGGTCATGCTTCGCGCTTTGTTTTTCCCGCTTATGCATGCTGCCTTTATTGGCTATTGGTTTTTGCCGCTAATCGATTTGGTGCCGGCGTTGCGACGGCCGCGTCGTTGCCTGCATGACCTTGTCGCAGGCACGGAAGTTGTCGCCGTCGCCTGATTTGAGCGGCTTGGCATCGCTACAGACGGCTGGCTTCCTCAGCCGAGCTAACGGTTAAGTCCAGGTCTTTGAGCAGGCCGTCTTCGATGCTGTAAATCCAGCCGTGCACAGAAAAAGTCAGACCTTGTTGCCAAGCATCGCGCAATAAGTCGGTGCGGCACAGTCGAGTAAGCTGGTGAGCGACGTTGATTTCGCATAAACGGTTGAGCGCCGCTGTCTCAGGTAATCCACTCAGATCATCTCTGTGACGTTCATAAACTTCGCGTAAGTCGTCCAGCCAGGCCCCAACGTGGCCGCTGAGCCCGCCACTTAATGCGGCTTGAACACCACCACATTGATAGTGACCACAAACGATGATGTGCTTTACTTTTAAAACGGTCACTGCGTATTCCACGACAGCTAAACAGTTGGTATCTGTAGGTGAGACAACATTAGCGATGTTGCGGTGAACGAAGACCTCGCCTGGTAACAAGCCGCTGATTTGATTGGCGGGCACTCGGCTGTCCGAACAGCCGATCCATAGCAACTCTGGTTTTTGCTGTTTGGCCAGCCGCGCAAAAAAGTCCGGATCTTCGGCGATCATATTGGCGACCCAGGCAGCGTTATTTTTGAACATCGCTTCTAAAATATTATTCGACATCGGTTTCCTTCGCAGCGGGGAAAATCCTGCGTATATTAAACCAAGCGAGCAGACCTGGGATGATCACTTATTGGCGGACTCTAACTGAGGCGATCGTTAGCAGCGGTCAACAGTCGCGGTCAAGTTCACTGACTCATAACGTGGCTCAGCTCAGTCTTTGCCTTCGCGTGGCGCTAAGCTAGCAATTCATTGGGGAGAGGAATTTATGCAGATACTTCCAGATTTAGATTTCGGCCATACCGAGATGGTGCAGCAGCTGCGTGACGCAGTCGCTCACTTTTGTGCGAATGAGGTAACGCCTCGGGCAGCGCAGATTGATCAAGATAACCAATTTCCCCGCGACCTGTGGCCGAAGCTGGGAGAGCTTGGCGTGCTGGGTATGACCATTGGCAGCGAATACGGAGGCGTAGATCTAGGTTATCTCGCGCATACGGTGGTGATGGAAGAAATTAGCCGCGCGTCCGCCTCCGTCGGCCTGTCTTATGGCGCGCATTCGAATTTATGTGCCAATCAAATCATGCGTTACGGCGATGAACGTCAGCGCCAGGCCTATCTGCCCAAGCTGGTTTCCGGCGACTTTCTCGGTGCCTTGGCTATGAGTGAGCCAGGTTCCGGATCGGATGTGGTGAGTCTATCGCTGCGTGCGACGGAGGACGGCGATGATTACATCCTTAACGGCAATAAAATGTGGATTACCAATGGCCCCGGTGCTGATGTACTAGTGGTTTATGCGACTGTCGACAAAGATATGGGCTCGAAAGGCATTACCGCTTTTTTAATCGATAAAGATTTATCTGGGTTCAGCACCGGCGCGAAGCTCGACAAGCTCGGCATGCGCGGCTCGGATACGGCGGAGCTCATCTTCGAAGACTGCCGAGTTAGCAAAAGCCAAATCCTTGGTGATGTAGGCCAAGGAGTGCGCATCCTCATGAGTGGCTTAGATTATGAGCGAGTCGTTTTGGCCGGTGGCCCACTCGGCATCATGCGCAATTGTTTAGATGTGGTTATCCCTTATGTGCACGACCGCAAGCAATTTGGCCAGCCGATCGGAGAATTTCAGCTTATGCAGGGCAAGTTGGCAGATATGTATACGCAAACTAATGCGGCGCGAGCATATGTGTATACCGTGGCGCAGGCGTGTGACCGTAATCAAACCACCCGCTTTGATGCGGCAGGTTGCATTTTGTTAGCGGCTGAACAGGCAACCCAAATCAGTCTGCAGGCAATACAGGCCTTAGGCGGTAATGGCTACATCAATGATTACCCCACGGGGCGTTTATTGCGTGATGCAAAACTATTCGAGATCGGCGCTGGCACCAGTGAAATTCGACGCATGCTGATTGGGCGCGAGTTGTTCGACGCCACGCGACCTTGACGTTATAATCATCGCTGCAAGTTTGCACCAGCCGTTTGACTAATCATTAGGAGAAATCTGTTGAGACGTAATATTCTCATAGCGTCGACGATCGCCTGCACGTTCATCGTGGCATTGCTAACGCCGTCCGTGTATAGCGTACCGCCCGGCACAGACGACCAAATTCGCGACCGATTGGCACCGTTAGGCTCCGTGACACGCGCTGCGGCTGTGTTGCAATCAGCAGTCGACGTATCGGCAGAGCCGTTGAGTGGCGAAGCGGTTTATGACCAATTCTGCAGTGTTTGTCATACAGCCGGTGTAGCCGGCGCGCCAAAATTTGCTGATAACGCAGTATGGGAACCCCGCATTGCCAAAGGCATGGAGGTTTTGATGAACAGCACCTTATATGGCATCAATGCAATGCCAGCACGAGGTGGTTGCATCGACTGTTCGGATGACGAGCTTAATAATGCTGTGGTCTATATGTTAGACGCGGCAAAGTAAGCTCGCTGGAAAGCAGCGTTTCTGAGTTCAGCGGGGCGATATGCCCCGCCCCCAGTCTATAGAGCGATAGGTAAGTGCTTCTAAAAAGTGTGCCTTCGCCACTTCCTCGGCCTGCTCCAGGTCCGCAATCGTCCGCGCGATGCGCCATATCTTCTGATAACTTCTCGCCGATAGCCCGTGCCGGGTAATGGATTGTTCGAGAAGGTTTTTTGCGACATCAGCTGTAGCTATGATCCGACGTACAGCCGATCCACTTAGGTCACGATTGAGTCCAGAGCCGCGTTGCCGCTGTGCGAGGCGAGCGTTCGCTACCGCCTCTTTAGCAAGTTGCCAGCGACTTTGCGCGGCGCCGATGTCCTCTTGGCGCATTGCCGCTATAACGTGTTGCGGCAGTTCCGGAACGCTAAGGTGAAGATCAATGCGATCAAGTAAGGGGCCGGAGATTCGGCTCTGATAGCGTTGGATGCTTGGGGGCGTGCAGCGACAGGCCGATTCAGTGCAGCGCAACCCCGCCGGACAGGGATTCATTGCTGCGATCAGTTGAAAATCACATGGAAAATTTGCTTTGTAAGCCGCGCGACTGATGGTGATGCTGCCTCGCTCGATGGGTTCGCGCAGCAGATCCAGAGTTGCTGGGCTGAAATGTGGTAACTCGTCAAGAAACAGTACGCCTAAGTGGGCCAGAGATATTTCACCCACTGTCGGTACTTTGCCTCCTCCCACCAGAGCCGCACCAGTGATTGAGTGGTGTGGGTCACGAAAAGGTGGCTGGGCATTATGCTGCCGTGTGTGGCCGCCTGCTGAATAGATAGAGGCGACTTGCAGACGATCGGCATAGTCGAGCTCTGGGAGAAGCTCAGGTAAACATCGCGCCAACATTGTTTTGCCAGTGCCAGGTGGACCGATCATCAACAGGTGATGGCCGCCAGCTGCGGCAATCTGCAGGGCGCGTTTAGCGCTTTCTTGTCCTAGTACTTGTGCGTAAAGAGAAGGTTCTGGCGGTGTGGTTTGGCCGGGCCGATCCGTAGGCTCTTCGCTTGCTTTAAGCGCATCGGTGTTGCCGCCCAAAAAAGCTACGATTTCCCGCAAATGGCGGGCGTAGTGAAGTCGCGGGCGGGGAGTTTTCAATTCCTCAAAGCCGCCTGTTAAGTCGTTTAAAAGAGTTGTCTCTTGGCTGTTTGCGGCGGGCAAAATAACAGAACGGTGGCTCGCATGACTCGCGAGCACACTGGTCAGCGCTCCCTGTACGGGCCTGATTTCGCCAAACAGGCCCAATTCGCCAATGAACTCAAACTGCTCTATCGCGCTGGTGGGCAACTGCCCTGAGGCCAGCAAGATTGCGATGGCGATCGGTAGGTCAAGTCCGCTGCCGCGTTTACTGAGATCCGCTGGCGCCAAATTGACGACAACGTGGCCATTGGGGTATTGAAAGCCACAGCTTTGCAGAGCGCTTTTAACCCTATCTTTGGCTTCACGCACGCCACTTTCCGGTAGTCCTACCAGGGTTGTGTTGGGCAATCCACCGCCCGCTTTGCATTCAACAGTAATGGGATAAGAGGTTAGACCAACAAGGCTGCGGGTTTGAACGGCGCTGGTGCGAGGTGCCTGAGACATGTCGATTACAAACGGTTTTTATCTATTCGCTATAAACAAGGGCTAGATCCAAGGGTTACGATGCGGACCCCTGCTTAGTTCTCTTTCGCTTCAAGGGCAGTGAGCCGTGTTTCTAGTTCGGTGATCTGTTGGTTGAGGTTTTCCAGCAGTGCGGCGTGTGCTTCCATATCCTGGCGGGGAACAAGCTCGAATTGGCGCAGCCAGCTGGTCACCGCCGATTCAACAGGAACAAGATCAATGTTGGGTAAGCTTTCCCGAATGACCCGTAGTAGAGCCTCTATAGCATTTGGTTTTTCCATCGTTTTCCTCGGTAGCCAATTGGTCCTGGATGCGGGTGCAAATTATCGTATCTTCGATCCGGTTGATAGCGGCTGCGGTGCGTTTCTTGGGCCCAGACTAGTTGCCGCTCTATTCGTCTGCTTGGATTACGGCTCTTATCTTGGTCTTAAAAATTTAGATGCTTGTTGCGCAGGCGCTTTCTATGAGGGTCTTTTTATGTGCGGTTTTTTCATTAGCAGCCCTCTTAAAAGCGTTCTTACATGAAAGCCTGGCACCCAAGCACCGTTTATAGACGCGCCCGTCTTCGGTGTGCCCTATTCGTAAGAGCTTTTTTGTATGCGTCTTACTCGCACGCGGCCTTTAGATAAGGGTCTTTTGATTAGCGCCGCCGAAAAGCGATAACTGCCACTGTTACGTGCTCGCTAAGTCTCAGTTTCTCTCACTCTCTTGTTACTTTACTGAACGGTTTTTACCTGCCGGTTTTTTTAGCCCCCGTTTTTGGGGTTAACTCTATGAAGCTTGTCCCTGCGAGTCTTCTTAACGTCTGATGTTTTGCCGCTTCTCATATGTTGCCGCTCATTCATCCAGGTTGAGTAACTCGCCGGCAGTGTAGTCGCGTCGCCACTTTTACCGTAATGCACTTAATACGCCGCCGCAGTAAACCAGGTATCAAGCCCTCTATCCGCTTTAGTTATCAGGCCGCTCTTGGCAGTTACAGCCTAACGCGGGTCCGGCGCCGCATATTAACGACAAAAGCGCTTTTCTGGCCCGTCATCGGCCTTAATTCGTCACCGCCTTTGCCGCGGGTTAAACTTTCCACCGAACAAAACCGACTCCGCTTGGTGCTCGCATATTATTTTCGGTCGCACATGGTGCGCGTCGACGTGCTTAGCGCGG
>DJYW01000117.1:26158-51908 GCA_002450255.1 Gammaproteobacteria bacterium UBA6968
TAAGAAAATGGTGGACCATATCGAACCAAATCGGTGCGAAATCATACTGCCCTGACTCAATTTTGATCACATTACCGACACGATACCTCTGTTTTCATAGGCACCTGCTCGCATAGCCGTTTTTTTTGAAAGCTGGCTTTGATTTTGCAGTCCCATGCAACGAGACGCGGGTAGTTGCCGCGTAACAGTCGGCTAGGCACGCGCGCAAGCGCTGCGCCAAACCGACTATCCCAGCAAGGACCGTCGAGCAGGGTCCTTTAAGTGCCTTGATTAGGAGAGAAAATGAAAAAATTGACTAAATTAGTATCGATCGCCGGGTTGGTTCTGAGTGGGTTAGCTGCTTCCCATACCGCCAACGCCGATGTCTCATACAATGTGGGATATGTCTCAGAATACTACTACCGCGGCTTCTTCCAGAAGAGTTCTTCCGCTAGCGCCGGGCTCGACTTTGAGCAAGGTGGGTTTTACGCCGGTGCGTGGACCGCTGACGTCGGTGACGGCCTAGAGGTTGATGGTTACTTCGGCTACGGCATTGAGACCGAAGGCGGGTTGTCCTTAGGTGTTGGCTTCACTGGGTACTACTACACAGGGGAGTTCGACGACACATATGAAGAAATCAACCTTAGTGCGGGTTATGGTCCTGTGAGCGTGGGCTACTCCATCGGTGAGTACGCTGGCTTTGGTAGCCCCTCTGATTATGACTTTTTTGAAATTGGCCTAGACCTGGGCGCTGGCTTTTATGGCACTTATGGCACTTTTGGCCAAGACGCTGAAGGCGCATATTTTGAGTTTGGCTACGGCACCACGGTTGCCGAAATCGATCTTGGCGTATCGCTAATCCTTCCCGATGACACCATCGGTGGCGGAGAAGGACTAGTTCTCTCTATCGGTAAAGGCTTCTAATCGATTCTGATTTGAGCAGCTTGTCAAAAACCCCGCTTCGGCGGGGTTTTTTTTGCTTTGAAAAAAGGCCCCCGGTGTTACGGCCCTCTTCCCTATAACGGCTCGAATCCGGCGCACCAATTTGGTGAGAGGCAACAGCAGGCCTACCCCCCTAAATCTATAAGCTACTGTTTTTAATATATTTATTTACTTGGCACGCAAGATGCAACCTCGTTAACGCCGCAGTCGAGGCAATGTCGTCCTCGGAGCAGGCAACAGGACAGGAAGTAATGAAACGTATCGTGGCAGTTATCAAACCTTACAAATTTGATGAAGTGCAGGAGTCTCTTGGAGAACTCGTGGAAACGGGTGGCATTACCTTGACCGACGTCAGGGGATTCGGCCGACAACATGGCCACGTTGAACTTTATCGCGGAGCGGAATACGTAGCGGCGTTTTTTCCAAAGGTGCAGTTGGAGGCAGCAGTCGAAGACCACCATGTGGATCAAGTCGTAGACGCAATCATGCAAGCCGCAATCACAGGGAATACTGGGGACGGCAAAGTCTTCGTATTGCCGTTAACCGAGACTATTGGGATACAGACAGAGCAGTCCCTGGTAGGCGCGGTCCAGTAAAGTAAATGGAGGAAGTTTTGGAAGAAGTAATTCAACTCAGTTACGCGGTAGACACGCTCTACTTCTTAGTGATGGGGGCGCTGGTGATGTTTATGGCACCAGGCTTTGCCATGCTCGAAGCCGGAATGGTGCGATCTAAGAGCACCTCAGAAATTCTCACAAAAAATATAGCTTTGTTTTCAATCGCATCGCTGATGTACTTGATCTGTGGATACAGCATTATGTATAGCGATGGCGCTGGTTGGTTCCCGGGTTTTGGTAGCTATCTTGGCGGCGGTGACAACTCAGTGGAAGATGTGCTGTCTTCTGGTGGAGATGTCTATTATTCCGGTGCTTCAGACTTTTTCTTCCAAGTGGTGTTCGTTGCAACAGCGATGTCGATAATTTCTGGCGCCGTTGCTGAACGTATGAAGCTACTCTCTTTCCTAATCTTCGCCGTCGTTATGACCGGCTTTATCTATCCAGTACAAGGCTTCTGGAAGTGGGGCGGCGGTGCTCTAGATGAAGCTGGCTTCCTGGATTTTGCTGGCTCGGGTGTGGTCCATATGTGTGGTGCAGCAGCAGCTCTAGCGGGCGTTATTCTGCTTGGTGCGCGTAAAGGCAAGTACGGCCCGAATGGTGAAGTGAACGCTATCCCAGGCGCGAACATGCCGCTCGCAACACTCGGTACTTTCATTTTGTGGTTTGGCTGGTTTGGTTTTAACGGTGGCTCTGAGCTCGTTATCAGCAACATCGAAGAAGCCAACGCGGTTGCTTTGATCTTTGTAAACACGAACACCGCGGCGGCAGCCGGCGCAATTGCAGCACTGCTGGCTTCGCTGCTGTTTGGCGGCGGTAAAGCTGATCTCACAATGGCATTGAACGGCGCTCTAGCCGGCCTCGTTTCGATCACAGCAGAACCATTGACGCCAACCCCGGGCATGGCACTTGTTGTCGGTGCAATTGGCGGCGTTATCGTTTACTTCTCAATCCTAGGTCTCGATAAAGTGCTTAAGATCGACGATCCAGTCGGCGCAATCTCCGTGCATGGTTCCTGCGGTATTTGGGGACTGTTCGCCGTCTGCTTGACCAACCCCGATGCGACGGTTGGCGCTCAGATCATGGGAATTGTTGTGATCTTCCTTTGGACCTTTATCACCAGCGGCGTGGTTTGGTTCATTTTGAAGATGGCCATCGGTATCCGCATCTCCGAAGAAGAAGAAGATGCTGGCGCCGACGCGACAGATATTGGAATCGAAGCGTACCCAGAATTTACGCGATAGTTGCCAGTAATTGGGCCGTCGGAGTAATGCTCCGACGGCTACAGCTGGTGTAAATTCTTTGTTGGGAATCGTCGGGTTATAAGGCAATGCAGTAAATCGCCTACTAAAATATTCTAACGCTGCCACAAAGTGCGGTAAGGTGAACAAACGGTGGGACGGAAACCCCTGGATTGAACATCGAACCGGAAATTGAAATCGGAGTACGCAATGAAACTTATTACTGCAATTATCAAACCGTTCAAACTGGACGATGTGAGAGAAGCAATATCCGAGGTGGGTGTGCACGGGATGACCGTGACGGAAGTAAAAGGGTTCGGTCGCCAGAAAGGCCATACAGAACTCTATCGAGGCGCGGAATACGTGGTGGATTTTCTACCTAAAGTGAAAGTTGAAGTAGCCATCGGTGACGACCTCACTGATCAAGTGATCGAGGCAATTTCAAAAGCAGCAAACACTGGAAAAGTAGGTGACGGCAAGATCTTTGTCACGCCACTAGAAGAAGTGGTCAGAATCCGCACAGGAGAAACTGGCCCCGGTGCAGTTTAGCCAAAATTCTGACGGGCCGCGGTCGCTGTAGTCTGACCGCGCCTGTCTTTTTAGCTGTAAAGCCGCCAATCTCCGCCGCTTTTTTGACCGTACGCTCGGCTTCACCTAAATTCAATTGAGCGCTGCTCATCGCACCTTGCCCTCCCCGGTCACCTGCAAAGAACCTGCTTTTGTTCAATGCCCTAACCTCTCGACGGTTTTTTTCTAGCCACGTTTTTGATCTGTTGAGTTTGCATCAGTCGCTCAGTCCTTTTTGGCTCTTACGGCCACTACCCTCCGCCATCTTGTTGAGAGACTTGCTTGACCGCGCTTCTACAAGCCGCTTTGACACTCACGTATACTCCCAGCTCAGCAATATCAACTTGATCGATAAGACGAGTCAGTCACTATGAAATACTGCAGTACCCGCGGCGGGGTCTCGGGTCTTACCTTTACAGATGCACTGCTAATGGGCTTGGCTTCGGATGGCGGTCTGCTTGTTCCGGAACAGATCCCAGATGTTAGAGACAACTTAGCATCTTGGCGCGATCTGTCCTTTGTTGAATTAGCGCAAGAGATCATCGCGCTGTTTGTCGATGATATTGAGCGTAAAGACCTGGATGAGTTGATACGTGCGGCATATATGTCTTTCGACCACCCGGAGGTGATCGGCACAAAACAGCTTGATGCGATTAAAGTGGTCGAGCTGTTCCACGGGCCGACGCTTGCTTTTAAAGACGTTGCTCTGCAGCTGCTAGGACAGCTGTTCACTTACGTATTGAATGCACGTGGCCAGCGCTTAAATATTCTCGGAGCGACCAGCGGTGATACCGGCAGCGCTGCTATCGCAGGGGTGCGAGGCCAGCACAATATCGACATATTTATTCTCTACCCGCGTGGCCGGGTTAGCCCAATGCAAGAACTGCAAATGACAACTGTCGCGGATAGTAACGTCCACTGTGTGGCGGTGGATGGCTCGTTTGATGACTGCCAGAATTTGATGAAGGCTGTGTTCGCCGACCTGGACTTCAAACAGCAATACCAGCTTGGTGCGGTCAACTCCGTGAATTGGGCGCGGGTCCTTGCACAAATCGTCTATTATGGCTTTGCTAGTCTGCGCCAACACAAAGAATCTGTTTTTGCTGTGCCGACGGGCAATTTCGGCAATGTGTTCGCAGCGTATTTGGCCTATAAGATGGGCTTTCCCATCCAACAACTGATTGTTGCAACTAACGAAAATGACATTCTTGCGCGCTTTTATGCGACTGGAGATTATTCTCGCGGCGAGTCAAAGAAGACTATTTCGCCTGCGATGGACATTCAGATTGCAAGCAACTTCGAACGCTTTCTGTTTTATTACTTAGACCGCGATGCCACGAAACTGGCGCAAATGATGGCAACCTTTAACACGACTGGCCGTTGCTCAATTGGCGCGCCGCCCACAGACGGTATCTTCAAGGCTTATGCCGTGACCGAAGCGGAGACGCGCTCTGCGTTGCATGAAGTTTACAGCGAACATGATTACATTTTGGATCCGCATACAGCGGTGGGTTACGTCGCTGCACAGCGGTCGTTGGCGGCTGCGGCAGCGAATGCCGGCCAGGGTCATGGTGATACCGAGACAGTTATGACTGTGATGGCGACTGCACATCCAGCGAAATTTCCTGAAACGGTGCACGAGTCTATTGGTACCACGCCTACCCATCCATCTTTAGAGGCGTTGCGTGACAAACCGACTCGCAGCGGGGCTTTACCGGCAGAGCTAGATGCGGTGAAAGCTTATTTGATCGAGCGTATCAGTGCTTAACGGCGGCAGGCCTGGTCTGTTTGTAGTGTTAACCGACCAGTGATTCGATATAGCTCAGAGCGTGGCTTAGTTCGGGCAAGCTCTTAGCGGTGTAGGTTGCGGCTGCGACCGTTTGATCTTGAAGATCGCCTGCTCTCGGTAGGTTTGCGCCTACAGCCCCTGGCGCGGATTGAGTAGCGGCTACCGCCTTTCCTTCGCCTGGCCTTAGTCCACCTTTTATATGGTCTACATCAACCCAAACACTGTGCATCCCGGCATTGGCCGCGCCGGTTATGTCGTCCAGAATATTGTCGCCAATGTGCACGGCGTAAGGCGCTGCAATGTCGCGCTTCTTGAGTGCAGCTTCAAACATAGCCGCATGAGGCTTTTTAAATCCCACGTCCGCGCTGGATATGGCATCCACCAAATAATCTGCAATCCCCGCTCGCTTTACATCAGCATTGCCGTTGGTCAGCGCAATAATTGGGTACAACTGGGATAGATAGCGTAAGACATCCACAGCGCCGGGGAAAAACTGAACCTGGTTGCGGTGGTCGAAGAATATGGCAAAGCCCTCTGCCGCGAGTTGTTCTGCGGTCGCATCGGCATATCCCGCGAAACGCATCACTTCTGCGAGCAAGGTGCGGCGAAGAAAGCTCAGGTCGTGTCTGTGTTCAGGATGTCGCTCGACAACCTTAGCTCGCATAGCACCCATGTCGCCGCTTCGATAAACCTCGTACGCGTCGCGCGCCTCGCTTTTTAACCAGGATCTGAGGGCCTCTTCGGCGCGGCCAATGGTTTTCGCCGTGTCCCAGAGCGTGTCGTCCAGATCCAGCGTAATAAGCTGGATGTTTGTTTTTGGATAGCCTTTGTGCATGAATTTTTCCGAATTTGCGCTTGCCCCAATTCTTTGTGTTGGGCTGTTCGTTGTTATTTTTGGACTGTTCGCTGCAAGCGGTGGCCTGCTAACTCTTGCCGGTTTTTGACTGAAGCGGTTGCTTAGAACTCGGCAATCATTATTTGGCACCTTCTCAAGCTGGCCCTATTCACTTTCATCTGCTTGTAAGTGAGCACGTGGGTGCGCGTCGTCGTAGACCTTAGCGAGGTGCTCAAAATCCAGGTGAGTATAAATCTGCGTCGTACTTATATTGCTGTGTCCCAGTAACTCTTGTACCGAGCGCAGATCTCCTGAGGAGCCCAACAAATGCGTGGCGAAGCTATGTCGCAAAAGATGCGGATTTAAGGTGCTATCACCCAACAGGCGCACTCCTAAATCCTTTAAACGCTTTTGCACGGTCCGCGTACGAACGCCGGTACCAGGCTTCCGACCTGGAAAAACAAAGGCATCCGGACCGTCATTCGCGCGGTTTTCTCGCCAAACACGCAATGCAGCGATGCTTTGTTTGCCGAGTGGACAGCGGCGTGCTTTATCGCCTTTGCCGACTACTGCGACCGTCCTGTTGCTCAAATCAATATCCCGCCACCGGAGTCCGGTTAACTCGCTTACCCGTAGGCCGCTGCCGTACAACAGTTCCAGCATAGTGCGGTCGCGTTTTGCTAATTTAGTTGCTGGGTCTTCGGCAAAAAGGCGCGCAGCTGTGTCGACGTCCATCACTTGCGGCAGCCGTTGCTTTGCCTTAGGTGTCTGAATTGCTTCAGCCGGGTTCGCGGGTAGCGCGTAGTGCTGAATCAAATAGTTAAAATAAGTGCGCAAAGCGGATAAGGCGCGTTGTATGGAGCGGCTTGCCAGGCCGTCGCGATTCAGCTGTGACACCAAGGCGTTTAGGTCGCGCGGCCGGATTGTTTCAAGCGGCTGTGGCAGATGTTTGTATGCAAGAGTTATGTCGCGACGATAAGCTTCGAGTGTATTTGCCGAATATTGCTTACTAAACGCCAGGTGACCTAAAAAGGCTTCGAGCGCGACGCTGCGATCAATCACTACAGACTCAACCGATTCATTACCTTAGACAATATGTCAGCAATGTAGCCAACAAAGAGCGTATCCATCTCTTTAGAAAAACGCAGCGCGTCGCGGCTACCAATGCACAGTGCGCCCACTGGTTTGGTCTTTAAGCGTAAAATCACAGCGCTGCCAGTTGCGGCATGGTCCGATAGCGGGAAGAGACTTTGTAACTCACTTTCCCGCAATACCGTGCAGGTGGCCTCGTTACCGCCACTGACATAGTCGAAGGGCAACTGGTCGAGATGGTTCCGAATGTGGTCAAGAGAAACCGCAAAATCACGGCGCAGCATATGCGCACAGACAAAATCTGCTTCGAAATCGACCAAGACATGTGTTGCTAGCACTTCGTTCAGTTCTTGCCAGGAATTCACTTCGAGCAAGGCTAGATTGAGCGAACGAGTTTTGGCAAAAATTTCGTCGTTTTTACGAGCAGCTTGCAGCAGCTCATTCATGCGCTGCCGCAGCGTCATGTTGCGGTCCCGCAAGATCGAAACTTGGTGTTCGATTAGGGATACGGCGTTACCGGTATCGTGGGGCAGTTCTAGTTCGGACAATAAATAAGGATGTTTCTGAAAAAAATTTGGATTCGCGCGCAGGTAGTCCAATATCGGCTGATCCTCGGCGGTATCCTCAGCCTGGGTCTTTTCGCCGCCCTCTGTCCGAGTTAATCGCAATTCAGTGCCTCCAAATCAATTTCGCCATGGAATACCAGGTGCGCGGGTCCTGTAAGTTTCACCGGCGCATCTTGGCCAGCCCATGATACCCACAGTTTACCGCCCGGCAGTGAAACCTTTACTCGCTCACTAACCAACTGTTGTTGCGCTGCCGCAGCAACGGCGGCGCAGGCACCTGTGCCGCAGGCCAATGTCTCGCCGACGCCTCGTTCATAGACTCGCAACCGTAAGAACTTGTTATCGACAATCTGTGCGAAACCGATATTGGCGTCCTGCTGGAACGCGGTGTGCATTGATAAACAGCGACCGATGGTGGTCACCGGTGCTGCTGCGATGTCATCAACAAAAATGACGCCATGGGGATTCCCCATTGAGACGGGCGTTATCGCAAAAGCGTGCTCCTCAACGGAAAGCTTGCCGTCACCATCGCAGGACGATGCGTCAAAGGCGACCGCGGCATGGTCAAAACTCGGCGTTGGCATAATCGTCTCCACCTGCCCATCTGGCTTGACCGTGGTATATATGATGCCGCCTTTGGATGACCACACTAAAGCAGTCTTTGGGCTAAGCTTCAAATGATTGACCAACCTGGCCACGCACCGCGTACCATTACCACACTGTTCGGCTTCGCTGCCGTCGGCGTTATAGATTTGATAGTCAAAGTCTGCGGTATCCACGCTCGGCGGAGCAATCACCAAACATTGGTCGAACCCGATACCGAATTTGCGGTGCCCCAGTTTTTGTAACTGTGCGGTGCTGGGCAAGTGCTCACAACTGACGGCATCCAGCACCAGGAAGTCGTTTCCTAAACTCTGCATTTTGTAAAAACTAATCGTCGTCATAGTGGCTAACAGTAGTCGATCTTGGTGCTGCTATTCGTTAAGTAGTAAGGGCTTACCACGACTCCAAGGCTACCAAATCGCGAAAGGTTTCTCTGCGTCGAATGACCCTAAACTGGTCGCCTTCGACCATGACCTCCGCCGCGCGCCCCCGTGTATTATAGTTTGATGCCAGGCTCATACCGTAAGCGCCCGCATCCAAAACCGCTAACAACGAACCGGGTTGCGTTTGCAGTCTTCGATTTTTCGCTAAAAAGTCGGCGGATTCGCAAACCGGCCCAACGATGTCCCATTCACGCTCGCCCGACTCAGATGCGTTGACGGGCACGACGTCGTGCCACGCTTGATACAATGCAGGCCGCAGCAAATCATTCATGGCTGCGTCGATTACGACAAAGTTCTTGCTGTCTGCATCCGGCGCTTCTTTTAAGTACTCGACCTGTGTCAGCAGTAGGCCCGCATTAGCAGTCAAAAATCGACCGGGTTCGAACCGCAGCTGAAGTGACTGATTCTGCATCAGTGCCTTAACCTTTGCGCCAAATGTCGCCAAATCAAAAGGTTTCTCGTCGGCGTAAGTAACGCCAAAGCCACCGCCTAAATCCAGATGCTCGATGGTAATACCTGTCGAGCCCAGCTCACTGACGAACTTTAAGAGGAAGGCTAAGGCATCTAGGCTCGGCTGAATATCGCCGAGTTGGGAACCGATATGACAGTCGATGCCTATCACCCGCGTCGCCGAACTTTGCTCCGCTTGCTGATAGAGACTTAGCGCGACCGCTTTCGACACACCGAATTTGTTTTCTTTCAGACCGGTAGAGATGTAAGGGTGCGTTTGTGGATCGATATTTGGATTGACCCGAACGGATATTGGCGCAACCCTACCTAATAGCTCGGCACGGGCGATGATGCGATCAAGCTCTGCCGCGCTCTCAATATTGAAGCAGCCGATTTCTGTTTTCAGAGCAAAGTCGATTTCAGCGATACTTTTACCAACTCCGGCGAAGATGACGTCGCCGGGGTCGGCGTTGATGGTCAAGACACGACTTAACTCGCCACCGGAGACGATGTCGAAGCCGGCGCCACACTGCCTGAACAAATCCATTACGGCGAGGTTTGAATTAGCTTTAACGGAATAATAAATTCGCTGATCGATACCCTCGAATGCGGTCTTTAGCTCTGCGAACTGAGCGCGCATTTTGCCAGCGGAATAGACATAGGTAGGTGTACCCACCGCGGCGGCAATATCCGCAAGGGAAACCTCTTCTACGTGCAACGAGCCGTCTTTGAAATGTGTTTCAGCTTTGCTCATAGCTCGGCCAGTGCTTTGGTTACAGCGGCCTTAACCTGAGTCGGAGCGGTACCGCCTAAGTGATCTCGTGATTGTACCGAGCCGTCCAGCGATAAAACTGTGAACACATCCGTTTCTAAAGTCATGCCGCTTATCGCACTTAGGTCATCCAGGCTAAGCTCATCCAATGTTGTGTTTTGCTGCACGGCTGTTTGAACCGCTTTTGCAACTATTTCATGTGCTTGTCGAAACGGCATTCCCTTACGAACCAAATAATCTGCAAGATCGGTTGCAGTAGCGAAACCGGCAGCGGCGGCAGCACGCATATTCGCTTCTTTGGCTTCAATGTTAGGTACGAGCCCAACTAGAGCGGTGAGGCAGTCGCGCAACGTATCTACGCAGTCGAAGAGCGGTTCCTTATCTTCTTGATTGTCTTTGTTGTATGTCAGCGGCTGGCTTTTCATCAGCGTTAGCAAGTTTACCAGGTGCCCGTTGACGCGCCCGCTTTTGCCGCGAATCAGCTCCGGCACGTCTGGATTCTTCTTTTGCGGCATGATGCTGGACCCGGTGCAGAAGCGATCGGGTAGTTCGATAAAGTTAAACTGTTGACTGGACCACATCACCATCTCCTCGCACCAGCGCGACATGTGTGTCAGGGTGATAGCAGCGGTAGCGCAAAACTCAATGGCGAAGTCGCGGTCGCTCACAGCATCCAGGGAGTTGGCGCAAATCGCGTCGAACTCAAGTAGCTCCGCAACCATGCCGCGATCCGGCAGATATGGGGTTCCCGCAAGCGCAGCAGCGCCAAGAGGTAAAACGTTGGTCCTTTTGCGACAATCTCGCAGGCGCTCCCGATCGCGTTTCAACATTTCAAACCACGCCATTAAGTGGTGCCCAAAGGTAATCGGCTGAGCCGTTTGCAAATGGGTAAAGCCCGGCATGACGGTAGCGTGATAGCGTTCGGCCAGCTCGGCAATCGCGCGCAGCAGCTGGGTTTCTAGCTCCTCTAACTCATCTATAGCTTGGCGCTGATAGAGTCGGATATCAGTGGCGATCTGATCGTTACGAGAACGCCCGGTATGTAACTTTTTACCGGTGTCACCGATCAGTTCAATCAATCGATGCTCGATATTCATATGGATATCTTCTAGCGCGACGGTCAGTTCCAAAGTGCCGCTTTCTATTTCGTTTGCGACTTGGTTCAACCCATCGACGATTGCATCGCGTTCATCGGCGGATAACACCTTGATAGCGCAAAGCATGTTGGCGTGTGCGATTGAGCCGTGAATATCCTCTTTATATAAACGCTGATCGAAGCTTATCGACGCGGTGAAATGTTCGACGAAGGCATCAGTCGCTTCGGTAAACCTACCTCTGATAAGGCCCGTAGGTTCTTTCGTCTGAAAATTGTTGTTGTTTCCCTGCTGAGTCATAAAACAGTCCTTTGCCCGCGAAGTAGATACGGTATCAAGAGGCACTATGGTATCAATCTCACACGACTACCGGGTAAAAAATGCGTTCTGTCGGGATTAAGGCAGAGCCTCGACTTTTTCATATTGATATCTTTTAACCGAGCGTGTTCGATTGACAGAGGGCTAACAACTCGTCTAAAAGATGTTTCCCATAAAGATACACGATCACCCTGATAGCGTAAGTAGCTGATGTCAGATCGGACGCGGGTTTCGGTTTACACACAAACTGACGTAGTTGCTGCAACCAGGTGGTACAGAATGCAACCTAATAAAAACGCTAAAACAGATTCAGATTATTCAGTTCGTCTACCTAACTATTTAAATCGTGGCTTGGGGTTGCCGGTTTTTGGCGAAACGCGGATTCTTCTTCTATTAAGCGGCCTTAGCCATGTTTTAGCACTTGCCTTTCTCCTGACCGGTGGGTCGATAGACTTGACGCGATTCTCATTGCTACTGCTGTTTGTGCATTGGGTAGCCTTTGGTGCCGCAGCTTTGCTCAGTCTCTTGCAAGGTGTCATTCGTCGGTTGCCCCTGCGCTTAGGCGTAATTTTCTCGCTACTGTTAGTCGTGACCGTGACGCTAACAATTAGCATTGTTTCCGAAAGCCTGATTGACCTTGGTCCCAATCCCTCGATACGCATTGGCGGCCAGTTGTTGGTCGCAATCATTATTTTCTCGGCCTTGTTGCGCTACTTCTACTTAGAGCAACATTTATCGATACAGGAGCAATCCGAGCTGCACGCACGGGTGCAGGCTTTGCAATCGCGAATTCGCCCGCACTTTCTATTTAACAGCATGAACATCATCGTTAGCCTCATACATGTTGAGCCGGACACGGCGGAAACTGTCGTCGAAGACTTATCTGAGCTGTTCAGAGCAAGCCTTAGCGAGGAAGGTAGTAGCGTGCCTATTGATCAGGAAATCGATTTGTGCCGACGTTATTTACGAATCGAACAGTTGCGTTTAGGCGAAAGGCTTAGCATAAATTGGAATATTAGTAACAAGCGGCATTCGGTTAAAGTTCCCCTCTTGACGTTGCAGCCCATTCTTGAAAATGCGATCTATCATGGTATCCAACCACTTCCTGAGGGAGGCACAATTGATATAAGCATTTGTTATGAAGAGGACAGCGTTCTGATAAAGGTTGTTAACCCAGTGTTGTTTGGCACTGAGAACGAAAATATAAGTAAATTTTCGACGAAGGATTTTAACCAACATAATAAAAGAGGCAATCGTATGGCGATCGACAATATAAGAAGTCGCCTTATGGTTTTATATGGAGACAAGGCGGAATTGATAACTCGGCAAGAGGGTGCGGAGTTCACCACAACGATCCGTTTACCGTCGAGCTAAGCACCCGCTGATTATAAGAAGACAATGCGTATAATAATTGTAGACGATGAAACTCTGGCGCGAGACCGAATCAAACGAATGCTTTCAGAGGACGAACGGCACGCTGTAGTGGCCGATGTCAGTAATGGGTACGAAGCGTTAAAGGTCAGCGAAGAATTGCGACCTGATTTGATTCTGCTAGATATTCGCATGCCGGGTATGGATGGCATCGAGACGGCCCACCACTTTATTGGCCAGAAAGATCCGCCTGCTATCGTATTTTGCACCGCCTACGAGGAACACGCGATTCAAGCGTTTGAGTTACAGGCAGTAGGCTATTTGCTTAAACCTGTGCGACGCGAAAAGCTTATGGCCGCGCTAGATCGCGCGACCGCTTTGAATCGTTTGCAAATGGCGGCGTTACACGGCGTCAGCCAAACGCGTCGAGCACACATCTGTGCGCGAACCTATAAAGGGGTAGAGTTAGTCAACGTTGGCGATATCCGCTATTTCCAGGCAGACCAGAAATATGTGACGGTGCGTTTTCCTAACGGTGAACTCATTATTGATGAAACCCTTCGGGAGTTGGAAACGGAGTTCTCTGATCTGTTTTTAAGGGTTCATCGCAATGCTCTGGTGGGTAAGTACCATATTCTCGGATTAGACAAGGGAAGCGATGGCCAGATTGGTGTGCGTCTTGATGGCATTCGGGAAACCGTGGATGTGAGTCGCCGACATCTGCCTGGCATACGCAAATTGATTCGTAATCTCTAACTGGAGAGCGGCCCTCCCGTTTACACCATCGGGGTCCAGCGTGAGATAAATCACGTTGGTATCCGTAGGCGGCGCTCTCGCCTGCAGCCGACTAGGTGGTGTGTCGCTGGCATCGGCCTACAGTCAGCAAGTTTCGTTAGTCCAGCGGCGGTGAAATGCTAACGCCTACGCTGGTTTGCCTATTACCGGTGTCTCTGTCGTCACACGATAGTTCGCGCTAAAGTGTCGCCAGCAATTACCAGGACCCCGAATGGAGCGCATACGTATCGCGACTCGTCAGAGCCCCTTGGCGCTTTGGCAGGCAAATTTCGTTAAAGACGAACTGGAACGCCACTGGCCCGATTTAGTCGTCGAGCTTGTCGGCATGACGACCAAAGGAGATCGTTGGCTCAAGACCTCGCTGAGTAAGATAGGTGGCAAAGGCTTGTTCGTGAAAGAACTGGAGGATGCCATGTTAGATGGACGTGCTGATATAGCGGTCCACTCGGCTAAAGACTTGCCGGCACACATGCCCGAAGGATTTACCATTCCAGTGTTAGCTTTTCGAGCCGAAGTGAATGATGTTTTGATCAGCCCGGTTGGGAATGTCGACCAATTGCCGAATGGCGCGCGCGTTGGTTCTTCCAGCCTGCGCCGTCAGGCTCAGCTGCTTTTCATCAGACCTGACCTGGAGTTTGTTCCGATTCGCGGCAACGTCGCTACTCGTCTCGCTCATATCGACGACGGTCGCTGTGACGCTATCGTGTTGGCCGATGCTGGTTTACGACGCCTCGGTATAGTGCGCGGAGACGTGTATCGCCTAGGCATAGAAGAGTGTCTGCCGGCACCTGGGCAAGGCGCTCTCGCAATCGAGTGTTTAGACAACCCGGATATTCTCTCGGTACTGCAACCGCTGACTGATCCACAGGTTGCTCATTGTGTGCGCGCCGAACGAGGTATCAGCGCCGGTTTAGGCGCAGATTGCTCTTTGCCGGTCGCAGCTTACGCCACGCTAGCGGACTCCGGTCAGCTGACATTACGAGCACTGGTCTGCGATCCAACAGGTGCTCGCATTGCTCGCAGTGCGCTGACAGGGCCCGACCCTGTTGAGCTGGCGGAACAAGCGGTAGCCGAATTATTGGAGCAGGGTGCCGCAAGTATTCTCGCTTCAGCAAAGCATTGAGCCGGATAAAACATGATCTGGGTCACCCTCAGCGAGCCTTCAGCTAACACTTTCGCCGCTAGCCTTGTTGCTGCCGGCTTTCCAGTCTTGCAGCGGCCGGTTACGCGCATTCGACCATTACCGGTGGTATTTGCTCCTGGGCTGGAAACACCGCGATATGTCATTTGCCTATCACGGCATGCCGCAGAGCAATACGCGGCGCATTATGACCAAAATGAAAGGTTGCGATCCGTTCAGAGTGTCGTGCATGTCGCCATTGGTGCAACTACGGCATATCCATTACGGCCTATTGGTTGCCCGGTTGTATTGCCTGCGAGCGCCAGCTCTGAGGGCATTCTCGATTTGCCCCAACTCGCCGACCTCGCGTCAGAGGATAACGTCTGGTTGTTGACCGGCGTTGCTGGCGTCGCCACAGTGCAGCGTAGTCTGAAGGAGCGCTGTCGACTGCATTGTTTCGAACTCTATTCTCGTGAGGTCGACTTAGCTGATGACTTGGCCGTTGCGTCTATTACGACCTGGGTCGTCGGCTCTGTCCACGGTCTACACGGTGCTTGGGATAATTGGCAGCGCTTCGGCGGTGGCAACGATTTTAGTGTGGTGGTGTTTTCGGAGCGTATCGCGAGAGCAGCCGAACAGCTCGGTATTAAGCGATTAACCGTTGCCGCAGCACCCCAACCCAATGCGGTTATCGCCGCAGTGAAGGAATTCGGCTATGCAAGATGAAGAAAACGATTCGCAAGCGGCGCCTGCTACGGGACCCGAGAAACCTGCTGGTGTAGACAGCGACGGCAACCATACCACGCCAGCGCAGCGTGTTTCGGCAGATCGCGCAACCGCGCCAAGTGCCAGCTCATCAGCCCCCGACCCGTCGGCTAACACGCCACCGAAACAAGCCCGTGCCAAGGTGACGAGGCCGTTACCTCAAACTGCGGATGCGCCTCCCAAGAGCGCAAAAAGCATTTCTTTCCTTGCTCTTTTGCTGGCCGTGATCGCGTTGAGCGCGACCGGTTATCAGTACTGGCTAGCGGGGGTTGCTGACAAAGAGCAAGCACTTCTGCAACAAATCGTCACTGAGTTGGCGGCGCTCGAAATGAATGTAGCCGGCCTCGCCGATATTCAAACCGCTCTTAAAAAGGACAGCGCAGCGCGAGCTGATTCGCTGGCGGCCCAGTTTGAACAGCGTACCGCTGATTTGGCCGCGCAGATCACTGAGCAACGCCGAACTGCTGCGCAAATAGGGCGAGCCGGTATTTTGGCTGAGGCACAATTCCTAGTGCGCTCTGCGAGCTATAGACTAGAGTTTGAGCGCGACGTTGCGGCAGCGTTGAATTTGTTGAAGATCGCTGATGAGCTACTTCGCACGGCGGCGGTTGACGATCTATCGCTGTATCCACTTCGTTCTGCGCTTGCCAATGATATATCCAAGCTCGAACGAACAAAGGTAGACGACTTGCAGGCGGTCTTACTCGCCCTGCAAGCCCTGCAATCTGAAATCCCAGCAATGACGGCCCAATCTTTGGTATTTAATGCCGATGCTCAAGAGCCGGACAACACCGTATCCATACTGGATGAACTCACCGAGAAATTAAGCGAATTTGTAAGAATCCGCGAATATGATCCGTCTGCAATTCAGCGTAAAGCTTTGCTCGACGTGGATCGAGAATATTTTTGGCAGATCAACTTACGAATTCTAATTGCTCAGGCTCAGCTCGCGCTGTTGAGCAACAAACCCGCTGAGTTTGCGTCAAGCTTGGAAACTCTAAGACACGTTGTGCGCAATGAAATTGGGCCTGATGCGCCAAACTATGTTGCGCTGCAAACGGTTTTAGAGTCACTTTTGGCGCTATCTCCTTGGCCGGAGCAGTTGCCAGAAATCACTGAGTCTTTGCAGGCTTTTGCTAACGCTACTGAGATGCTGCGTTGAAAATCGCTGTCTTCTTAATCGTTTCTGTAACGTTAGGTGGCCTAATCGGCATTTATTTGCTGGCCGAGCCCGGTTACTTACTGATTCGGTTGGGCAGTGTTGCGATAGAGACGACGCTAGTTGCCGCCGCTGTGGCTTTAGTCTTCTTGGGTTACGGAATTTGGTTGCTAAAAGATGTGTTTGCACTGATTTACCGAAGTTCCAAATCACTAACCGGTCTCCCCGAGCGTCATCGGCAGCGCCAGGCTGAAAGGGCCGCAGATTCGATCATCGCCGGCATGGCCCTAAAGGAATCCGCTCTGATTCGCAGCGGCCTCGTATCTATATCGCAAGGTAAGCAGTTGGATAGCCCAGAAGCTGTGCTGGCGGCCGCGGCGCAACATACGCTGCTTGATTTACAAGACGATCAGCAATATGAAAAAGGGCTGTTTCTTGGGAAGTCGCGAAAAGCGAGCAAAATAGATACGGACAAAACCGCAGATCAAATTTTACAAAAGAACCCTAAACATTCGCCTGTAGCCGGTTCAACAAATGGCTGGATCGCTCTGCTTCGAGCTAACGAAGCACTGCAAGCGGGTGACGCGGCACAAGCATTGGCGCACCTTTCGCGCTGCCCTGATGAAGTAAAGCGGCATGCGGTCTTTTATGCTTCGGTAGCACAATGCTACGCAAAACAGGCGGCCTGGACGAAGCTTCAGGACGCTTTGGCGAAGTGGATAAAGCTGGATCCGCTTGCCAAGCAGAGTGACCGCTATCGGGCGCTGCGCACCGCTCAACTGGTCGGTCAGACGCTACCCGATGAAAACTTAGTGGCGATTTGGAAGGCCCTATCAAAATCCGAGCGTCACGATATTGTATTGGTCCAAGGTATTGCCGAGGCTTTGGTTCTTCACCAGCGCTTTGGAATGGCTAGTACGTTGCTTGTAGATGCCTTGCGCGCTCAGTTTAATCTAGCGCTATTCTGCGATTACGCGAAGCTTCCAGAAGTATCTTCGCCGCGGGAGAAATACAACGAGGCTCTTAAAATAGTTCCCGCGAAAGGTCGAGCTGAAAGCTCGGTGCAGTCTGTGTTGGGTCAACTTGCGTTGGCAGCTGGTGATTACGAAACCGCCAGACGTCATTTTGAAGATGCATTACAACAAGCGACTAGCAACGCCAGCGACGCGACGGATTTACGAGCAAACCCATCGGCAGAGCAAGCGTCTGTCATGGCTGATTTAGCAACCATTTATCAGGGATTGGGAAAAGTCAGTATTGAGCTGGGTGATCCGCATCGCGCTTCGCAATATTTTCTGCGCTCACTTGATCCTTAAATAGAAACAGACATCGAGTGCTTAACTGGCCTAATACAAATGGAGCCGCTACTGATCTGGTTTTGTTGGATCTTTTCGACGGAGCTTTCGACCGGGTTTTCAACCGGTTCTCTCTACCGCTTTTAGCTGCCCGGGTATGCTCAGACGTGATTCGATACGAATGATCGTGTTGAGGGTACTTAACGTCTCATGGAGCTAAAGAATTCCTCGTTCGTGCGGGTTTCTTTCAGCTTGTCCAAGATGAATTCGATTGCAGCAACATCATCCATATCGTGCAGAAGCTTGCGCAAAATCCAAACACGTTGCAGTTCTTCTTCGCCCATAAGCAATTCTTCGCGGCGAGTCGCCGAGCGTCGAATATTAATGGCGGGGTAAACGCGCTTTTCGGCAATCTTTCTCTCGAGATGCAGTTCCTGATTACCCGTACCTTTAAATTCTTCGTAGATCACCTCGTCCATTTTCGAACCGGTATCTATCAAAGCCGTGGCGACAATGGTCAGGCTACCGCCCTCTTCAATATTACGAGCTGCGCCAAAGAAGCGTTTCGGTCGTTCTAAGGCATGCGCATCGACACCACCAGTTAAAACCTTGCCTGATGATGGAACGATCGTGTTGTATGCGCGTGCCAGACGCGTAATAGAATCCAGCAGAATGATGACGTCTTTCTTGTGTTCGACTAGACGCTTCGCTTTTTCAATGACCATCTCGGCAACTTGAACATGGCGTGATGGTGGTTCATCGAAAGTGGAAGCAACCACTTCGCCGCGCACGGAGCGCTGCATCTCAGTGACCTCTTCCGGACGTTCGTCGATCAACAATACGATCAACACGGTTTCCGGATTGTTTGCTGTAATCGACTGAGCAATATTTTGCAGCACCAGCGTTTTACCGGCTTTTGGTGGTGACACGATCAGTGCTCTCTGCCCTTTACCGATGGGTGCCGCCAGGTCGATGATTCGCGCGGTCAGGTCTTCGGTGCTGCCATTGCCTCTTTCCAGCATCAGCCGCTCATCTGGGAAGAGTGGTGTCAGGTTCTCAAAAAGCACCTTATGCTTTTTGTTACTCGTTTCGCTGAAGTTAACTTCATCAACTTTGAGCAGCGCAAAGTAGCGTTCGCCGTCTTTAGGCGGCCGAATTTTGCCAGCGATGCTATCGCCAGTGCGGAGGTTAAAACGACGCACCTGGCTGGGTGAGACATAAATATCATCCGGGCCGGCGAGGTATGAACTATCCGCAGATCGTAGGAAGCCAAAGCCGTCCTGCAGAATCTCCAGCGTGCCCTCGCCATAAATGTCTTCCCCATTCTTCGATTGTTTTCGAACAATCGCGGCGATGACCTCTTGTTTGCGCGACCGGCCGACGTTCTCCAGACCCATCTCTCGAGCCATATCAATAAGTTCCGCGACGGGTTTACGTTTCAAATCTGAAAGGTGCATAGCCATAAATTTTTTTAAAACCGAAATTTTGGGGAATAGCAATCGCACGCGGGTGAGGAAAGGGGCGGTTGCAGTAGGGTGAGTCAGGTCGCCTAGAAATCGGTTCCCTCAAACCGAGGCTCGACCTGCGTCACATAGTGTAGAGATTTGGCGTAAGAGGTCAAGAGGCTTTTAGACCTTGCTCTGGCTCGTAAATGCCGGCACCTGGACAGGGGTAATGAAGGCCCAAATCTGGGTGATAGGTATGCTTTTAGGATAACGGCAGACACGGACACACACGAAGTGACGCTCGCGACTTAGGCATAGATGCCCCGGCTCAAATCCCGCGCAAGCCTATTATCTGACAGGGCAAGGGTTTAAAGCCGGAGCGGCTGGCGCAATGCTACGTCTAAAGTGCCCGCCGAGGGAGTACGTCGAAGGCGCTCACGCCAAGCAATCTAACTAGATATTGCTGTCGAGAAATGCCTGCAGCTGCGACTTAGAAAGTGCGCCGACCTTAGTCGCTTCCAGTTCGCCATTCTTGAATAGCATCAGTGTTGGGATACCGCGGATACCGTACTTTGGCGGTGTGCCTTGATTGGCGTCGATATCTAGTTTGCACACCTTGATTCGATCAGCGTATTCATCTGCTATCTCGTCTAAGATTGGCGCGATCATTTTGCACGGTCCGCACCATTCAGCCCAGTAGTCCACCAACACGGGCTTATCTGCGCCCAAGACATCTTGTTCGAATTCTGCGTCGCTTGTGTGAACGATGGCTTCGCTCATTAGGTCTCTCCAAAAAGTAAAAAGTGTAGCATTACGAATGCAGCGCGTCCCACAAAGCGATGCGTCGAAACTGCCTATCCTTATAGCCCATGGCTATCTTCGACAATACTCCAGACTTAGCCTGCCGCTTGTTCTAACCAGAATTTCGCGAAGTAGGTCAAAATACCATCTGCACCAGCCCGTTTAAAACTCAATAGCGACTCGGCAATAATCTGTTCATCTAACCAACCCGCCTGGATCGCACCGGCATGCATCGCATATTCACCGCTGACCTGATACGCAAATGTTGGCACTGCGAAGCGTTCTTTGACCCGTCGCACAACATCGAGGTAAGGCATGCCGGGTTTAACCATCACCATATCAGCGCCCTCTTGCAGATCCAGCGCGACTTCATGCAATGCCTCGTCACCGTTCGCCGGATCCATTTGATATGTGGCTTTAGAGCTTTTGCCTAAGTTTGAGGAGGAGCCGACGGCATCGCGGAATGGCCCGTAGTAACCTGAGGCATATTTTGCCGCGTAACTCATAATTTTTGTTAGTTGATGGCCGTCTCTGTCCAATTGGGCGCGAATTCCACCAATGCGGCCGTCCATCATGTCGGATGGTGCGATCACGTCCGCGCCCGACGCGGCACAGACACTAGCTTGTCGTTGCAAAGCTTCGACTGTTGGGTCGTTTAAAATATAGCCGTCGTCGTCCAGCAAGCCGTCCTGGCCGTGGCTGGTATAAGGATCAAGCGCGGCATCGGTGATCACCCCCAGTTCGGGTACCGCTGCTTTAAGTGCGCGCACCGCTAGTGGAACCAAACCGTTAGGATTATAAGCCTCCTCCCCGTTTGGAGTACGTAAACGTGAGTCAACGTTTGGGAAGAGCGCGACCGCGGGTAACCCAAGTGAGGATAAATGCTTAGCTTCAGCCACCAAGCGGTCAATCGAGAGTCTCAAAATACCCGGCATAGACTCAATGGCGGTTGCCTGATTCTCGCCGTCAATAACAAACATCGGATAAATTAGGTCATCCGCAGTCAACTTATTTTCACGAACAAGGCGCCGTACCCAATCGGATTCGCGATTACGGCGTAGACGAGTATGTGGAAAAGTCCTCATGGTGCCTCCTTCAGGCAATGCAACAGGATCGTTACGAGCAGTCTTGCCTTCGTAAACCTAACATTGATCAAGTTCAGCTGCCTCTAGTTCTGAGCTAGCCGCGAACCATTCTTCTTCAGCCTGCTCCAGTTGCTGCCGCTTTCGCGCTGCCTTGCTTAGTAGATCGTTTAGTTCGTTTGCCGCTAACGTGTCGTAGGTTGCCTTGTCCGCTAAGCGGCTTTCAAGCGCTTTTAACTCATTGGTTGTTGAATCTATTTGTTTCTCCAGCGCTTTAATTTTTTGCCGATGCGCGGACAGTTTGGCGCGGGCCGCAGATCGTTGTTGACGCAGCGCTTTCTTGTTACCGGCCTGGAGTAAGCCATCGAGCTGATTCGAATCAATGGCGTCACCGGCAGTCACGCTGCGGCGCGTCTCAGTGTAGTCCGCAACATCGCCCTCATAGCGATGTAACTGCCCCTCCCGCAATAACCAAAACTCGTCGACCACCTGATCTAAAAGGGTTCTATCATGAGCGACGATGATGACGGCTCCGCTAAACTCTTGTAGCGCAAGTGCAAGCGCATCGCGCATATCGAGATCAAGGTGGTTGGTGGGTTCATCAAGAATGATCATCGCTGGTTTCTGGCGAGCGAGTAATGCCAAAACCAGCCTGGCTTTTTCGCCACCCGACAAACTGGCTACGGGCCGCTCTATCATCGCCTTGGAAAACCCCCAGCCACCGAGGTAGTCACGACAACCTTGCGGGTCCATATCCGGATGTTCGCGCAGCACGCTAGCGTATGCCGTTGCCGCTAAGTCGAGGGATTCCAGCTGGTGTTGGGCAAAATAACTCACGCTGGCATGCCGTCCACGCTCTAACGTACCTGCCAGCGCAGGGAGTTCGCCGATTAGCCCTTTCAGCAGGGTGGACTTGCCTGCGCCGTTTGCGCCTAACACGCCGATACGCGCGCCCGGAAGTACCGTTTGTGAGACGTTGCTGAGCACCACGTGTTCGGTTTTGTTTTGACCTATACATTTAAGCTGGTTTTCGCTTTCATCTTTGGCGGTTTCATCGCCCTCGGATTTTCTGAGATCGGATTTTGGGGGATCGGTTTCAGTGAGGTAACCCAGCCGTAGGTTGCGAAACGTCAGCAGCGGGTTAGAGACCTTGTCCGGGTTTTCAAACTGCACCCGATAGTCAGAATCTGCCACCAAGGTCGCGTTAGCCTGCATTTTTTCTAACGCCTTTATACGACTCTGCACCTGCTTGGCTTTGCTGGCTTTAGCTCGGAAACGATCCACGAAAGACTGTATATGGCGTGCTTTCGCCTCGCGTTTGTTGGACTCCGCTTGCTGGCGCAACAACGCCTCGCTGCGCTGCCGTTCGAACGAAGAATAGTCTCCGCTATATGATGTCCCGCCACCGCCAGCGAGATGTAGCACATGGGTTGCCGTCGAATTTAGAAAGCCCCGGTCGTGGGCAATGATGAGCAGTGCGCCTGGGAAACGCAGTAACCATTGTTCCAACCAAAGGATCGCTTCCAGATCGAGATGGTTGGTCGGCTCGTCTAAAAGCAGCAGATCGCTGGGTGACATGAGCGCCTGAGCCAGATTGAGCCGGATGCGCCAGCCACCGGAAAATGTGTTAAATGGCTGCTGCAGCTGTTCTGCTGAAAAGCCTAGACCATGCAATATTTCACCGGCCTTGGCTTCTGCCTGATAGCCACCCAAATCCTCTAGGCGACTATATAGATCGGCTAGTGCCACCGGATCCTCGGTCGTGGTTAGAGCGGTCTGTGTTGCGCGGAGCGGTTGGTCGCCGTCGATGACGTACTCTAATGCCGGCTGAGCTGATGGGCGGACCTCTTGTGCCATATGACCGATACGCCAGTTCGTTGGGATATCGATGGTACCGCGTGCGCCTTCCAGTTCGCCCAGGATCAGCTTGAACAAAGTGCTTTTGCCGACGCCGTTGCGACCAACCACAGCCATACGTTGGCCCGGATAAAGAACCATATCGAGATCGGCAAATAGCGTTTCGTCGCCGCGGCCGAAAGTTAGATCAGAAATACGCAGCATAAAGGATCATCGCTGAGTCAGAGCCGAGTGAGGTTAGGCTTGATTGCGGTTCTCAAACGCGGCCGTTGAGACCGCCGCAGGTTGAGCTGCCTTCGGCAGGCGTCGCGAAGTAGCGTCGGCATTCGTACCGGCCTTAGGTGCGACTTTAGGTGCGAGAGGTAGTCGCGCCGCAGAGGAAGCCACCGCCGTATCAATCCAATCGACCAATTCGTACCAGGCGCGAACCTCTTTGCGAGCTGCTCGATTGGTCTTCATTTCAAAAACACTGCTACCTTGATCGATGGCTTTGCTGTAGACACTGGACTCGCGCAGCGCTGCCACATGAGGCACATTCAGGCAATGCAACAAATGCAGCATTTGCTCGTGGGTAGTAGTTGCCAGTTGCACACGATTGGTAACCACTGCGACGGGTTTCGGTGTTGCTCGCAGCAGACGGTTAGTCACCAATTCGGTAATAAATTGTCCGCCCGCCTGAGCATCTAATGAAGCAGGTAAAAGCGGCACTACTATGACGTCGCTACGCGCTACCATTTGTTCGAGGTGCTTTGTGCTGATGTGACCGCCAGGGCCGTCGATCACGATCACATCATGATCCATACCAGATAATTCATCAAAGGAGCGAGCGAGAGTGATGTCTGCCTGCGCCTCGGAGCGCATACCTGCCCAAAGGGAACTGCTGCGTTGCGCGTCCTGGTCGAATAGACAGACGTTAGAGCCGTTGGCTGCATAGCCAGCGGCAAGGTTAGTGGCAAGCGTTGTTTTGCCACACCCGCCTTTACGATTTAACACCAAAATGGTCTTGGTCATCTGTGTCTCGACTCTTTAAGCGTTGTCAGACGCGAAGCGTTTTTGTAATGAGGCGCAAGCTTTGAGCATGCTCTTTAGTCACGCGCGAAATAATATAGCGCGCCAGCGAAAACTTGCCAACGTAACCCATGTTAGTGCGTTACTGCAGCAGCGGTCTAATGCTGCGCATTAATTGCAGCAGGCAGGCAGCACACAGCGCTATGAAACAAAGCAAAAGCCAGCCTGGAATGCTTAATCCCAGTAGTGACCAGCTGACATTGGCACAATCGCCGGTTCCGGAGGTCATTGCTGCGAGTAGGTCGCTCAGCGGGAACGCGTCAATCATGTAGGCCAGGTCTGGTCCGCACGCAGGTACCTGATCTTTAGGGAGGCTTTGTAACCACAATTGGCGAATAGAAAAACCCGCGCCGACAACACCCGCGATCAGCGCAGATAGCGGATAGATACCAAGGCGAGGATTATGGGTGAGCCCGACAAATGAGATGATGACCAGCAGTGCCAGCCAAATTCTCTGCATCATGCATAACGGACAGGGCGCCAGTCCCATCGCAAATTCCATAAATAGCGCTGCACACAGCAAACCGCCGCCACCAATACAAATGGCGACAGCCCACGACTCGCAATCAATCTTATTAAGCATCAAACGTTACCACTACTTTACCGACAGCTCGGCGTTGCGCTAGACAGTTCAGTGCGTCTGCATAGTCACTGAGCGTATACTCCGCGCCGATTAAAGGATTAATTTTTCCGGCTTCAAAAAAGGCCATGATGTCTTCAAAGTTAGCCCTATTCTCAGCCGGGAACCGGCCGCTAAACGCGCCGTAAAAAACACCGACAACCTGGCAGCTTTTCAAAAGCACAAGGTTGGTGGGTAGCTTTGGAATATCGCCGCCGACAAAACCGACGATTAGCACGCGACCATACCAATTGACGCATCGCATGCACTGATCAAAGAGCGGTCCGCCGACCGGGTCGTAAATCACGTCGGCCCCGTTCCCGTCAGTTAATGCCTTAACTTTTTCTTTAAGTTCGCCGTCGGCGTAGTTTATCAATTCGTCCGCGCCTGCGGTTTTTGCGATAGCGAGCTTAGCATCTGTCGATGCTGCGGCGATAACGCGAGCCCCCATCGCCTTACCCAACTCGACCGCCGCGAGGCCAACACCGCCAGCCGCGCCCAGCACCAACAGCGTTTCACCGGGCTGCAGATTAGCCCGTTGCTTGAGGGCATAGTACGACGTGCCATAGGTGGTACTGATACCAGCTGCCACAGCAAAGCTCATAGATGCCGGTTTGCGTTTTATTAGCTGCGCCGGCGCCGCGATCTTTTCAGCGAATCCGCCGTGTCCCAATCCGCCATAAACTTCGTCACCCACTTGCCATGCTGTCACGTCTTCTGCGATGTCGGTGATTACCCCGGCAAACTCACCGCCTGGTGAAAACGGCATATTCGGTTGTGATTGATATTTACCTTCTATCATCAAAACATCTGGATAATTCAATGCAGTTGCTTTGGTTGCGATCAGCACCTGCCCTGGCCCCAATTGCGGATCGTCGACCTCTTCTAAGGTCAGGCTTTCGGGTGGTCCGAAAGACTTGCATAGCACGGCTTGCATGGGTAGCTCCAACATTTTTGGGTTGCAGACAATAGGACATTGCGCGACAGGTTGCCAGCCGCGGTTGGTTGTCCCGGGGATTTCTATTCTCAGCCAGGTTGGCCGGGGCGCTGTCAGTGGGTCTCGTCTGC
>DJYW01000117.1:52296-60188 GCA_002450255.1 Gammaproteobacteria bacterium UBA6968
CCATGCCCGCGCCAATTGGATACATTCAGGGTAGTAAGCATCGAACTCCTGACGTGTGGCCGTGGCCAGGTTGTACACGGTGGCGGCGGTTTCAGACAACGATAAGTCGGAACGCAGACGGCGCAAAACTGAAGCGATTGCGTTTTCTATGTTTGCCCAATCGGCGCCATTGGCAAGTAAGTCGACGTGTTCCAGGTAAGTAATAAAGCGTTGGCCACGCTCTGGAAGTAAATCGCTGTGGCGACGTACTGCGGCATAACAATGTTTCGAAAATTCGTCGAGTTCCGCGGTGTAATAGTCAGACCAGGTTTGGCTTAAATGATAGTCGCCGAGTATGTCGATAAAAATTGGCGCCAGACGTCGCAAGTGTTTTGGAAATCGATTGCAGGACACTTTGATGGCGGGCAACTGGTTAGTTGCAGAGTCGATGCGCCGATGTAAGCGCACCCCGGCTGCGACGGATGTCGGCCAATCCGAAGGGATCTTACCCTTGCTGAAGTCGGCAATGATCGCCCCGGCTAACAGGCCGTCGAGGACGTCCGCATGTAGAATAGCGGCCGCGTCGCTCGCTAGTGCGCAGTGGGCTAGAAAATTCACTCGAAAAACCACACAGCGAGCTAACGCGTGGCGAGATATTGGTCCAGAAACGCCTCAAACGCCTGGGTTTCTTCGGTCTCGATTTCTTCTTGCCGAACATGCGAAAGCGCGGCGGACTCCTGCTGACGCTGCAATGCCGATGCGGTCAAAGGGTGCGCTGCAAAGTAGGCTTTATGGGCCTGACTGTATTGCATGGAGTAGTTGAAAAAAGAGCCACACTCTTCAATCGCATCCAGCATTTGTGCCGATGGCGTAAGCGACACGTCGGTAACTTTATGGCGCTGCTCGGCTAATGCCTGTCGGTGCTCAATGCCGTTGCCGGCCGCATCGATCGCTTCGGCAACTGGTTCGCATAGGTCCAGAATGGCGTTTGCCCATTCGCGGAGGCCAATAGATTGACCATCGCGAATGAGTTCCAAAACTGGATCGCGACCGTTCGCAACCACGGCTAACTCGTTAGCTTGTACCGCCGCGATCTCCGTGGCCGTATCCATTGCACTTGGGTTTAACAGGCAAGCGACGAGGAACACATCCAAAAAACGCACTTGGGTGGCTTCGATGCCAATGGGTTGCAGCGGATTTAAATCGACGCAGCGAACCTCGACATATTCTACGCCGCGGCCGTCCAGCGCTTGCAGCGGACGCTCGCCAGATTGCGTCGTGCGTTTGGGTCGAATGGTGCTGTAAAACTCGTTCTCTATTTGCAGCAAAGCGCTGTTTAGCTGCGGATAAGGCTCCGTATCTAATGTATCAGCACCTAAATTCGCGTAGGGCGGGTATTGTTCGGTGAGGGCTTGCGCTAGAGAGGCACTGTAATCCGCCAAGGAATTGTAAGAGACACTCAGCTGATGCTGAGCTTCGCTGATGTAACCCAGTGGGCCCATCCTTAGGCAGGTTGCGTGTGGCAGGTAAAACGTTCCTGGCAAAAACTCCCGCAAACCGTGTTTATCGTTCGCTAAAAAAGTTTGGCAAACGGCGGGTGAGGCGCCAAATAAGTAAAATAGCAGCCAAGACCAACGCTTAAAGTTGCGGATCAGTCCAAAGTAGTTCGCGGTAATCTCGGTTTGCGAAGTCACCCCCAGCGTTTGCCAAAGCGAGTCCGGCACGGAAAAATTGTAGTGGATACCAGATATCGTCTGCATCAGTCGGCCGTAACGGTACCCCAAGCCCCGGCGGTAGATGGTTTTGGCGCGGCCGATATTTGACGACCCGTATTGCCCAAGCGGGATCTGGTTCTCATTTGCAGCTAGGATGCAAGGCATGCTACTGGGCCAAAGCATCTCGCTTTCGAGGCAGTGATGGACGAAGGCGTGCGTAGCCTCTAACTCATCCAGACAAGCCGTCGCGCTCTCATGTATACCGGTGATCAGCTCTAGCTGTGCTTCGCTGAAGTCAGTGGTGATAGAGGGGTGCGTCAGTGCGGACCCAAGACAGGTCGGGTGGGCCGCTCCGGACAGCGTGCCGTCAGCTGTTATTCTTAAACTCTCTTTTTCAATGCCACGCCGCAACTGTCCAAGGCCTGAGTTGGGTTCGCTCAGTTTGTCCCACGGTATGTTTTCGGTCATGGCAGTTACGGACGTGTCGCAGCATCACTGCGACACGCTCTCCTTTAGAGCTGAGGGCCCGCAGCGACGATCTGTTCTGCGACGGTAAACTTCTTAAAGTTCGCGACGAACTTGCTCACCAAATCTGCCGCTGCTGCGTTATATGCTGCAGTATCTGGCCACGTATCACGAGGATTCAAGAGACCAGTCTCCACGCCTTCAATCGCCGTAGGGATATGCAGATTCAATCCGGGCAGGTGGGTTGTTGGCGTACCCTTCAAGCTGTTGCTTTGGACGGCAGCGATGATGCTGCGTGTTATTGGAATACTAAAGCGCTTGCCAACACCGTAGCCGCCACCGGTCCAACCGGTGTTAACCAGATAGACCGTTGAGCCAAATTCTTCGATCCGCTTGATCAACAAGTCGGCATAGACGCCCGCAGGTCGTGGAAAGAAAGGCGCGCCAAAGCAGGTCGAAAAAGTGGCTTTGTAGGCTTCGGTTGAACCGATTTCCGTTGACCCAACTTGGGCTGTGTAGCCGGAGAGAAAGTGATACGCAGCCGCCTCCTTCGTCAGTATGGAGACCGGTGGCAAAACGCCGCTGACATCACAGGTTAAGAAGATAATGTTGTTCGGTTCTCCGCCACGATTGCCGGGCACTTTCTCCGCGATGTTGTCGCGCGGATAACAAGCACGAGTGTTTTCAGTGAGTGAGCTATCGGCATAGTCTGGCTGGCGCGAAGCGTCGTTCATTACAACGTTTTCGACAATCGCACCAAAACGAATAGCGTCGAAAATAACCGGCTCGTTTTCGCGCGTCAGGTCGATACATTTGGCGTAACAGCCGCCTTCAAAGTTGAATACTGTGCCTTTGCCCCAGCCATGCTCGTCATCGCCAATAAGCAAACGGTTAGGGTCGGCCGATAAGGTGGTCTTACCCGTGCCAGATAGGCCAAAGAACAAAGTCACGTCTCCCTCGTCGCCCATGTTTGCAGAGCAGTGCATAGGTAGTACGTCTTTTTCCGGCAACAAAAAGTTCAGAACGGAGAACATAGACTTTTTCATTTCGCCTGCGTAGCGCATGCCGGCAATCAGTACTTTGCGTTGTGCAAAGTTAATCATAACGGTTGCATCGCTATTGGTGCTGTCACGCTCTGGTTCACAAACGAACGTGGGCGCGTTGACGATTTGCCATGCTTCCTTGTTGTGAGGATTGTAGTGTTCTGGAACGATAAACAGAGTGCGTCCGAAGAGACCGTGCCAGGCATATTCGGTGGTGACTTCTATCGGCAGGTAATGCTCCGGATCGGCGCCGACGTGCAGATGCGACAGAAAAGTTTCCTGTTCGCCCATATGTACTTGGACACGGTCCCAAAGATGGTCAAAGACGTCTGCGCCAATAGGCTGGTTAATATCGCCCCAATCGATCAAATCTGCAGTAGATGCTTCTTCGACGATAAATCTATCTTTAGGTGAGCGGCCGGTACGGTGGCCAGTTTCTACAACGATCGCGCCATCAGCAGTGAATTTACCTTCGCCTCGCACGACAGCATGTTCTGCAAGATTAGCTGAGGATAGATCTACGCGTTTATCCATGGTTAACGGTCCATTCTGGGAAGTTGGAAAGATTTAGACTGATTCGGAAAGACGGGGGATTATGCCAGAGCCTGTATGCTGTAGAACAGTCAAAGCTATGTATTTATCACCTAATCCAACTTATTTCCAAGTTTGGTCGGTGTGATCTAGTGAACTTTCTTTGACGTGTCCCAATAGCCGCCAGTAGTGGCGATACGGTCGACTTCTGCCTGACCATAGGCATAGCGTTGCCCGCAAAACTCGCAATCCACAGTGATCTCGCCAAGTTCTTCCAATAGCTCGTACATCTCAGCGACGGGTAGTGTCGCCAAAGTGCGGTCACTTTTGCTTTGATTGCAGGTGCATTTGTATTGCATAGACTGCGCACTGTGCACCGTCACAGTGTACTCATGATAGAGCCGGCGCAGCATCTCCTCTGGATTCAGCTCAGCGAGTTCCTCACCGCGGATTGTATCTGTGAGCGTCACCAGGGTATCCCAAGCGTCCTCTGCTCTTTCCAGCATTTCGTCTGGCGCATCTGGCGCTTCCGGCAGGCGCTGCAGCAGCAGGCCGGTTACGGTTGTGGCATCAGCGCCAAAGTACAATTTGGTGTCGAGTTGCTCGGAACGGGTGAAATAAGTCTGTAAATTTATGGCTAACGAGGCGTCACGAAGTTCAACCTGACCCTGATAGGTTTGCATGTTTTCGCGGTCTTCAGGGATCAGCGATAAAGCCAAGCGACCATCGCCAAGCCAAGCGGCTAAATTGTTCGGATCCGGCGGCAATACAAAGTCTTCGCGCACATGTGCGATACCGCGTAGGTTACGTCGATTGCTGCACTCCGCGAGGGTTCGTAGCAATGCACCGTTACCCTGGGACTGCAAGGCCACAGCGCCGGCAAATTTTAAATTGTCTGAGATCATCGCAACCGCAGCGAACATTTCGCCCAGAAAGCCGGAGACTGGCTGCGGGTAACTTTTATTTTTAAAAGCATCCTGTAGCGATTGATCCAGGCGCACCCACTGGCCGCGAATCGGTAAATCAACAAAACTAAAGCGATACAAACTATCCATTGCTAATAAAAACTCCGCTAGCGTCGCGCTCGCACGCCATGGCTGGGTTCGGGTCTGATTGAAACGACGCTAGAACGTGGGTGCTACCGGGGCAGGTTGCTTCTCAATGTCCTCGCGGTAAGCCATGTTATCTGATTTCTCCAGGTAACCTCTTCACTGCGCATAACCCCGTGCAGCCAGTCCTTATACAGTGGCAAATCCGGTTACAAACAGCGAGCACCGACTGCTTAGGCTCAGGCGGCATGCGCTGCATAGACAACCCGTTGGTGTGCCCTGTTAACTACTCCGCGGATTCGAGCCACTGGCCTGCCTTGCTTCGCGCTTCACTATCTCACTGCAAAGAGTCTAGATTTTTCAGCTTTGCCAGTGCGCGCCGATCTTTTTTATCGGGCCTTTGTTGAACAACAATTAATCCCGCGTTTTCCATGCGCTTCCTACTGCGCAGGATTTCACGTTCTTCGATGCTTGCAGGTGTCTCTTGGTACAACGCTTGAGCCACCGGGGCGGAGCCGCGCTGCTCGGATAGCGCTTTTACCTCAACAACTTGCAGCAGCTGACCGCGGCGTATCGTTAATGTTTGACCGATGTGGATTTCTTTAGCTGGCTTGGTGCGTTGTCCATCTAAATGCACTTTACCGCCGTCGATTGCAGTCTTTGCCAGGCTGCGGGTCTTGAAGAATCTCGCCGCCCAGAGCCAGCGGTCGATGCGCACTGATTCACTAATATCCATGGGGCGAGTTTACGCGCTAAAGGTACAAATCTCAGCAAATTCATCCAGCGCGGGATAGTCTGTCACGGAGCGAGTGGGCCGCTTCGAGTCTGGCGTGCGAACACACCAGTTATTGGCGATACCGAACCGCTCTGCAGCGGCTAACACGCCAGGGTTGTCATCGACAAAAAGAGTGGTTGCAGGGTCGAAGTCGAAAGCCCTGTGTAATTCCAACCAAAACGCTTTTCCTTCCTTAGGCTCGCGGAAGTCGTGGCTGGAAAAAACCGCATCGACACGGTCCGAGAGTTCGTACTTAGCGTCCTTGATATTAAAGCAGCTGCGGTCGGCGTTGGTAGCAATTGCGACCTGACAGTGGCCGTCAGCTAACCATTCGAGAAACGTCTCGGCGTCTTGCCGAAAATCAATAAGGTGACGAGATTCGTGATGCAGCGCGACGACGTCAACGCCGGTGAATTCACTCCAGTAGTCGAAACTGAAGTAGCGGATGGAACCAGACATAACCTGCATCTGGTCGCGCACGACCTGTCGAGCGTCTTCCTTCGTTCGGCCGCTGAGCTGACCAAATGCAGCGGGTAATGCCTCGTCCCATACCCAGTTGTCGTAGTGCAAATCGAGAATGGTGCCATCCATATCGAGGAGGACCGTGTCGATACATGACCAGTCAAAATCAGGCGACGCAACCTGTGCAGCAGCTTGCATTAAATGTGTTGCTCCTAAAGTAGCTAAGATGAAATCTAGTGAAAGACAGGGTTGTAGTGAGCCCGAAGAAGCGTGTTTGCAGCGTCGATGCTGTGTCGAGATGAGGTAACATCCGCACAAGTCGAAACGATAAGGTCAGCATGCCGTTACCGAAAATTCTGCAGAACAAAGTCATTGCTAAAACCCGATTTTTTCAAGTCGAAGCTCTAGACCTAGAATTTAGCAATGGAATAAAACGGACGTATGAACGTATCCCCGAGCCGCGTACTCAAGGTGTGATTGTAGTGGCGATCAATGCAGCGGATGAGTTGTTATTGATTCGCGAGTATGCTGCGGGCTTTCACGAGCTGCAGCTGACTTTGCCCAAGGGGATTGTCGACGCAGGCGAAAGTTTGGAGGAAGCCGCTCGCCGCGAGTTGGCTGAAGAAGTCGGTTTTTCTGCTCGCAATGTCACGTTTATTAAGCGACTGACTTTAGCGCCGGGCCATATGGGTTATTCTATCCACGCTATGCTCGCGCAGGATTTGTACGAGAAACATTTGCCCGGCGATGAACCGGAACCGCCGGAAGTTGTTCCCTGGCCGCTAGCACGGCTTGATGAACTCATCAATGGAGACCAATTCAACGAAGCGCGCGCTATCGCTGCTTTGTTGATGTGCCGTGAGCAACTTGCTTCACGTTCAGGTTAGCGATGCGCGAGTGCCGGTGCTGGAAGCAATAGAATCGATTGAGAGGAAGCGTTATGCGAGTGGATCAAACAACTGTGGATCGGGTGGTGACCATTGTCGAAGCCGCTGGCGCTGCAATCATGGAGATTTACGATGTCGACTTCGCGGTGGAGTACAAAGATGACTCCTCGCCTCTTACTCAGGCAGACCTGGCTGCACACAAAATCATCGTTGCCGGTTTGGAGGCTGCGTTCCCGAGCATTCCGATCCTCTCTGAAGAAGCCGCTCCAGCGCCGTTTTCTGAGCGTAGCCAATGGAGCCAATATTGGTTGGTAGATCCCTTGGACGGCACTAAAGAGTTCGTGAATCGAAACGGCGAATTTACCGTCAATATCGCATTGATAGAAAATAACGAAGCGGTATTGGGTGTGGTCGGCGTGCCGGTCCAAAAACAGACATACACTGGTGACGTAACCAGCGGCATTGCTCGCGTATTGCATGAAGGCGACACCATAGGTCGCGATTTACTCGGCAAGCCGCGCGCCGCTAACGATGTGTCTATATCGATAGTTGCCAGCCGTAATCATGGTGGCGAACGCCTAGAGTCGTATCTAGACGCAGTAGGCAAACGATTTCCTGAGCTGTCGCGAAACGCAGTGGGTAGCTCTTTAAAGCTGTGCACTTTGGCTGCAGGAGGCGCTGATTTATACCCGAGGTTAGGTCCCACGAGCGAATGGGATATAGCCGCGGCTCATGCTGTATTGCGCGCCGCAGGCGGCGACGTGGTAACGCCCGATGGCGAAACGATGCGCTATAACACAAAGGAAAGTGTCCTAAATCCTGATTTCCTTGCAGTTGCAGATCGTCGCTTCAATTGGATGGACGCATTACCACAGTTTCCAGTGGATTAGTCGCAACTTGGGAGAGTGGCCGTAAAGTCAGTTGAGAATGAGCTTCGGCAACACCCTTGAAGGCGCACAACAGACAGAGATTCAGCAAGACAAGCA
>DJYW01000117.1:60566-67363 GCA_002450255.1 Gammaproteobacteria bacterium UBA6968
TAGAAGAGAGACTAGAAAAAAGGCTAGAAATGAGGCGAAAAAAGAGCAACAAGCGGCAGCAAAACCGAACAACGGTTGGCCTCAACTAGCTGGACCGTATGGAGCATTCCATCCTGTCGGGGATTCAATGTCTGTATAAGCATACAGGTCCAGCCAGCGAGGCATGCAGAATACAATAAGTGCAGAGAAAAGAAATAGCGTTTCAGCCTCTACATTTTCGCGTTTTCAAAATCTTAAATTGGGACAAGGGCTTAAGCAGTCGCGTTCCATATTTCTTTCATTTTTTGGGGCGCCTGAAATGCGGTTTTCAGGCGGAGTAGTCACAATCTGCGGGTTCGCATTGAGAGGAAGTAGGGGCAACAAGTTATGACAGCGCTACAGGGAGTTTTAGATCGTATCGATCAGCATAGCGATACGATTGCCGGCCACGCAGATTGGTCTGAGGCCAACAGTCAGCTCCATAAAGAAACATTTGCTTGTTTAATAGACATTGGTGTCCCACGTTTGTTCTTACCCGCAAGTCTGGGTGGCCTGGAGATCGAGCCGGCTAGCTGCGCGCGCATTTGCGAGCGGCTTGCGGATTTGGACAGCGCCGCTGCCTGGCACGTCATGGTGTTTAATGCGGCGCGCTTAATGGCGGCGACTTGGCCAGTCGAGCTGGTCGAACGAATCTGGAAGAACAACCCCGATGTGCTTGTGGCCGCGAGTGGACATTCACCTTTACAGGGCGAGCAAACCGATCCGCATCATGTAACGATCCACGGCACCCAGCGTTTTGTGAGCGGTTGTCAGCATGGTGAGTGGCTGATGACGCCAGTGATACTAGCGGGCCAGCCGCACATGGCTCTGCTACCCATGCGGGCGTGTCAAATTCAGGACAATTGGGACACGCTGGGCATGCGTGGTTCTGGCAGCAATGATGTTTTGGTCGATGGTGTTACCGTGCCAGCTGAGCAAGTCGTTTCGGCTGCTGCGGCCACTGCGAATTCGCATTACAACGGCCAGCTTTATCGATGCCCGTCGCGAGTGGTTTTTGCGACTTATGTACCTGTTGCGCTTAGTCTGGCCGGTCGCGCGCTCGAGTTGGTGAAGACGCTGGCTAGTGCGAAGACCCAGGGTGGCACGGCCAACAAATTACGCGATCGCATGTTGGGTCAGGTGCATTATGGAAAGGCTCTGGCTGAGCATCGCGCTTCTAAACAATTCTTTTATGCCGAATTAGAAAAGGCTTGGGCGCGGGCCGCAGCAGGCAATGAATTTACACCGGAGGATCGGGCTGACCTATATTTAGCAGGCACACACGCTGTTCAGGCCAGCGCGTCAGTGGTTCGTAAAGTAGCTGATATTGCGGCGACTACGGTGGTCGCGAAGGCACATCCTCTAGATCGCATTAGCCGCGATATGGAAACCTTGCGTCATCATGGATTTGTAAGCGAATCGCGCTACGCCAGTGTGACTCAGATTCATTGGAATGCCGAGCTTGATTATCCCCAACTGCTTCGATAAGCGACTTTTATCCAGTGCTGGTAGCGAACGCCAGAGGGTCGCTATTTATCGCTTAAGACGGGCACTAGAATGGCTGAAAAACGTGCTAGCGGCTCAGCAAGTCAGAGACTCGCCAACCATTCGTCATCAGAGCCCTCGTTTAGGTCTGCAAATAAGGGCGATGACAGATAGCGCTCGCCAGTATCTGCAAGCATAACCACCAGTACACTTCCTGTGGGCGCTTCTGCAGCAACCTTGAGGCCTGCGGATAGCGTGCCGCCCGCGGAAATACCTACGAAGATGCCCTCTTCCTGCGCCAATCGAATTGCGCATCTCATCGACTCGTCTTCATTTACAGGCGTCACTATGTCAGCAACGTCCGGATTTAATACTTCGGGTATAAAGTCCGGCGTCCAGCCTTGGATTTTATGCGGCGACCATTCTTTGCCAGACAATAAAGCAGCTTGCTCTGGCTCAGCTACAACTACTTTTAGATCGGGACGCGCCGCTTTTAAAACCTGACCCGCGCCTGTCATGGTGCCACCGGTGCCCCATCCGGTAACCCAATAGTCCAGACGTTCACTTGCAAAATCGCTGAGAATCTCTGGCCCCGTGGTGCTCGCGTGATAAGCCGGATTCGCTGGGTTGGTAAATTGTCTGGCCATAAACCAGCCGTGTTGGGCAGCCAGTTCCTCGGCGATACGGACCATACCCGTGCCGCGTTCGGCGGCGGGAGTCAAAATCACTTTCGCGCCAAGTGCTCGCATGATTTTGCGGCGTTCGATGGAAAAGGTTTCGACCATGGTCGCCACAAACGGATGGCCGAGTGCAGCACAGACCATAGCCAGAGCTATGCCAGTGTTGCCAGAAGTGGCTTCGACAACCGTTTGCCCGGGGGCTAACGCGCCGCTATCTGTGGCATCTTTTATAATGGCGTAAGCTAAGCGGTCTTTGATTGAGGCCATGGGATTGAACGACTCGACCTTGACGTACATGTCGACGTGGTCGGGTGCAAAGCGATTGAGCTTGACGATTGGTGTGTTGCCAATGGTTTGTAAGATGTTGTCGTATTTCATGTCTCTTATCCTCCCTATTGTGAGTCGTCTATGCTTGTTGTGGATGGCTTCGCTGGTGGCTTTATCTTGAAGTCTCCGTGGTCGCATGAAGCGGCGTCTCTGCTTGCAAAGGTCTTTTTGTTGCGCCTTAAGGTTGCCCTTGCCGACCTTTTATTGCATGGCGCAGTTCAAACATGTTACGCCAGTGCGCCACGAATAGCGCTGAAACCCCTATAACCGTTAGTGCTGACTCTAGATCGCGTCCGAATAAGTGCGAGGCGCCAATGAGCATGAATAATAAGCCCGCCAGGCCCAATACGCTGATAATTGGAACGCCGTGGCGCCTATGCCCGAGGTACAAAGTCACCATGCTGATTGGCGCGGCGAATCCCAGTAAAATCCAATGCATTAAGGTTTCCGATTGCAGCAGCGCGTAGCTAAAGCTGGGTATTAGCAGCAAAGCCAGCGGTATGGAAAGACAATGAATCAGACAAATGACCGAGAGAGCCATTGCAAGAAAGTCTAATGCAGGTTTGGATGGTGACGGCAACACAAGGGTCCTCAGTGAGAGCCGCGCAAAGCTAACCGCTGCTAACCTTAGGTGCAACCGCTGTAACGAAACCGGCTCCGAATAACTGACGTGAGGAATAAAATGCCACAGCACGATAGAGAACGCTGGGACAATCGCTACCGCGAGGGGGCCTATAAGGGCCGTCCATGGCCTAGCCAATTTCTGAGCGAAGTGGTTGCCCAAGTAGTCGACCATGCTCACGGCGAAGCGTCCTCAGTACCCGAAACGAAGCGGGCGTTAGACATTGCCAGTGGTGCAGGGCGTAACGCTATGCATTTGGCTGAGGCCGGCTATCAGGTCGATGCTGTCGACATTGCGTCGGCAGCGATCGCCCGTGGTGCGAGTCAGGGTGCGCGACGTCAGTTGAGTATCCATTGGTATTGCCAGGATGTGCTCAGCGGCCCGATGGATTGGTTGTCGCGATATCAGATGATTATCCTGTTCCGGTTTGTGGCGCTGGATTTGATTCCGCAACTGGTCGAACACTTAGCGCCTGGCGGCCATCTCGTCATAGAAGAGCATCTACAGTGGCAGGGTTTGCGCGTCGCAGAACGAGAGAAGGAATCTGGCCAAACAATTGTTGGACCTACAAACCCTCGCTTTCGCGTCGCACCAGGGGAATTGTTGGCGCTGGTCGAGCAATCCGACGCTTTGCTGCGAGTACGTCATCAGTACGATGGACTGAACGTCGAGCCAGATGGCACCTCTGCTGCAGTTTCCAGACTTTGGGTTCAGGCTCCAGACGCCGATCTTTAAAAATAGTATTCGGGTTCTGGCGCGAATTGGATAACCACTGCGATTAGCGCGCCTGCCACAGCCAGGCAAATGAGTGCTCGCAACAGGATGCCTGCCCTACCCGACAGCGCTTCGGCACTCCGAATGGTGGTTAGCCTCTGGGTCTGCGGCATGTCCTTTGTGCCGATGATCATGGCGCTGACGAGATTTTCTTTTTTGTAGAGTCGGTACCACACCATAATGCTGAGATGCAGCACAACCGCCGCGCAGATCAGGTTAAAGTTAAGGTGATGAAAGCCGGTGAGTTCACTCGCAGTCGCGGCAGTAACCGCAGGATAGTAAGGCCCTTGAAACGCAATGTCGTCAGTTGCAAACAGCCCCGACATGGCCTGACAAAGCATGAGGCTAAGCAAAACAACAGACGCCCAACTACCGATAGCGCTATGCCCGTAGCTATAAGCAGGCGTCGGCTGAACAAGCTGTCGAAGCGATCGAAGCAAGGCACCAAAGCCCCATTGCTGTTGAGCCACTCGTGCTGAAGGCGTCCCCACGAATGCCCATAAAACCCGAAAGGAAATCAGGGTAAGCGTGGTGTAGCCAAGATAAAGGTGAACTTGGTTCCACTCATAGCCCGCTTCGGCTGTCAGCCACGAAGCGACCAGACAACTGGCAATAAGCCAATGAAAAATGCGTAGCGGTAGGTCCCAGACAACCACTGCGGCGAGTGGCGCGTCGTTGTCTGGGGATTTGCTAAGGCTACTTTTTCTCACGATACTTATCATGGCACCCTTTACAGGAATTGCCGAGTGCGCCAAATGCTTTAAGGGTTGGACCTTTGCCTTCTGATGTTGCTGCGACCAAAGCTTGGGCGCGGTCCTGAGAGGTCTTGGCTTTAGCGGCAAAGTCTTCCAAGTTGTCCCAAATGATCCCTTTCGCTTCAGTAGGCGCGCTGCTACCGCGTGTATCCATACGAAACAAATCCGGTAGCATGCCGGTGAGGTGGCCGATCTGGGTCGCGTGATGAGCAATGACATCGGCATCAAATGGAATTTGGCCCCGCGCCATGCCGACGATAGGTCCCATGTAGTGGCCGGTGACTTTCAGTAAGCCCTGACGATTTTCAATCGCCCGCGTGCTGCGTTCATCGTCGTTGGCTGCAACAGCCGCAACGTTTAGCGATAGCAAAAAGACAAGTGATAGGCAACGAAATACATTGGTCATGGTTTTAACTCTCTTGTTTTAGTAAGCGAACTCAACCGTAACTGCGATTCCAATCCGCGTTGAAGCGAAGGTTCTTCCGAAGGTTGATACGGCAATCTCGTTGGCCTCTGGCGGGTTATGCCGCCAAAGACCGTGTCATGTGGATGGACGTTAGCGACTGACGCGTAACGTCTGTCGAACACAAATCCACTGCCGCTGAGTATGCCTAATAAAGTGAATCGCGAAAACTTGCCAAGATTGAGTTAGCCATATTCCTTCGTGCTGAGTGATGCTTTATCTCATCGCTGGACCGGCCGCCAAAATAGCCCCAGGCACAAATCAGTCGGCGGCGATCGTAGCTGCTCGGTGCTTGCCTGGTCCCGTCCAGGCACACTTGCAAATTGAGTGTTTAGCACCGGGATTACCAGCTTTAGCCACAGTTTTGATCGTTGCTGCTAAGCCGTGTCAGAATCGAACCTGGCAGGCCCTACAGCCCTAATCACTAGGCTGTCGGTCTAGAAAGTCTTAAAGCGGGCATTCAGTGCGAGGCGGGAAGGAGAGAATTATGTACATCAGCGGTGGTTGTCATTGTGGCGCAATTACCTTTATCGGTGAGGCGGATCCAAAGCGGGTGGCAATTTGCCACTGCACCGATTGTCAGAAAATGTCTGGCGGGCCTTATCGCAGCATAGTCCAGGTGGCCGAAAGCGAGTTGACGTTCCAAAGTGGCGAGCCAAAGATTTATCCGAAGATAGGCGACAGTGGTAACCCACGCGAACTCGGTTTTTGTGAAAGCTGCGGCGCGCATATTTACGCTACATCGCCGCGCAGCAGCGATACAGCTGAGCGTTGGCTAGGCATCCGCACCGGTTTGTTGGACCAAGTCGCAGACTTGCCTCCACAGGCACAAGTTTGGTTTGACTCGGCCGTGCCCTGGGCACAAAACATCGCGGACTTACCGCGCAAATCCGGGCAATGACCCTACCTGTACTCTATAGTTTCCGGCGTTGTCCTTACGCGATGCGTGCGCGTCTGGCCCTGCACCTTGCCGGGGTTCAGGTCGAGCTTCGTGAAATTGCCCTCAAAGCAAAGCCGCCTACTTTTTTGGCGCTGTCGCCCAAGGCAACGGTGCCGGTGTTACAGCACGCAAATGGCGTGGTGCTTGAGGAAAGCCTGGAGATTATGCAGTGGGCATTGGTGCAGCGGGCGCCGCATTGGCTTATTGAGCGCATTGACGATCAGCCGCAGGCGCAATTTGTGGCTGCGTTTGATGAGGGTTTCAAACCCTGGCTAGACCGCTATAAATACCATCGTGACGAACATGAGTGGAGTCGGGAACATTGCCGGGCGCAGTGTTTGGCCTGGCTGCAGCGGCTGGAGACGTTGATGGTTGGTGGGCCCTATCTGTGTGGCACCGAGGCACAACTGGTGGATTTAGCGTTGCTGCCTTTTGTGCGCCAATTTCATTTTGTGGAGCCGACCTGGTTAGCACAGCAAGCGTTACCGGCAGTTTGGTCGTGGTTGAATCATTGGCTGGCGCATGACGCGTTTCTAGTGATAATGGAAAAGCAGTCTTTATGGCAAGATCCCATGCTTGCGACTACAGCAGAGACTGGGCTTTGACGGCGAGCTGGATTTATTTGCAGCTACGCGGCGTAAGGCAATATACGTGTAGCAAAAACGCGTTGACCAGAAATAGACAGAGAAAAAAAGAACAAAGACAACGAACAAACAAAAGACCAAGCTAAAGA
>DJYW01000117.1:67715-72367 GCA_002450255.1 Gammaproteobacteria bacterium UBA6968
GGAGGGGATACCAAGGTCTCGCACGCAATCACCAGCCAAACTGCGCGCAGTGATTATCTGGTCGTACAACGACTAAAATAGGGGAAAAATATGACCGAAACCGCACAAAAAGCATCTACAAGTCAGTGGTTGATCGCCATCGGCAGCATTACCGCGTTACTCCTGGTTTCGGTGGCAATCGCCTATGCCGGCGGCGACCAGGGGGTACGTCTGGGTTCGCTTTCCGTATTTGCCTGGTGTGGGGTCTTCGCCTACGGCGTGCAGTGGATCGTGTTTATTCACGCCTGGCAAACCCTCTCGGAAAAGTTCTTTGATCTCACCGGCAGCCTGACCTACGTTGTTATGGCGGTTGCTGCTGTGATAATGAGTGCCGCCTATGATCTGCGCGCCATAACATTGCTGGTGCTGATTTCTATCTGGGCGCTGCGGCTCGGACCGTTTTTGTACTTCCGTATTAAGCAGGCGGGCGAAGATAAGCGCTTTCGTAGTATTCGTATTTATTTCCCAACGTTTTTTATGACCTGGACTATTCAAGGTACGTGGGTGTATCTCACTAGCTGCGCTGCTTTGGCGGCCATTACTTCTGGTCGGGTAGTACCGGTAGATGCTTTCTTTCTAGGTGGGCTGGCGCTTTGGATGCTTGGTTTTGGCATTGAGGTCATTGCCGACCGTCAAAAAACCGCGTTTCGAGCCAATCCGGAAAATGCGAATCGATTTATTACTACCGGCCTGTGGGCATGGTCGCGACACCCCAATTACTTTGGCGAGATCATGTTGTGGGCTGGCATAGCGGTTATGGCGATTCCTGTTTTGGAAGGATGGCAGTTGTTTACCTTGATTTCACCGATCTGGGTGCTGTTCTTGCTGACCGCGATTAGCGGCGTGCGCATGTTGGAAAATCGCGCGGCGCGTCAGTGGGGTGAAGATCCAGAGTATCAATCTTACAAAGCGCGCACGCCGGTGTTAGTGATGTTGCCTCCGAAGAAAGGCGGCTAAAGCCCGCCTTTTTACAAGGTCAGTTAAAAGCGCAAAGCAAACTCGATCCGTCATCGGTGCCCATCAGTCCACGCGGATTGCCAGGGTGGCCATCGAGGTAGGCATAAATCGATTCAGCGGGCTTGCCGCGTCGTCCCAGTGGTCTTCGTAAAAATCGGCCAGCATAAATCCAGCACGTAACTGTTCGCCAATCTGCGTATCCAGGCTATGGCTGAACTCCATAGCCTCATTCGCCGCTATCCGCTGGGCAAGTCGATCTTTCGGAAAATCCTCGGTGTCGCTATAAGGTAGTGCAAAGCGAACCACGGGCACGCCATCCTGCTCAATCGCGTCGTGATCGAACAGAAAAAAACAGGGATTCATAAAACCGCTGAGCAAGCGGCCGCCCGGCCGAAGCACGCGCGCGCATTCGTGCCATACCGGTCGAATATCTTCGCAAAATACATTCGAGACAGGGTGAAAGATCAAATCGAATTGCGCGTCAGCAAAACAAGATAGATCGGCCATATCGCCCTGCACTGTGGCAATGCTTAGCCCTTCACGGTTAGCCACCAGACGATCTTTCTCCAGCTGAACTGCCGAGTTGTCAAAACTGGTTACCTTCGCACCGGCGGCGGCTAACACGGGGACCTGTTGCCCCCCACCAGACGCGAGACACAAAATTTCTTTGTTCTTCACGTTGGCAAACCAGGTATTCGGCACGGCAATAAGAGGGGTGAGAATAACCGTCCAGTGGCCATTTCGGGCGGCTTGAATTGTGTTGGCATCGACAGGCTTAACCCAGGGGCTCTCGCCGTCAGCAGATTGTTTGTCCCAGGCAGAACGGTTGTGTTTGAGAATGTCCATATTTGCTCTCCGCGAACGAGGGATGACCCTGCCAAAACTATTGATGTTAACCAAGCGGTCGCGCACAGGTTGGTAGGCTTAATTGTTATGGGCGTGCCGGCAGCAGGCAGATTGCCAGGTTTCGACAGGCAGCGGACTATTAGTAATTGGGTGGCTGGCGTTGCCGGGGCACTTGCTGGCTTAATAACTTGAATCATATGAGCCTCAGTATCTGAGCGCCATTCTTCATCTGCTGGCCCAAGTCGATTACTTGAACGAAACGCGGACAGGACCGCAAACACACTAGTTAAGGGGTCTTGCGGATGATCGTTAAAATGCGCGAGGCGTGGGTGGGAAACCGCCAGGTCGCGCTGTCATTCGGCTTTGTCTGGGTCCGGAGTTGTCAGTTGTCCGCGAATAGCCATGGCTTTGTTATTGCTCGCCAGAGCGGCTGAAAGGTCCCTTGGCTGCATCGCTCAAGCGATTTAGACCAATACTTTGCGATCGCTGGTCGTCGTTTCTTAGGCTTATCGCAACAACCTGTGCAAAAGCGTGTTCGGCGATGACTAGTTCTCCCGCACTAGGCGCATTGTGCCCTACCCCGAGCCAGCCGTGGCAATCATCCGGATTGAGTTTGGTTGTTGTACGTCAGGCCGCAAGCGCTTCCTCAACTTTGGTTATGCTGGCAATGGCGCCCAGGCGCCCAGGCGCCCGGGTGCTCAGGTGCTCAGGCGCTCAGCTGCTTCGGCCGCTTTGTTAAGGGCGGTACGCCCATAGCTAAGACGACGTTCTAAAATATTTGCAAAGATTTGGTGCGCAGCGCCAGTCTTAACCTGTTCCAATCGAATCAGAGCCTCTATTACTCCAGCAGGCGGAGAGGTTTGCTCAGCAAGCGCGGTCAGTCGTTCTATAGCCCTTGGCAGTTCTTCTACCTGCGCGTCTTTGCCATCGATGATTTGCTCATGTTGCAACACAACTTTTACAACTTGTTGAGCAGTCTTCCCGGTGAGTCCAGTGTAATGGGCAAGATAATCGCGCCAAGCCGACAAGACAAAGCATGCTACAAGGATCAAGTGGCGTGATGATTCCAGACTCGACTAACATAGGATGTACGCTAAAAAACTTGGACAACACGAAACCTAACCGAACCAATGGGGGTTTTAGGCGTTTTGCTAATTTTGTGAACTCGGTGGACTTCGATATGTTCATGTCGCTTTACCCAGTCCAGCGCCAGACAAGCGCCGCAAAGGTTAATCTGCTCTGACAGCGCTAACCTAATTTATGTGTTGGCGGTTTAGAACCAACTGTCGTTTATCGTTAGATAAATAAATCGCGAAGCCTTAATGCCGGATGATATTCGCGGATTAATGGGCTGTGCTCGTCCGCAGGCAGCCTATTGGGTTGCTTTGCAAAAAAGCGTTAGGCACGCCGCTCATACCCGGCAGCACAGCAGCCTTCACGTCTTGCTCAATTGCCGCTATGCAACAGTCTATTCAGCCTTGACGCTTGCCGAACAAAAATGCCCAGACTAATTACCGTTATCGCAGCTGCAAACAGGAATGCTGCGCTGGGCAAATAGATCGGTGTGGTTGGCGAGGTAAAGTAGGTAAAACTTTGAGTGATGGCCAGTGGTCCAAGAATCATGGCTAAACTGTTCACGCTGGCAATTACGCCTTGCAACTCGCCCTGTTCATTTTGCGGCAGTTGATTGGTCATGATGCTTTGCACTGCCGGGCCGGTGAGGCCGCCCAGGGATGAGATAGCGATCCATATGTAGAGCGTTGTTACGCTCGCGGCGCTGGCGACTCCCAGATATGCCAAGATAGTTGCGCCAATGCCAAAACATGCCACTCGCTCGGCCCCAAATTTCGGAATTACCCAGCGCAATAAGCCGCCTTGCACAGCAACAGCCATGACGCCGACAAAGGCCAGCGATAGGCCCACATCAAGTGGCGACCAGGCGAACCGCTCGATGGTATAAAAGTTCCAGTTCGACGGAAAAACGTGATGTCCGATGGCATATAAAAACATGCATGCGATCAACCCTGAGAGGGCGGGATAGCGACTGATCTGCCGCATTGCGCCGACTGGGTTAGCGCGTTTCCATGCAAATGTTCTGCGTTGTTCCTTTGGCAAGGTCTCTTGCAGAAAAAACAGGCCGTACATTGTGTTGAGCAGCGTAAGTCCGGCAGCGGCAAAGAAAGGTGCGCGGACATCCCAGCTGCCGAGCACTCCGCCCAGCGCCGGTCCACATATAAAACCTAATCCAAAAGCGATTCCCATTAGGCCAAAGTTTTGCGCACGTTCCGATGACGGGCTGACATCTGCTATCAGCGCGCTTGCCGTAGCGTAAGTTGCCGCGGTAATCCCGGTTAGGACACGACCCAGAAAGAGCAACCACAACGAGTCGGCTAGGCCGAGGATGAGAAAATTGATGGACAGAAAAAACAGCGATGTAATCAGGACTGGCCGGCGTCCGAAGCGATCACTTAAACTGCCGAGCAAAGGGGAGAACAAAAGCTGTGCAACGGCGAAGACGGTGGTCAGATAGCCACTCATGGCGGAAGACGAGGCCATATCGCCACCGGTTATCTCGACTAACAAGGTTGGGAAAATCGGAATGATCAGCCCGAATCCGACGGTGTCAAGAAACAGGGTGATGGTAACGAAGGTCAATGCGTGTATCTTGCTCATAGAGGGCAACCGTAGCTCTGCGAGCAGTTTAGTCGTGCGCGCGATTTAGGAGAAGTGTTATTAATCTGATGTGATGAATCGTGGTGGTCTACCAGCAATAAACCACGGCGAAGATTTGCCGCTAAGGACCGGCGGGG
>DJYW01000117.1:72676-72813 GCA_002450255.1 Gammaproteobacteria bacterium UBA6968
TTTGCCGCTAAGGACCGGCGGGGTAGGAGGTCGCAACTGACGACCGCAATGGGTTCACGCAATGGATAGCCGCAGTAAGCGAGCGCAAACAACGGCTAACTTAAGCCGTGAGTGTGGAAGCGGCGCATGTTTGTTGG
>DJYW01000117.1:73152-73286 GCA_002450255.1 Gammaproteobacteria bacterium UBA6968
AAAGCACCGCTATTCATCTGGCTTATTTATAAAAGATTGCTGACGAGCGAATTATTCGAGGAACTTTTGGGGAGACCGGCTATGCAACAGTTGCCACATTTGCACCGACTAACAGCTTGCTGGCGCGGCACCAG
>DJYW01000117.1:73643-73786 GCA_002450255.1 Gammaproteobacteria bacterium UBA6968
TGATCTGGCTAGGATTGATCTGGCAAGAGTCGCGGGTGATCGCTCTATTCATACAAAGGCCATGCGTGTCACAAACCACGGTGTATTCAGTCGTGTCATATGGCTAGTGGTTTTATCCGCCCTATCTCTATCTCTATCTCTAT
>DJYW01000117.1:74118-79170 GCA_002450255.1 Gammaproteobacteria bacterium UBA6968
TCTATTTCCATTTGCGGGTTATGCCGCAGCCGAGACACCGGTCCCGGTCGCTAAGCCGCCCAACATTGTGCTGATCCTTGCTGATGATCTGGGTTACAGCGATTTGGGCGCTTACGGCAGTGAGATCAACACGCCTCATATCGATGCGCTGGCTAACGCTGGCGTGCGGTTCAGTAATTTCCACACCGCTGCCTCCTGTGCACCGACCCGCGCTATGCTGCTAACGGGTCTGGAAAGTCATCTGGCAGGGGTCGCAAATATTCCTGAAGCCATTCCGGATTATCAGCGTAGTGCACCTGGCTATGCGGGCGTGTTGCGCAGCGATGTGCCGACTCTCGCAGAGCTGTTGCAGAGTGCGGGCTACCAAAGCTTTATGTCCGGTAAATGGCATTTGGGCGCGGCTCCACAACAGCTTCCGAGCCAGCGCGGGTTTATCAAAACGTTTGCGCTGGCCGATACCGGTGCAGATAACTGGCGGCAACAACCTTATTTGCCGATTTATGCTGAGGCTAACTGGTTTGAGAACGGCGAGCGTACGGATTTGCCGGATGACTTCTACTCTTCTAAAACCATCGTCGACAAAGCGCTTGAGCACCTTGCCTCACGGGATTTAGATAAACCGTTTTTTAGCTATTTGGCGTTTCAGGCGGTTCACATCCCCGTGCAGGCACCCGCTGCTTTCCGGGACCGGTATCTACAGCACTACAATGATGGCTGGACGGCTTTGAAGCAGGCGCGCGCAGATGGGTTGGTGCGGGCGGGTATTATGTTACCGGCAGCGTTCACGCATGCGCCTACGACTGCTGATTGGGATGCCTTGAGCGAAGCAGAGCAGGCGTTTCATAGCCGCGGTATGGCTGTTTATGCGGGCATGGTAGATGCCATGGATCACCACATTGGTCGCCTGGTAGCCTATCTCCAAGCGCAAGGTGAACTCGATAACACGATTTTAGTGTTTCTCTCGGACAACGGCGCCGAGGGCAGCGTCATCAGCCGTACTCGACCCGGCGGGCCAGGCTTTACCAGCGCATGGTTCCGTTCCTGGCTGGCCCTCAATAGTTACACCACTGAGCCTGAATCGTTAGGCGAGAAGGGTAGTTTTTATGAGATAGGCCCGTCCTGGGCCTCGGCTAGCGTCGGGCCGCTTGCCTGGTATAAGTTCTTTGCGGGTGAGGGTGGGCTGCGCGTCCCCCTTATTATTAGCGGGCGTATTCGGGGCCAGCCGATCGCCACGTCTGGCGCGGTCGCAGGTGCATTAACCTGGGTTACCGATATTGCTCCGACATTGCTAGATTTGGTTGGGGCCCCCAACAATGACGTGGACTTTAGCGGTTACAGTTTGACTCCCCTGTTAACGAACACGGATGCGTCGCTACGCGGCCCGAAGGAGGTTGTGGGCTATGAGTTGGGCGGCAACCGCGCGCTCTATCAGGGCCCCTATAAAATAGTCTATAACCGCTTTGATGCGGCTACCGATCAGTGGCAGCTTTATGATTTAGCTAATGACCCAGGTGAAACTCAGGATCTCGCTGAGGCTATGCCTGATCGCACTGCGGTTATGATAGCCGCCTATGATCGATGGGCAGACGAGCACGGGGTGCTACCTGTAGCAGACGATTACAACCAGGGCATGCAGGTGATGCTCAACGGCTTCGCTCAGCGTCCCGTTTTGTGGTTGCCATTCGTGTTGGTCGGAGTGCTCATTGTTGTTGTTCTGCTCGTCTTTTTGGTCTTCCTATGGCGCTTAATTAGGCGGCGTGCGCCTGCCTAGCATGGCGGTTTAACGCTGTCGGATGCGGGCTATCACAATTTAAACTGGGCACTTTCAGTTGCGCTGGATTGCGAAATTTAAGGAACTAATAAAAATGCTAACGAATCCTGTTTTGGCGAAGTCCTTATCGTGCTCTGCCATCGCGTCAATTATTTTTTTCTCAGCGGTTTCGCGCCGGGCTGCTTTAGTCGCGGCGCTCGCAAGCGGGTCTGTAGTAAACGAGTCTGGCTCAAGTCGGGCAAGCGTTAGGCGCATACTCACGACGTGGGTCTTATGCCTGTTTTTTTCGGGAGCGCAAGTTACCTATGCCGAAACAGAGCGCCCTGCATTAAACTTGGCTCAGGCGCCGGCTGCTACCAAGCTAGCGGCGAAAGCAAAGATCGATTTGCCTACTCAAGCAGCCTTTTTGCCCGCTTACACCGTTGCTGAAGCGATCCGTCAGCACAAGCGATTGCCGCGAGACGATATCTGGTGGTCGGTAGTTGGCGAAGATATGGCCTGGAATTTTAAAAATCTTCATCAGATCATGCCTACGGTGACTGTTTACCGAGGCGGACAGGTCAAGCCTCTGCACGAAAATCCCATGGCGGCGGTGGCAGACTTTCCCGTGGCGGTGAACGGCGCAACGCTGACTTTTGCAGAATTTCTGCGCTCTCCGGCAGCGACTGCCATGGGCGTGATTGTGCTGCATAAGGGACAAATCGTATTTGAAGATTACCCGCGCATGCAGCCCCACGAAAAACCCGTTTATTGGTCTGTGGCTAAGGCGGTTGTTGGCACGATAGTCAGATTGTTAGAGGAGCAGGGCCAGGTCGATGTAAGCCAACCCATTGAGGCTTATATTCCAGCATTAAATGGTTCGGCTTTAGCCGGCATAAACGTGCGGGACTGGCTCGATATGGCTTCAGGGCTTGATTGCGCTGACGAGTATGACGACAGAACCTCCTGCTATTACCGCTATTCCATGTCGATTGGCGATGGTTATCGCGAAGCAGATGCGGCGGACAATCCGTATGCTTTTGCGGCAGCTTTGCGCGATGTCCGGGTGAGCAAGCCGGGCCAAAAGTTTTCCTATTCGGGGCTAAACACCTTTGTGCTTGCTTGGCTGGTTGAAACCATTACCGGCGAACCATTCCAAGATACATTCAGCCGCTTGATTTGGCGCAAAATTGGCGCTGAGGCGGATGCCTCTTACATCGCTCCGCGCTATGGTATTGCGGTGACGCATGGCGGTTTTCTGGCGCAACTACGTGATGTTGCCCGGCTCGGTTTGTTGTTTACTCCAAGCGCCGGAGTGGTCGACTCGGAAGGGATTATCAGTGACGCGCATATCCGTTTTTTGCAGAACGCAGGCCGTCCGGAACTGCGCACCAACGTTGGTATGCAGGGTGTGGCGAAGAGTGGCGTTAAGCACAATATCTATCAGTGGGACGCCGTTCTGGCAGATGGCACATTGTTCAAAGGGGGCTGGGCTGGGCAGGGTCTAATTGTCAGTCCCGGCCGGGATGTGGTTATGGTCTACACCGGCTATTTCAAAGATGAGGCGCACAGCGAGGTGTCGCTGGAACCGACATTGTTTGCGATGCTGCAGACACTTTTCCCGCTTCAGTAATCTACTGTGATCGGTTTTGCAAGCACAACTAAAATCAAATGGTAGATACTGGTATCTGTTCCGCCACGTCGGCATGCCTTGATTAAATTGCTCGACCTTAGGAGCTGCATAAACTTTACGGGTTAACCGTTATGTGAGTTCGTCTTCGATCAGCGCAACACAGCGTGTCCAGCCGGCTGATGCGTCAGCAATTTTGACCGGGAAACACGCTACGGTAAAACCATCGCCAGGGAGTGCTTCTAGGTTGTGTAGTTTTTCCATCTGCCAATAAGGGATCTCGCGTCCGGCTTTGTGGCCTTCCCAAATCATGCTGGGGTCAGGATTTTCTGCCCAACGCTTGGCAGTGTGATTAAACGGCGCATCCCAAGACCAACCATCGGTGCCAACAACTCTTACGCCACGTTCAGTCAGAAAAAGCGTTGCCGCTCGCCCCATGCCACAGCCGGCGTCGACGTAGCCCGGCTGTCCGAATATAGAGCCGGCGCGGGTGTTGACCAGCACAATATCTAACGGCTGCAGTTCGTGCCCGATGCGATCCAGCTCGGTCTGAATATCCTCAGGCGAAACCAGATAGCCGTCTGCAAAATGCCTAAAGTCCAGTTTGACTCCTGGCTTAAAACAATATTCCAGCGGGGTTTGATCAATGGTTGGCGCAGGCGAAGCACCGTTATACGTAGTGCTGTGGAAGTGCCAGGGCGCATCCATATGGGTGCCGTTGTGCGTCGAAAGATTTACCATTTCTACTGCCCAACCTTCAGAGTCCGGCAGGTCGCTGGGCTTTAAGCCAGGAAAAAAATGTGCCAGTCCGCCAGCGGTTTCCTGATGGTGCCGATACGTAACCTTGGGTGCGCCACCGGGATGATCAGAGTGTTTGTTGTTATCGATGGTGACGGACAGATCGATGAATTTGGTCATGTTTTTCCCCTCCACTTGCTTAGCTAAGTCAGCATGGCCTCCAAAAAATATTCGGCCACCAATAACTGATCCCCCGGCGTGGGTCCGCAACGCCATACAGTCGCTCGTCCAAATTGCTTTGCTCCCCAACTCAGTGCAACCACAGGTTTGAGCCTTCGCCATCCTACGTCATCGAATAATAGATCTGCTAGCGGCCGGTCGCCTAATTTGGCTAACCCTTTGGCTGCGGTGCCATCTTTAAGCGCGACCGAGCGAGCAGCCATAAGGTCGACATTGCCGTTGCTTAAAAGGATATGACGAATGTACCCAGCATCGTTAGCAGCAGTGCAATTCAAATATGCCTGTTCCCACTTCGATAGCATGCCTTCGCCTTCGCTGCGCTTGTTGATTCGCGGCAGTTTGCCGTTCGCGTCTGCCAGCGCTCTGGTCATGGAGGTTTCCAGTTCGATCCAGAATTTGACCCGGGGAGGGAGTAAGGCCGTGTCCACTATGGGCACTGCTAGTTCGAGGCTGGCAAAATCAATTAACATGGCGCGGCGGTTGTCCTCCGATTATTAAGTTCTTTACGTGATTCGCGCTGCGCCTAATTGGTGCCAAACTTGACCGCATACTACGATGGCGCGTTTTTCGCGGAAATATATTTCATTTTCAACTTAGCCCTATTGGCTTTGCCCTTGTATGCTCGACCCAAGCGTTCGACTGGCTTGAGGTGACCATGAAGAGCTTTCGACACAGTTTTTCCGAATTATTTAAA
>DJYW01000001.1 GCA_002450255.1 Gammaproteobacteria bacterium UBA6968
AACACCCGGCGCGAGGCCAGCTACAACACGCTGCGCGTGCAGAAACTCGCCGCAGATGGTGTCCCGGGCACAGCCATGGGTACACAGGTATCCCTCGATGTTGCCGGCGCCAACGACACAACCTTGATCAGTGGTTCTGTAGAGTTGGTGTCGAGTGAGGCATTTGCTGTTTATAACCAAGGCGCGACCGGACACTTTTCAGCGAACCAACAACGCGCCCTGCAACAAGATACCGAAATCGATTTTAGGCGCGGCGCACTGTCGCTGGTGGATGGCAAAATGTACCGAGGCGACGGCGAGACCGCCGAAGTAGTCGCCCTTGTCGACACAGGTACGTCTAATCTCGCATCGGGGTCCCTTGACCTGAAGTTTGCCTTTGGCATCGACGATGCGCTGCCCGGTGTCACCGGCAGCGATCCGTTTCGCAGCTGGGAAAAAATTGAACAGCGCGTGGTGTTTGATGGCACCTCGCGCATTGGCAACCACGCGGTTCCGCAAGATCAAGCCCTACCAAATTTTGCCAACGGACTGCTACCGGCCAGTGGTGATGCTGCCTATCCCGAGGCCGACGTGGCTTTTTCTTTCCAGCAAGTCAGCGACGATGACGGTAATGACGGCAACTCGTTGGAGCTAAAAAGCGGCCCAATCAGCATGCCCAACGTCGGCATCGTGCATGGACCTGCACTACAAAGCGCACAAACCTATAACCTTGAAGCCGGCGACGTACTGTCATTTGACTGGCGCGGGGTAGCTGGCGCTGGTGACTACGATGTCATGGCCTATATCGTCGATGAATCAACTGGCCACACTGAAGAACTTTTGAATGCGACTGGCCAAGGCACCGCCTCCAGTAGCTGGGCGACCGTCAACAAGACCATCGAAAAAGACGGCGACTACCGCGTCGTATTCGTCGGGGGGGTTCGCAGCGACAAGGAAGTAACCTTTGAAAATGGCACGTTCGAGAACGGTACTGCCGGTGACACATCGATTCCCGGCTGGACGACGTATACGCAACAGGTTCGTCTTGGGGGGCTTGATACCGTAGCCGGTCAGCCAACGCCGGGCGATACCGTTTTTCCCGCAACGGTGATTGATGCTGCACCCCACGACGGCGCTGCACCGTCAAGCGCGACTTATACAGCGCAGCTCTCCAGTAACAGTTCTGACGGCAACGGCCTCTCCGTGCAGCTGCAGTCCACGGGAGTCACCGTGCAGGGCCATGGCATTTTGCATGGACCCTACTTGGTCAGTAATGAGGCGATGAGCCTCAAGCCGGGTGACAGCGTGAGCTTTGATTGGCAGGCCACCGGCGGTTCGGATGCTTATGACGTCATCGGCTATTTGGTCGACGAAAATACCGGCGAAGTGCAGGAACTGCTGAACGAAACCGGCGCAACAAGGACTGCGAGCACGAATTGGGCCACGGTCACGCAAAGCGTCAGCAAACAGGGCAGCTATAAATTTGTCTTTGTCGCCGGTACTTGGGACGCCAGCGGTGGAAGAGCCGCTGGAGCGAATCTATACGTAGATAACGTGGTGGTGGATTCCAGCGAGCAAATTGTGCAGGCCGATGCCGCGCTGCGAATTGATGAAGTGGTCATCACCAAGGACACAGCCAACATCGATGAGCAGGAGTTGAGCAAACTTATTGATCGCCTGTACGGCTTCGAAGAAGACGGCGGACGAGTTTATGACCTCCAGCGTATCGGAAACCGCATTGAAATCGATTCAAAGCCCATCGTCGCCGAGTTGGAAAGCGTTAACTCTATTGATGTACGAACCAATGCCGGCGCCAATTCAGCGCTGACGATATTGGATCAGGCATTGGCGTTCTCTGCTGACCGGCAAGCGGATGTGAGCGCGGTGTCCCAGTCGGTGGACTTTCGCATGGAGCGCCTGCTCGACCGGTCGCTGCAAATGGAGACCGCGAGGGGCCGCATCGTCGATGCGGACTTCGCCTTAGAAAGTGCGCTGCTGGCCAAGGAAGAAATGATCAAACAGCTTGCGGGTTTTGTGCTCACCAACACCAACGAGATTCTCAGATCGACGCTAAATTTGCTGCGCTAGTCTTGCGAGCGCTATCTGTTGCGTGAGACATGCTGACGATTATGTGAGTCCAGCATCAAGACGCATGCGGCACTCGGCGGATGCAGCCGGTACAGTTGAGATCGTTGCCCCTAATCGCCGCCAACAACGTCCACAGTATTTTGCCTCATGTGGCGATGTAGAAACTCCAGCATGGCCTCAGAAAAGATCCTGCGATTGTCCTGCCTCGACAAAAAGTGGTCGCCTTCTACTAACTCAATGAATTCCGAAGGCTTGCTACTGCCCTGCAGGGCTTTAAACATCCTGCGAGATTCTTGGGGGCTAACAACCCGGTCATCTGCAGACGCGACGATTAACATTGGCGAGCGTATGTTATCGATATGGTTTATCGGCGAATCCCGGCGCAGGCTTTCGTCGTCTTTCCAGAGGCGGCCAATATGACGAGTCAAATAGCGGCCCCCAATGTACTTTTGCATGCGCCGAAGCACGGCTCGCAAATCACTGATCCCATTTAACGATACGGCGCACTGATAAAGACGCGGCTCGCGCACAGCGCTAATCATTGCCGCGTAGCCGCCAAAGGAGGCGCCAGCGATGCATAGGCGTTTGGCGTCAGCGAAGCCCTGTGCGATCAACCAGTTTGTGCCATCAGTAACATCGTTAATCATGGCCTTGCCCCAGTTGCCTTGACCGGCTCTTTCGAAATCTACGCCATAACCGGTGGAGCCGCGAAAGTTCATTTGCAATACGCCGTATCCGGCTGCTGCAAGCATCTGGGCCAGCCAGTCGAACCTGCGAAAGTCCCGCGCGTGTGGCCCGCCGTGAGGAAGGACGACAAAGGGCAGAGCCTTAGCAGAGTCGGGTGAATGGCCATGGGGCAAGGTCAGGTACGCGGGGATTGGTAGACCATCTCTACTTTCATAGCTGACGGTAAATACCTGTGCGAGTTTGCTTTCGTCAATCTGCGGATATTTCTTGCCAAAGGCGGCCAAACTGCGCTTTTTCGCATCGAATAGGTAGAGATCGCCGGGTACCGTTGGTGAGGTAACGGTGAAAACCGCTCGGGACGAATCCCGCGAAATGGATTCCAAATAGATATTCGCGTCTGCGTACTTATCGCTAAGAAGGGCATAGATTTCAGCGATGTTGGGATCGTAAATTCGTGGTGCGGTGGCTTCGTCCTGATATCGAACCAGCACAATGGACTCTCCTTTAGGATCCAGCGTGATACTTGCTACTTCAGTATGCGTCGCCTCAAACAGTATCCGCTCTGAACCACTAGCCACGTCGAACTCATAGACATGGCGCAAGCCCAAGCTGTTCTCATCTAGCTTGGGATCAGCCTCTGCGGGCAGCATCAGCACGAAATAGAGATTGGGATTCTCGGTTGGTAGTGCGAGCACCTCCGCATCTCGTTCAACGAGCGCGGAAACATCGTGCCAAACCCCTGTCGCGTCTTTCATATTCAAAACGGCGGTTTGTTGATCGCTGGTAAAGCCATAGCCAACCCGCACGTCGCCAAGTCGATCAGCCTGCCACGAAAGGATATTTTTCCGCGGACGCTGAATGGCTTTGTTGGGCAATCGAGACCGTGGCCCATCAACTGCGAACACAGAAGCAACCTTTGGATTAGTTTCGCGGTTGCCGGAGATCAGAAAAGTGCCGGGCTTGCCAAAAACCCCGCCCAAGATGTCATCCTGTATTTGCCTAAATCCTGAGCCTTTCTCGCGTTTGAACAGGGTCTTAGTTTCACGGGATCCTGTGTCTACAAACATCGTCCGGGTGACAACTACTGGAGTACCGCCGAAATTGGTGGGCTGCTCGAAACTCACCAGCTTACTTTCATCACTCAGCCATAACGTTTTGTTTACTTTCCAGCCCCTTCCTCCGCCCAACAGTATGGGATCTTCTGCACCGTCCAGATCACTAATCAGCAGGCCAAGCTGATTATCTACCGCAATACGTGCGCTCAAGTATTTGCCTGAGGGAGACAACTGCGGTTGTAGAAGATTCGGCAGGCGATAGAAGTGGCTGGCTGGTTGCTGGGCCTGCTGATCGGCGTTGGAGGAGGCGCTATGAGCGATGCAGGGCACAAAAAGAGCGAGACCAAAAACGCTGTGGATGACGAGTTGCAACATGTGGCGGAAACAATGGCGACGCAAAAAATTTTTATCCATAAAGTTTCAGTCTCTTTGTCTAAATTCTCTCTCGTATCGGTAAAGGTTTAAGTTAACGTTTGTGGCTTTCATGACGCCATTGAATCTCTGCGGCAACCAACGCCCATGACATGACTGCCGTCAGCCATGAGGCGGTTTAACCTGTAATTTGACACATCTCCTGCGTTCAAAGGAACCCTGTAATCGCTGTGCCCCGCATGCCGCTGCGCAGTGTTGGCTACTGGG
>DJYW01000132.1 GCA_002450255.1 Gammaproteobacteria bacterium UBA6968
GCCGCAAAAGATTGCAATAACGCGTGATCCTCTGTGTCATCCCAGTTCAGGTTGAGATCGCCTGCAAAGATGAGTGCCTTGTCCTTGGCCGTCGCCTCTATTGCTTTGGCAATTTGCTTTAACTGCGCGCTTCTTGCCGTTCTGTCGTCGGCGCTTGTTCCCGCATCAAGGTGGGTGTTGACCACGTATACCAATTTACCAGCAGCGTTTTCCACAGCGCTTAACTGAAAGCCTTTTTGTGCAAAACAATCATTTAACCGAGTGAACCATCCCGAGCAGGTGGTGAATGGTTGGAATGCAGTGCGTACTCGCCAGCCGGACTTCGACAAGCGAGAAATGACGGTTAATCCGGAACTAGAGCAAAGCCAACATTTTGGGAACCCTGCATCGACTCCTCGTATTACGTTGGCCGGTTCATTTAAGTGAGTGACGAGCAGGTCGTGATGCGCGAAGTCTTCCTGTAGCAGAGAGAGTGCGTAGCTATCGGTTAACTTCGCGATAGCAGGGAATCGTGCTTTTGGGTCATCACCTGCCAATAGCGCGGGCAGACCGTGCGTATTGTAAACCAGCAAGCTGAGTTGTCCGCCTGCATAGTCTGCAGCAGCACTCAAATTGTTAATACTGATCAGGAAACAAACGAAGGCTGTGATGCCTTTCATTAATCCTGCTCACTGCGCAGTTGTTCTTGAAATGCTTTCTCAAATTCGGCGATAGCTAATGGATAACCCGAAGGATCGTAAAAGCGGCGTGGATTATAAGATGGGTTGGCGGTTAACTTTTCGTGTAATCCGTAAAAGCCTGCATGCGAAGCAACCCAGACATCCGGATGCATTTGCTTTTGGCTGGCGAATGTCTTGGCGAAGTCAGCTTTGATGCCCGCATAAGTAGGCTCATTTGTTAACTGTGTACCGGGATTGATTGTCGCCATATTTACTATGAGCACTTCATAGTCAGTGCCGCCTTCGCTTACCACCATGGAGTAACTGGCGCTGCCAGGCGTATGTCCTGGTTGTTCATGCAGAACGAGCCGGTTTTCGCCCACTTCGATCACATCGCCGTCTTGCAGAATTTTGTCGACAGGCACCGGGCGAAACAGAAAGCCGTCCTCGCCACCTAGCAAAGGATCACTGAATCCCCCATCTTCAAGCAACACAGCGTCTGCCGCTGTAGCCCATACTTCGGCGTTACTGATTGCTTTGATTCGAGCGAATTCGGCAACATGGTCCCAGTGCGCTTGCATGGTTAACAGAATCTTTATGTCGCGAATCTCTAAGCCGAGAGCGGTCATATTGTCTTGAATTTGATGATACGACCCCTCTACACCGGTATTGATGAGTATATGGCCGCTCTCTGAGGCGACTAGAAAAATGCCAAGATCGTAGGTGCCAACGCCGTATAAATTTCCGATAACCTTAAAGGCCGGCATAGGTTTTGACCAATTAAATGCCCACGCCATATTTTCCTTTAGAAAAGCGTGGTTAACCGGCTTATCCCATTCGTCAGCAGATTGATCCGCGCAGCTTAGAACGGTAAATAGCAGAAGTAGCGCCAAAAATAGGTGTTTCATAGAGTGCCTCTGAACCGTATGAATCTGCACGATTGCAAATAAAACGGTCGCGTCCGTCAAGCTGCACGCCGACTGATATCAAGCATAAGGTTTAGATCTACGCGAATCTGCAAGCATTAAGCCGCTAAAGATATGGCTAGCGGTGGAATTAATGGAAGTGCATCCGCGAGAAAACTGTCATCTCAGGACACTGTTTACTAGGCCTGCGGAGACCAGTCCAGTAGCAGCGCGATGTCCTGTTAATTTCGTTTCGCTAGCTAAAGTTCATTTGTTGATCAGATACCGAGTTCTGCGATCTTAACGGGGACACGGGTCAGTTTTACTCAGACCGTCTAAATGGCAGAATCAGACGGGTTTTTTCTAATCAATGCAGGATAACTTTTATGTGTGATTCGGACACAGTCAAAGACGCCGACCAATATCTTGGCAAAATGACGCGTCGTCAATTCAGCACGTTGGCTGCGGGTACCGCATTGGCAATGATGCTGCCGTCAGACGCAAACGCTAAAGCCGTGACCGCGACGGATGTTGAGATTAAGACAGCGGATGGCGTCTGTGACGCGCTTTTTGTGCACCCGACCGAGGGTAAGCATCCTGCCGTTCTGATGTGGCCAGACATTCTCGCGCTGCGGCCTGCTTTCCGAAAGATGGCAACTCGGCTCGCTGAAAGCGGCTACGCGGTGCTATGCGTGAATCCATATTATCGCGATGCGAAAGCACCGGTAGTCCAGGTTGGCGAGAGCTTTGGGGACGAATCAACTCGCGCTAAGGTAATGCCTATGTATCGCAACCTTTCGGCTGCTACCCATCAGTCTGACGCGAAGGATTTTGTAGCTTGGCTGGATGAGCAGGCAGCTGTTGATACGAACCGTAAGGTCGGCACCATGGGCTATTGCATGGGCGGGCCGATCATTATGCGAACTGCGGCGGCCGTCCCGGATCGAATTGGTGCGGCTTGTTCTTATCATGGTGGCGGTTTGGTTACCGATAAGCCCGACAGTCCGCACTTGCTCATACCGCAGATGCAGGCAGCATTCCTGATAGCGGTTGCAGACAATGATAATCAACGCGATCCTAACGCTAAGATCGTCTTGGGCGATACGTTCAAAGAACATGGTCTTGAGGCGGAGATCGAAGTCTATGCAGGCGCCATGCACGGTTGGTGCGTGCTTGATTCTAGCGTGTACAACCATGAGTCTGCCGAAAAAGCGTGGACGCGAACGCTGGCGTTGTTCGAGCGTGCGTTGGCATAGGCGGCCGTGTTTGGCGATGGCGATGGCGATGGCGATAGTTGATGTCTTTCAGCGAGGGCTAGAATCCGTCCTAGGTGGTGGCCGCGTCCAGGCATACTTCTAATTTTTGCTATAACTATCGATCAACCGAGCAAACAGGGTCTCAAGCAAGTGTTTGGAACTCACGCAGCGTACCAGGACAACGGTCGCAGGTTTGGTCCGGTTACAACCGGTTACGTTAAGGCCGTAGATTAGTCCTTAAAGATTTGGCCCAGCGATAACAGCAGTTGTTCGCCCTTGCCCGGCGGGGAGCGATGCATAACGCCACGGTAGGTATTGTTCCACGCGCCGCCTTTCAAAATTGAGAAATGCCCGGTGAGCAGCTGTTGAATCTCGCTACCGAGTGAAACGGGTTGAATAGTCTGCGATAAGTCAGCAAATGTGGGCCAGTCGACAGCGTCATGCAGCATCCACATGTAAGAGTCGTGTTCCATCTCAGGTTTTTTGCCTTGCATGGAGGCCATCATCCATTTATTACCTTCGTCGTCATGGCAAATCGGCATGGTCTCATGGGCGGAGGCCCAACCCATCTCTGGTGCCGTACGCGGGTTACCTGACTGGCAGGGTCAGCCGTTGGTGCCTTCTCGAAGAACAGAGCCACCGGACCCGATCATGGTCGCAAACGCAACGATGAAATCCAGCGCGGCAGAATGATAAGCGTCAATTAGTCATTTAGCCGATGAATTGTTGCTGGCGTTCTTTCCTCCATGGTGGCTAGACCACGAAAAAGCTTCGGCCGTCGCGCAAAGAGTCACGACTAACGAAAGAGATTTCGTTACTTTTCCGTTTTTTGATGATTCATCGAAAGATTTGTGGGGTGATCTGAACGGTCTGTTCGAATGGCCTAGGTTTTGGCTATCACATTGTCGCTCCGCTCAAAACGTTTCCTAGTTGTGCCATATCGAGGCACAAAGCACGCCTTGTGCGTGAGACAAAAGCAACAGACGAGAGCGATTGGTCAAGGCATTAGGCCGCGAGAATCACATGACAATAAGGTTAGCCCCAGCAAAGTCCCAGGAAAGCCTCAGCAAAGCCCCAACAAAGCCCCAACA
>DJYW01000125.1 GCA_002450255.1 Gammaproteobacteria bacterium UBA6968
TTGCGCCCCGCTATTTTGCGGCAACGCTGCATTGTCAAAGGCGCCTGAACCGAGGGTTCCGCTAACCAATAGGCGGTCGCCATGCTTCCGCACTTGGGTGGCTTTAACAGTAACCGCATAGCGACAATCGCTGATTAACAGTACGTTTTGTTGGTTAATCTGTTGCCGCCGGCTTGTGGCGCTATCACGCGACGAATCTATCGACCAGGGCCCTAACAGAGGCGCATCAGCAGCCAAACGGAAACTCGGCTGCAGCATATAGCGGGAGACGAGCATGTCCTGCTGGGGAATGAGTTTGGGGGCGCGAATCCCTCGCCCACGGAAATGAACAGCATAATCAACACCATCGCGAGACACCGGCAACCCCAACATATCTGCCGCACCGCCCATGTCGTCGAATATCTGGATGGGGCTAGGATGGAAGTATTCCGGCGTACTTGATGCACTTATTGGCAAACGATTAATCAATTGCTGCTGAGGATTCACACAGCCCAACGCACCGGTTTGTCGTAAGCTCGCCGACAAATACGCAAACGCCAATGCGGCGACTTCATCCTGGGCGCTACCATCAGCATGTAGCCGCCAAGCCTTGCGGCCGTCGCTAAGGCTCTCGATCACCGCGAACATCAGTAAGGACATTAAAGTCAGTGCTAACAGCATTTCGAGCAGGCTAAATCCCAATGATTTAGACGTTAGAGAGACGAGTTGCGAACGCCCGCTATTCCTGGCCTGACCATTCACGGCTTCGCAATCCTGACCGGCCAATCAAAACGCAACCTGCGCGTTTACTTGTCGCGACACAACCGCGAGTTGACCATTCGACAACCTGTACCCTGCTTCAACTACCGCACCTCGCGCTGTGACAACCATACCGAGCTCTATTGCAGTGGCCTGGTTGCTGGCAACCGCAGCATATGCGCTGCCTAACACTTTTTCTGTGCGCCGACGCAGCGCGACGCAAGCTGCCGCCGCATTATTGGTCGCGTACTGACACTGCTGTACAGCAAGCAGAAACCCCAGCATCTGTTGCGTCGAACATCCGCTAGCGATGCAGAGCCTTGATGCGACAGGTTGCTGGCTACGAGATAAGTTCATGTCCGGCAGGGGGCGACTTTCAACCTCTTGGATACGCTTAATGACATGCAGCAACTGCTCAGTCTCTGTGACCGCGGTGACTTGCGCGGCAAGGTCGCTGCGCACTGCAAATCCCTGAGTACTCAGGCTTACCGCGCCGGTGAGCACCGTACCGAGCAGCAGCATGGCCAGGAGCACTTCCATCAACGTGAATCCGCGAGCTGACTTCATAACGATTTGCCGCATAGCTGATCCGCCTTGCTCAACATCATTGAGACGGCCAATAGGTCTCATTGGCATCTATCTGACCATCGGCATTGGCATCCCAGGTGCGCGCTCCGGTAGAAGCCAGAGTATGCCGACCCAAGTGATTAAGACTCTGAATTGCAGGACTCGCAGTCAGCATGAACGCGGCGGGCTCGCTTGCGACATCAATTCGATACCGCCCTTGAGTAACACTACTGGGCGCGCAAATGTCGACTGCAATCGGCCCCTTCGGCGCATCGCCCAATCCATCGCCATTGCCATCCGCCACTTTCGCGAGGCCCACCGCCAAGCCAATACGCTCGTGTAGTGCCTGCGCACAGTGCATCAAATCACTACGTACCTCTTGTCGGTAAGCCCGATCAACGAACTTTTGGTAGGTCGGAACCGCAAACAAACTGATCGCCGCGATCAACGCCACCACCAATAACAGTTCGAGTAGGGTGAAACCTGAGGGTAAAGCTGGCTGTCGGGACCGAGCACAAGCAGCGGCAGTAACTACTGCTGCAGTCAAGCCAAGTCCTGCATACGGCTTTGTAAAGACTGATCCGGGTGTCATGTCCAAGGCGCACGTCCACGTCGATTTCTGAATGGACACGATGGCCGAAAGCGCGACTCAAGTTAACGGACTTAATCGGCTAGGAGCGTGCGAAATTAGCTTGTTATGGCAAAAGATAAAAACCGAGGTCTATACCGTCAACAAAATCTTCCCTGTAGTCTCATTGCCGGCAAGCAGCTCATGCGCGGCCTCTGCTTGCTCTATCGGAAACTGCGTTTCGATAACGGGAACGATTCGCTGCGTCTCTAGGTGCGGCCATACATCGGCCTTAAGCCCATCCATGACGGAAGCTTTTTCTGCGATGCTACGCGCGCGTAAAGTCGAGCCGATAATGCGTGCTCGCTTCATCATGAGTTGTGCCAGGCTCGTTTCAGCACTCGCGCCACCCATTAAGCCAATGAGTACCAGACGGCCGCCCAGCTTGAGCACATCCAAATTGTCAGCCAGATAACGCCCGCCGACCGGATCTAAAATGACATCCACGCCATCGCCGGACCATTCTCTAACCGCTGCTGCAAAGCTGCCATCCTGCCGTAACGCCCCCGCCGCCGCGCCAAGTTGGACACAGCTCGCGAGCTTATCGGCGGAGCCTACCGTCACAAAACACGGATTGTTAGAGACACTCAACAGCTGAATAGCAGCCGTACCCACGCCGCTCGCGCCTGCATGGATGACGACTTTTTCATTGGCCTGCAGCTGGCCTTCGCGGTACAGGTTAAGGTACGCGGTGGCAAAGACTTCGGGCAACGCAGCCGCCGCCACAAGATCCATGCCTTGCGGAATTTTTAGGGCTTGGCCAGCCGGCACCACGACTTCCTCTGCGTAACCGCCGCCGGCGAGCAGGGCACATACTAGGTCGCCCACAGCACAGCGAGTGACGCCTTCACCGACTTCAACAACCTCACCCGAACACTCCAGCCCGAGAATATCGCTGGCCCCGGGCGGCGGCGGATAACCGCCTTTGCGCTGCAATAAGTCGGCTCGATTGAGCGCGGTAGCCGCAACCTTAACTCTAATTTCACCGACACCACACTTCGGCGCCGCCACCTCAGTCCACACCAGCCGCTCACCGCTAACTTGTATTGCTAACATCTTATTCCCCTCAACGTCGCGATCGTCTTCTGCCAGCCATTGAGCCGCCGCGCGGCCACGTTAGAGCTCACCAGCTCTGCCGCATTTTCAAGCCGCGCTCGCAGAGATAGTGTTTCAGCTCGCTGACTTTGTATGTGCCGTAATGCACCATCGAGGCTACTAACGCCGCATCGGCTTTGCCTGCAGTGAGTACATCGTACAGGTGCTCTGGTTTACCCGCGCCACCTGAGGCTATCACAGGAATTCGCACGGCCGTGGAGAGCATCGCGGTTAGCACCAGTTCGTAACCTATTTGCGTACCATCTGCATCGATGGAATTCACCACTAACTCGCCGGCGCCGCGTTTTTCGCCTTCCAAGGCCCAGGCCAATGCGTCAATTTGCGTGGGTGTGCGCCCGCCATTAATGACAATTTCGTAACCACTGGGCAATTCGGTGCTAGGCATCCCGCGCCTGATATCCATCGATAACACAACGTTCTGATTGCCAATCGAGGCAGCACATTCATCAATTAGGTCAGGCCGCTGCACGGCTGCTGAATTGACGTTGATTTTCTCTGCACCCGCCAAACGTAAATCGGTCGCGTCACTAACACTTCGAATGCCACCACCTACGGACAAAGGTATGAATACCTGCTCCGCTACAGCGGACACCACGTCTAACATGATGTTGCGCTTATCCGAAGACGCCGTGATGTCGTAAAAGACAAGCTCATCCAAGCCGTCGAGATAATATTCGCGGGCTTTTTCGACCGGGTCGCCGATGTCTTTGGTATCGACAAACTTAATGCTCTTGGCGAGTTGTCCGTCGCGGACATCCAGGCAGGCGATCAAACGTTGGCTCAGCATGAACCCTCCCACTGCGCGAAGTTTGCGATTAAACGTAACCCGACTCGGCCGCTCTTTTCAGGATGAAATTGGGTGCCTATGAAGTTGTCGCGTCCGATGGCGGCAGCGAAGGTGCGCTCATATTCCGCGCGGGCCAGCACCATTGCGCTGTCCTCGGGATCGGCGTAATAGCTATGCACAAAATAAAACTCATCCTCCGCCTGGATATCCGCCAGCACCGGATGAGCTGCGCAATCGAGCAGGTTATTCCAGCCCATATGCGGCACCTTAAGCGAGGCATTAGCAAAATCGAAACGTTCCACTGTGCCCGCGATAAGACCCAGAGTCGGCGTATCCTGCTCGGCGGAATGATCCAGAAAAAACTGCATACCTAGACAAATACCGAGGACCGGGACGCCGTTGCGAATGACCTCATGCAGGGCCTCATCGAGCCCGTGCTTGCATAGACTCGCCATGGCGCTACCGGCGGCTCCCACACCAGGAAAAATCACCCGGCTGGCTTTGCGCAACGCATCGGGATCAGCGCACAGCCTCGCGTCCAAACCCACTTCCTTACAAGCTCGCTGCACGCTAGCCAGATTGCCTGCCTCGTAATCAATTATTGCTGTCAAAAGTGCCCCTTCGAATTAGCGCAGGGTGCGATAGTAGGCGAGCCCAATGGTGAAGTCATCTGCACACATCCTTAAGGCGACTGAAACCATCGGAAGGATCAAGTCGCGGCCCAATTCAAAGCACTTTCAGGAGCATCTGCGGCGGCGGAAGCAGCGGCAAAGATCATCAGGCAGCAAACCACACCGCCTGCGCCGCGTAACTCAATACTCAACAATACGCCCGCTATCACGGTAACCCGGCACTTTTTTTCAAGCCATTAAGCGCTAAGGTGCCGGGGGTTCCCTGAGGTGAAGTTCGTTTTAAAAATGTGCCGGTAACTGCCACAAAAGACAAACGCAAGCGAGTCGGCTAAAAGAAACACCGGAAACACAGAAAATTGACTGTCGATTTGTTTCCATTCAGGTCCCAACCCGCCAGTGCAACAGGATTTAGCCATGCAAGAGCAATCCAACCATGAATTAGCGACGGCTGCGCCGCGCCAGGGCGTCCTGCTAATCAACTTGGGTACCCCGGATTCTACCGAGATAGCAGACGTGCGACGGTATCTCGGCGAGTTCCTAATGGATCCGTATGTGCTCACCGCACCCTGGCCAATTCGCAAAATGATTGTTGGCGGTTTCATTTTGCCGTTTCGTCCAAAAAACAGCGCTGAAGCCTACGCGAAAATCTGGACCGAAGATGGCTCCCCTCTGTTAACCGGCAGTCAGTCCCTCGCAACCCATGTTGGCGCTGCACTTGATGTTCCCGTCGCACTAAGCATGCGCTACGGTAACCCCAGCATAGCCAGTGGATTCGCTGAGCTTCAAGCCAAGGGTGTTACTGAGGCGCTGGTCGTCCCTTTGTATCCCCAACACGCTGACTCAACGATTACGACTTCGCTGAAAGCGGCGGAAAAGGCTCTCCCGGACGGTATGACCATGCGCACGCTAGCGCCGTTTTACCATCACCCGCAGCATCTCGCTGCATGGGGTGAGCTCATCAAAGCGCATCTGCCAGAAAAGTGGGATCACATTTTATTTAGCTATCACGGGGTCCCCGAAAGCCATTTGAAAAAGGCCGATCCAACAAACTCACACTGCCTCAAGGTTGACAACTGCTGCGATCGCAACAGCGACGCGCACGCCGTCTGCTACCGCCACCAAGTTATGCAGACCTCACAAGGCATAGCCAACTTTTTATCTCTGCGGGAAGACCAATACAGCGTCACCTTCCAATCGCGTCTGGGCCCTATAGCGTGGTTAAAGCCCTATACCGACGAGGTCCTGGCCGAGTTGCCCAGACAGGGCGTCAAACACCTGGCCGTCGCTTGTCCGGCTTTCGTGGTAGACAACCTGGAAACGCTGGAAGAGATCGGTATGCAAGGCAAAGAAACATTCCTCGAAGCGGGCGGAGAATCATTCCACCTCATTCCATGTCTGAATGATTCGCCTTTATGGGTGCAATCTCTGGCTGCCATCTGCGCCGAGTCCCTGGGTAAGCCAAATGATGCCGCTGCGGTCACAGTGTCTGCGTCAACTTAGAGATTTCGGCGTGAAATGAGCGCACCAATTCACGCGCAAACATCGATTTTCGCGCAACAAAGCGCACCGGACGAGTCAGACCTTCGGCGCCGAACGGAATCAATACCGCATCGTCCAAGCCTAGCGTCTGCGCGACACCCACGGGCACAAGACCGTGCCCAAACCCGGATACGGCCATTTGCGCCACCGCAAAAAAAGACTCCAGGGACGCAACTCGAACCAAGTTAAGACGCTGCATATTTTCTTCGATGGACCCCCAGGCGCCGGATCGCGATTCAATTGTTAGCACCTCAAGCGGCTTACCGACCTTGTATTTGATCGGAACCAATCCCGCAGGGATCACAACCATGGGCTCTTGGTGAATTACTTCCGACACAAGATCGGTATCTGCATCCGAACTCCCCGTGCATATACCAACCATATATTCACCGGATCGCAGTCGATCTAAAACCACCGGCGAGCGTTGCGCGTGAAATTCAAACTCGAGGCTTGGCAAGGTGTCGCGAACAGCGGCAAATAGCGGCGGCCCCCAGCTAGAAAGGATCGCCTCGGAAACGCCAAGGATAATCTTGCCTTTGCGCAACGCATTGTCTTCTAAAAACACGCTACGCAGCTCGGACAGCAGCGGAGTTACCCGCTCGACTAATCGGGTGCCGTGGGCAGTCAGCACTACCCGTCGGCCGTGTCGTTCGATTAACTCTCGATCGTAGTATTTTTCCAGCGCGGCAATCCGTTTACTGACTGCGGATTGAGAAATCCGTAAAGCGGTGCTGGCCTCCATCATGGTGCCAGATTTTGAGAGTGCTACGAGCGTTTCCAAGTTTTCAATCATGGCAGCATTGTGGTTTCCAAATTCGCATTAATCATATTACTGCTAATCTCTTTTTTCATATATTCTTTTAGCGCAAACATACCCCAAGACCACATGCTGATCGCTTCCACCAACTCTGCGACTGGAGCTTCACAATGAATGTCAGCTTGGTGCTGATTCTCGCTTTTTTTACCAGCGCTCTATCTGGTGTGCTTGGAATGGCTGGCGGATCAATTCTGATGGCGGGCATGGTGCTGTTTTTGCCAGTAAGCACGGCAATGGTATTACACGCGTTGATTCAATTTGTGGCCAATGGCACGCGCGCAATTGTGCTGCGACAGCACCTGTCACTTGGATTGCTTATTCCCTATGTCGTGGGGGCTGGCGTAGCTCTGGCTGTGTTCATCAGCTTGGCGTTTACCCCAAGCGCTAATCTGGTCTTGATTTTGATCGGGTTATTTCCGCTAGCCGCGGAGCTGAGACTGTTCCCCCGCGACATGGACATTACCCGCCCGCTAACCGGTATTGTGTGCGGCTTGGTGGTCACCAGCGCACAACTGCTGGCCGGTGTCGCCGGACCGGTTTTGGACTCTTTCTATCAACAGAGTCCACTACAACGACAGTCGATCGTCGCTAACAAAGCCCTCACCCAAGCATTGGGACACAGCATTCGCATGCTCTACTACGGATTTTTGCTGGCACTTCCCAGCGATTTGCCTATGTGGGTTTTGGGGGTAGCTATTGCCGTCGCGGTGCTCGGTACCCAAGCGGGCACCGCATTGTTACAGCGCTGGAACGAGGATGACTTTCGCAAGATAAGCCGCTGGGTCATCTTAAGTGTTGCCACTCTATGCCTAGGACGCGGCCTTTATGGCGCGTTGGTTTAAGGCCAGGCTTTGTTTAACTTGCGACCGGTTTAACCACAAACAGCAAATCACCAACGTTCACCTGCTGGCCATTATTCATATTCACTCTGGTCACTTCATAACTGAGCGCTGGATCATAAATCTGCGCCTCACCATTGAAATCCGCCAAGGTCAGCGGGGTGAATATCTTCATCGCCTCCAACTGACATAGAGTCTGCCCAAGCCCAACTTTATCGCCAACCTGAACGTACTCCGGCTCCGAAGGTGATGGCGTGCTGTAAAAGATAGCCGTTGCGGGAGCAAGTACTTTGAGTTCATCACTGTCAGCAATCATCACACTTTGACGGCTAATACCTTCGCTGGTCGCACCAGCGCCGGCTTCTATCTCGTTAACCAGCGCCTCGATATCCGTCCGCGCCAACAACTCTGGCAGATAATTCGTGTCGTACTCCGCGCGATGAAAACCATCATCTTTTAATATGCGCCGCAGCAACGGAATATTCGTGCAAATGCCGGTTAACTCAACACGCGCCAGATAAGCTTCTAATTTGGCTGCGGCGTTTTCGCGATTGTCGCTGTGTACGATCACCTGGGCGACCATACTGTCGTAATACGGCGAAACGAATGTGTCAGTCGCTACCGCCGCGATCACTTCAACGTCTTCTTCTTCAGGAAAGTGACAGTTCAGTACCTTGCCTGGATGTGGCCGGAAGGCTAGGCCGCCGTCGCCTTGCACAACGATTCGCTCGGCGTTTATTCGTGCTTCGACCGCATAACCTGTTTCCGTCACCTGTAAATCAGCAATCGATTCGCCGCTGGCTATGCGGAATTGCTCAGCGACGATATTGACCCCAGACGTCCATTCAGTGACCGGGTGCTCTACCTGCAGCCGAGTGTTCATTTCCATGAAATACACAGCATTGTTCTTGAGATCAAAAATAAATTCGACGGTTCCGGCGCCGACGTAACCGACCTCATTGGCCAGCTCAGCCGTACTGCGCAGGACTTCATCGAGCAGGTGCTGGGGCAAATGCGGCGACCCAGACTCTTCAATGACTTTTTGCTTGTCGCGTTGCACGCTACAATCGCGGATACCAATCACCTTGGTATTACCATGCGTATCGCGCAGTAACTGAGCTTCTATATGCTTGAGCGACGTGACGTACTTTTCGAGGTACACATCGCCGTTACCGAATGCACTGCGTGCTTCAATCCCCACGCGGTGGAAGAGCTCCTCGAATTCCCCGGCATTTTCAACGACTTGAATGCCCTTACCGCCGCCGCCATGCACAGCCTTGATTAAAACCGGGTAACCGATTTGCTCCGCGACCTCAGCTGCGCGCTCAACGTTCGTCATGATTCCATGGCTACCCGGCACCACCGGGACCTTCAACCGTAACGCCGTATTAATAGCGTTAGACTTATTACCCATGGTCTCCATGCTGGCCACTGGCGGACCAATAAAATTAATGCCATGACTGCGGATCAACTCCGCAAAAGCAGAATTTTCCGACAAAAACCCGATACCAGGATGCAGACTATCCACACCTTCGTGCTCCGCAACGTTGAGCACACTCATGGCATTCAAGTAGCTCTCGTCCGGAGTATTGCCACCGATGCAGACTACCGTATCGCGCTCGCCTAACTGGGACACGGTTGCCGAATCCATATCCGGATCACTCTGCACCAGAACCACTGAAATTTCTTGTTGTTGCGCAATGCGGATCAATTTAGCGGCGGTACAGCCCCGCGCATGAATCAATACCTTGCGTGTGGGCCGGATTAGAGACGCTTCGGTATAGGTCGGCCGATGCGCCACCACGACCGGACGCCTTACATCGATACTGCCAGCCAAAACCCGCGCCATAACTGCTTCAACCGTCTCCTCTGGGACAGGAATTTCGGCATCGACAGCGCGCAGCTGCGAATCAATATCCGCGTAGAAAGGGTGCTTCACAAGGCCTTGCATCGCACCGTCCGAAGTCGACAGGTAATTCGCGAGAATCGACTTCAACGGCAAGTTAGAAGGCACAACGATTTGCCCTGCGAACGGCATGCTTGTGCCCGAAAAATAATAGGTCTGCACTAATGGATGAGTAACGAAACTCGCTTGCGCGCCACCGGTACAATCGCCGTAACCAAATACAATCACCGGTAAATCGTGATCGCGAACAAAGCGGGTAATGCGGTCATTAACTGCAGCCATTGAAAACAGCGCGCCTGCCCCTTCCTTGGTTTGCATGCCGCCGGAAGAAATAAAACAAACCAGCGGCAAGTGCTGCTCTGCGCACTCAACCAAAAGGCGACAGAACTTCTCGGCGCTCGCCATATCAAATGCGCCAGCCTGGAACTGCACGTTAGAAACAAGCACCCCTACCCGGGTATTTCGACTGCCTTTTACTGAACCAAACCCAGCTACAATGCCACACGGTGGCAATCCCTTGTTGAGCGCTTGCTCGATACTCAGTCGAAAGCCAGGAAAAGAACAGGGATCCGAGCTCAACAAATCGTCATAGCGCGGTTCCCAATCCTCGAAATAGTTGTCAATGATGTCGTTGCAGCCAAAGCGCGTGGCGCCTTTAACGGCTTTCAAGACGTTCTGCATCTGGAGATCGTTATAGGCCATATCCAGGCGGTTCCAAAAGTCTTTACGACGACCGATATTTTTCGGTGCAATCCGCCCCTGGAAATTACGTCCGTCCCGCGACGCCGAGATCAAACTGGTCAAAAGCTGATTCAAGGTATAGCTGATGACAACAAACAACGCGTCGGCAATATGCGGGAAGCTGAGCTTTTTCCATTCTTCTACGGTGCGATAAAAATCTTCGCTCTTCGGCATCTTATGTAGACGCTGATGCCAGTCGAACAATCGCGCCTGTGTTGAAGCCAGCGTTTTCCCTTCACTGATTTGATCTGCAGCGAGACTCGAGTTGGCCGAGTCGAGGGTGGTCGCGATGAGCTTCTCCAAGCTTTCTCTGGACAGCGCCTGAGCACCCTGAGCCTCCGCCGCGACACTGTCCATATGTGCGATGACCTCGTCGTATACGCCATCAAACAACAGCAGATTTTCGCACTCTTGTATGAAGTCGCCGCGCAATTCGTCGTTTAGAAGAATGTCCAGCAGAGTCATATCTGCTATGGCTACGGGCCTGGCACCAATTTGCGGCGGCTCGATTGATGCCGGCATCAATTCATGCAATACCCGGCGATTAGCTGACATATCGGATTCGCTCGACGATTGCGCCAGACGTTCGCCAGTGATAATCATATTGAGTTCGGTGGTTAGCTGTCGTGCTACCGATGCGCCTGCCTCTATCTGCTCACTGAAGCTACCAAGCAATTTGCGGCCTTCATAGGAAAAACGCTCCCGCCACACTGAAGCATCGCTGTCCTGGGTGAGCTTCTCTAGAACAATTTTAGGATCGTGAATATCCTGTACCTGCAAAATTTGCCGTGTATCTTGATGGTTCCGTAAATACTCACGCAGTGCCGCCAAATTGTCGCGCGCTTCTTTTTTCCAGCGGTTGTATAAGAAAGTTCCCACCGTTGCGATTAATGTCGCGCGAGCATCTTCATAGTTTTGTTTGGGTTCGCCGAAAATCATTTGCGCAATACGACCGCGCTCATCATTCATCGCCTGTCGACGATCGACATAGCTCTTCCAGGCTTTCGACAGACTGTCTTCGTAAATGATCTTATCGGGATCTTGCAGCCAATACAGAAACTTCTGACGACGTTCCCGGTCGGTCCGTTCTTTCAACTCACCAGCCGGCATTTCTTGCGGTGCTAAACGTCCGTATTGCTGCGTTGAGGTGGCTTTAATGCGCTTGCGCACCTGTAAATAACGCAGATAACGGTAAGCGATACCGAAAACGTTAGTATACTCGGTAGGGTTTTTCGCTAAGCGCAGTGAGGCGCTGCTCTCCATCGCCTGCAAATGCGCAGACGGTTTCAGGTAACGCTGCAAGCTTTGCCGATAATGATCAACGATATAGGGGTTTTCACCCACAAATTCTCTGACTCGCGTTTCAATATTCGCTAGACCGCCAATAATCGCTTGGCGTAAATTTTCGAGATTTTCCTGAGAATCGTTGGGACTGTAATCAACTATGCCGTCGATATTACCCTGCTGGAAGAGCTCAACCGCAGACGGCCCTACAAATTTCGCACACTCCTGCCAAGACAAGTTCATGCGCCGCGCGATGTTGGCAAGTGCTGCGGGCTGAATCGTATTAAAGACTGAATCTCGTAGCGCCAGAATCATGTTGCTAGCAGCTAACGGTATAGCTCCGCCTGAATAACCCAACCCGTAAATCAGGCCGATGTTTGGCACATCCGCATTGCTCATCTCGGCGATCAATCGGGAGATACTGTGCGCTTGATTCTGCGCGTTAGCTTCTTCACGAGCATCGGCACCGGGGGTGTCCATAAAGCTCACTAGCGGCACCGACCGAGCTGAACAATATTCGACAAAACGCGCTGCTTTGAGGTGATGCTCAGGCATCCAGCTACCAAGGTCTTTAGACCGATCCTGGGCGATGAAGCCGACCTGACGTAAACCTTGAGGACCAAAATCCATATCAACCAAGGCTTGGTAATAAGGACCGGTGGTATTTTCTTCGCGCACTATTCCAAGCTGGCGGATGATGTCCGGTGCTGGCTGACGGCTTTGATCTTCTGATGGAGTCACCGCCGCCTCGATATAGGCATCTACATCCAACGACTTCAACTGAGCATGCATACGCTTTATTGCACGCTCAGATAGCAATCCAGGCACAGGTTGGTCATCTTGCGAGACATCGGGGAACAGCGAAAAGTCTTTCGCTAGGCTTTCTGCTATTAAAAAGAGGCGATCCCCTTCAATAAGTTGTTTTTCCACAGGCTTTGGACAACTCGAAAAATGAGGGTACTCTAGCCACTTGTGCAGCCATTCGCAATGAGAGCCATGACCTCCCTAAGTTGTTCAGTTTTGACCATTTCTGACTCACGTAGCTTGGCCGACGACCGCTCCGGCGATTTGTTGGTTGGGTTTGTCGAAGCCGCCGGCCACCGCCTGATAGAGCGGGAATTAGTGCCAGACGATATTTATCAAATCCGCGCCATTAGCTCGAAATGGATCGCTGCAAACGAAGTGGATGTCATCATCACCACCGGCGGTACTGGCTTCACGGGCCGTGACAGCACCCCGGAAGCGCTGACACCGCTCTTCGACAAAGAAATCGAAGGATTTGGGGAAACATTCCGATACCTGTCCTATCTTGAAATCGGCACCTCAACCATCCAATCCAGAGCGTTAGCTGGGCTCGCCAATGGCACCTTGATCTTCGCTCTGCCCGGCTCCTCCGGTGCAGTCACCACCGGATGGAATAAAATCATTAAAAATCAACTAGATATAAACAATAAGCCGTGCAATTTTGCGGAGTTGATTCCCCGCTTTAAAGAGATCTGAAACAGCATTTTCGGACATTCCATCACGGCAGCTCTGGCCACTAGCCGGGTCCCGTACGGGACAACCGCCGAGAATGGGTCAACTGCCGGCGTCACCCTAGGCGCGGGTAACTGGTTCTAGCCGGTGCATGGCATTACACTTCACACCTTTCCGATCCGTAATTGCTTGTAAAAGGAACAGCACGATGACCAGAGACGTCTATATTCTTGGCGCAGCGCGTACACCGGTTGGCAGTTTTCAAGGTTCACTGGCGTCCGCCAGCGCCCCGGAGCTCGGTGCCCATGCGATTTCCGCAGCATTGCAGTCAGCTGCACAGGACGGCAGCGCCGTTGACGAAGTAATTATGGGCAATGTCGTGAGCGCCGGCTTAAAACAGGCACCGGCGCGGCAGGCAATGCGTATTGCGGGCCTGCCGGATGGCGTGGCCGCCACCACTCTGAATAAAGTCTGCGGTTCGGGAATGAAAGCCACAATGACTGCCATGGACATCATCCGCGCTGGGTCTGCGGAAACCGTTATCGCTGGCGGTATGGAAAGCATGAGCAATGCGCCCTATCTACTCGATAAAGCACGTAGCGGTCTGCGAATGGGTCATGCAGGGGTCCAAGATTCGCTGTTTACAGATGGCTTAGAGGATGCCGAAACCGGCGGTTCAATGGGTTCCTTCGCGCAAGACACTGCCGATGCACACCAGCTAACACGAGCCGCTATGGACGACTATGCCATCGAGTCGGTTAACCGAGCGCGGCAGGCAATTGCGAACGGTGACCTTACCAGCGAAATCGCGCCGTTTGCGGTGGGTGCAGACAGCATCACTGATGATGAACAACCCGGCCGCGCTAAAGTCGACAAAATTCCTCAGCTGCGTCCTGCCTTCAAAAAAGACGGCACCATCACTGCCGCTAACGCATCGTCAATTTCCGATGGCGCATCGGCATTGGTGCTGACTTCAGAAGAAGGCCTGGCTGGCCGCGCGCCCTTGGCCCGCATAGTCGCCCACACGACACACTCCATCCATCCAAGCGAATTCACCCTGGCGCCCATTGGCGCGATTGAGAAATTGTTGGCTAAGACCGGCTGGGATAAAGGCAGCGTCGATTTGTTTGAGATCAATGAAGCCTTCGCAATGGTGACGATGCTCACTATCCAAGAGCTGCAGCTGGATCATGCCAAGGTGAACGTTTTCGGTGGCGCATGTGCGCAAGGCCATCCAATCGGATCGACGGGCAGTCGGTTGATCGTGACCCTGGCGCATGCCATGAAAAATCGCGGCCTCAAGCGCGGCATCGCGGCGCTCTGTATCGGCGGCGGCGAAGCCACTGCGGTGGCACTGGAAAGAAGCTAAACGAAACAGTCTCTTTTGGCGCTAACTATCCCGGCTTAGTCCGTTTGGCTCTGGGTTAGCGCGGCCTAACACGGCAGCTGCTACTGCCGGTTGGCGTGGCTGCGGGTGGCGCATAGCGGCCACGCCGCGCTGGCGAGGCTACAGTGGCTAAAAATGGGTTAACGAAAAGCTAAAGATTAAGGATGATGCGAGCGTGACCGGACCTAAAAATAATACGCCACTACCGCTCATCGTCGGCTGCGGCGGCATCAATGCGGCGGGCAGAATCTCTTTTAACCACGCTTATCGTCGCATGGTGATAGACAGCTTGCCTGAAACGAAACGCGACTCTACCTACGCCAGCCTTGCACAATTGATGGGGCTTGGCGCCGCCAACAGCCACAACACCAACGTGCGCCAAACCATTCTCGACCATACCCTGATTCGGCGCATCGAAAACTTCGACGCAGACGCCGTCTACTGGCAGGGTAAAGCGAAACTAGGTGGCGTAGCGGGCCCGAGTCTCACCTTTACCATCGCTAAACGTGATTTACCCGCCAACATCCCCAGCGACTGGCAAGTGACGCCGCTGGGCGATAACCAAGTTCGAGTGGAGTGCCCGAACGGGGTCGATACCATGATGCCGGACTGGCGTCCGTCTAAAGTAACCAGCGCCGCAGAATTGCCACGCGGCTTCAACCCGGGCGATTTATATCCAAGCCGTAACCACCCACGTGCACTACAGATGACGATTTATGCAGCGTCGGACGCGCTACGCTCCACCGGCTTTAGCGTCGAAGACTTAAAGGGGATGGTTAGCCCCGACGAATTCGCTGTCTATTCCGGTTCGGCCATGGGTCAGCTGGATACCGACTCGTATGCCGGGCTGTTTCAGAACCCGCTCTTGGGCAAACGGCCTACGTCGAAACATTGCGCACTATCGCTTCCGGAAATGGCCGGCGATTTCGTGAACGCCTACGTACTCGGCTCTGTCGGTGAAACCGCCGGCATCATTGGCGCTTGCGCAACGTTCCTATACAACCTGAAACGCGGCATGGACGATATTCGCAACGGCGACAAGCGTATTGTCATCGTCGGTAATTCCGAAGCACCGGTAGTCCCCCACGTGATAGAGGGCTATCGGGTTATGGGCGCACTGGCAGAGGACGATGCTTTGCGGGCACTGGATGATGCTGAGCATTGCGATAATCGTCGCGCCTGCCGCCCGTTTTCCTCCAACGCCGGTTTTACTGTTGCAGAGGCTTCCGTATGGGTCGTGTTGATGGATGACACGCTCGCGATAAA
>DJYW01000102.1:0-1372 GCA_002450255.1 Gammaproteobacteria bacterium UBA6968
TGTCGTGTCTGGCCCCGATGAAGACGGCATTATCATCGTTTACAACTCAGGTACTTCCAGCGTTCGAGAGCGCGAAGAAATGGCTGCATGCTTTGACGAATCTCCAGGTGATCCACGCACGGCTCTGTTCCGCATCGATGTGATTGAGATCCCTGTCGATAATCCTGCCGCTGCTAAAATAGTCAGCAGTCCGGCGGTGTTTGCAGACGAAGCAACCGGCGCGTTGGGTGGACTGTGGCGGGGCGGCGATCACGGCGACGAATCACAAGATACCCGCGCCACCGATGAATGCCACGACATCACCGTATTCCCTGCTTTAAAAATCGCTGCAGGCGCCTGTTCCGGTAACGGTATCTTGTTTGATATCAGCGATCCGCTGAATCCCTTCCGTATCGACGTGGTTGCCGATCCGGGATTTGCTTACTGGCATTCGGCGACGTTCAATAATGACGGCACTAAAGTCCTGTTTACAGATGAGTGGGGCGGCGGTACGCGCCCACGCTGTCGTGCATTTGATCCGCTCGATTGGGGCGCTGATGCGATTTATGACATCGTTGACGGAAAGCTGAAATTCCAAAGTTACTTCAAGATTCCGGCACCTCAGGTGGAGCAGGAAAACTGTGTGGCGCATAACGGGGCGATAGTGCCTGTGCCAGGTCGAGACATCTTCGTGCAAGCCTGGTATCAGGGCGGCATGTCGGTCATCGACTTCACGGATTCGTCAAATCCCCAGGAAATCGCGTACTTTGACCGAGGTCCAATCGACGCGGAACAGCTGGTGACGGGCGGATATTGGTCTACCTATTGGTATAAGGGGCAGATTTACGCCACTGAGATCGTGCGCGGTCTCGATGTCTTTAAGCTGAACGAGAGTGAATACCTATCGCGGAACGAGATTGCGGCGAGCAATTTGGCGGACTGGGGCGAAGTCTTTAATCCACAGCAGCAGCTGCCCGCCTCTTGGCCTAGCCACCCGTCGGTTGGGTTGGCTTATGTTGACCAGCTCAAGCGGAGCGGTGCCTTTCGCGATGGCGTTGCAGAGCTAGAGGAGGCTTTGATGAGTGCAGTAAAAACCCTCGACTCTAATCAGAAAGACCGAAAATTAAGAAAGCAGCTGCTCGGCTTTGCCGATCAAATGTCAGCGGAGACAGAATCGATAGCCGCGCTTGGCGTACTGCTCCGAGAATTAGCCAGCATGCTCTAACCTGCAGCGGGATAAAACAGTAACTGCGACAGCTAGGCTTAACCTGGCTGTCCTTTTTCCAGCTTTTTCTTAGCGTCCCTTGGCCTATAAAAACCGGCCGGCCTTTGCACTAGGCTCGCGTCTAGCAATCATAGCTTTCGGATAAATACCAAATAACCCAATACCAAA
>DJYW01000102.1:1708-1835 GCA_002450255.1 Gammaproteobacteria bacterium UBA6968
ACCCAATACCAAATAACCCAATACAAAATGGCTCAGTACCAAATGCTTCGCTACCAAAAACCTCAGCAATGGCTACACAAACCTGCATGTGAGCAGGCCCGCTTAGGGTCGCAGTTTAAGTGCCTGC
>DJYW01000102.1:2164-7672 GCA_002450255.1 Gammaproteobacteria bacterium UBA6968
GCCTGCAGCGATCCGCGAGTCAAGCATTGCTCTAGCGGCCCCTTTTTTGGTATCAATACGCGAGATGAGTAACAAGAGAGTGGCAAATGAACGCGGAAGTCAGATCATTACCTTTTGACCCAGAGGCTTTAGGAAAAAAATATCAAGAAGAACGTGATAAGCGTTTGCGAGCTGATGGTAACGAGCAGTATCAGGAAGTAAGCGGCGAATTTGCTTATTTTGTAGAAGACCCATACATCGACAGCAAAATCGAACGCGGGCCGGTTACCGATGAAGTTGAAGTTGTCATCATTGGCGGCGGTTTTGGCGGCATGCTTGCGGCCGCTCGTCTGCATGATGCAGGCATCACCGATTTTCTTTTGCTTGAAAAAGGCGGTGACTTTGGCGGTACCTGGTACTGGAATCGTTATCCTGGTGCATCCTGCGACATTGAGGCTTACGTTTATTTTCCATTGCTAGAAAAAACCGGTTTTGTACCGAAGCAGAAATATACCAATGCGCCAGAAACCCTGGAGTATTGTCACGTCATCGCTGACACCTACGACTTATATAGCCGATCGCTGATGCAAACTATGGTGACTTCGACTGACTGGGACGAGGCAACCGGGCGCTGGACGGTTACTACCGACCGCCAGGACAGCATTAAAGCGCGCTATGTGGTTCATTCCAATGGCCCTCTCAACCGGCCTAAATTACCAGCAATGAAAGGCATAAACGATTTCAAAGGGCATACCTTTCACACTAGTCGCTGGGACTATGGTTACACCGGTGGCGACTCCAATGGTGGTCTGGATAAGCTGCATGACAAGCGCGTGGCGATCATCGGAACCGGTGCAACAGCGGTGCAATGCGTGCCGCATTTGGGTGCTGCAGCAAAGCAACTCTATGTTTTTCAGCGCACACCGTCTTCGGTCGACGTGCGTAATAACACCTCCACCGATCCGGATTGGATCGCTACCCAAGAGCCAGGCTGGCAAGACGAACGCCGTCGTAACTTCGAGCTGCTGATAACTGGAGCGCCAGTCGAAAAAGATCTGGTTGCCGATGGGTGGACCGAAGCGTTCCGTGAAATATTTGGTGCTGTTCGCGATAAGGCGCCTTCTAAGGGACGGCTTGCCTTGTGGGCACTAACCGCACCGCTTTCTCCTGAGTTGTATAGCCTGGGTTTTAAAAAGTACTTAACCAAAAAGGCCACGACCCATATGGACCTGGCACGCGAAATCGAGTTGTGCGACTACCAAAAAATGGAAAAGGTGCGTGCGCGTGCGGAGGCGATTGTTGAAGACAAGGACACAGCGGAAGCACTGAAGCCATACTATCGTCAGTTCTGTAAACGACCGTGTTTCCACGACGAGTATCTACCCACCTTCAATCTTCCCAACGTAAGTTTGGTGAACACTGACGGTAAGGGGTTAGATTTAATCACAGAAACGGGCATTGTTTTTGACGGTAAAGAATATCCGGTCGATTGCATTATCTTTGCGACCGGCTTCGAAGTCGGCACCGATTACTCTCGCCGCGCCGGCTACCAAATCAACGGCGTAGATGGTCTCTCGGTTTCGCAAAAATGGTCGGAGGGCCTGTCTACGTTGCATGGCATGCACAGCCGTGGTTTTCCAAATAGTTTTTTCTTTGGCCCAGCTCAGTCCGGCTTTACAGCCACCTATACCTACTCGTTGGACGAACAGAGCCAGCATCTGGCGCATATACTGAGCGTCGCTAAAGAGCAAGGTGCTTCGCGTATCGAGGCCAGCGAAGCGGCGGAAGCTGCCTGGGTGCAAACCATTATTGAGAAAGCCAGGCTGACCGCCGACTTTCAGAATAAGTGCACACCGGGGTACTACAACAACGAGGGCAAAGTGAATACCAAGCCGCAGAATAATACCTACGGCGGTGGTCCCATTGAGTTCTTCGAGCTTATGAAAAAATGGCGTGCGAAGGGTGACCTCGACGGGTTGGAGCTGCGTTAGAGACAGTCGACCCGCTATGTCCTGTTGCTAAGCTGCGTGCCGACCCTGCTTACATGAGTGCATGAGTACAAGAGAGCAAGAGAGCAAGAGAGCTTGTTTGGGTGAGGCGCGAGTCTGCGAGTCCTGGTTTCCAGGGAGAGGGAGCTGGCCAAATCGCGGCCGATGCAGCACTGCAAAACTTCGTTGCTACACACGAGCGTTGGTAGCAGGCTAATTGGCCTGCGCTTGGATACGTTCCATCTTTGGGTTCGCCAGAGCCATCGGGGCACAAAATGTTAGCGAACCAACCCGCATAGCGTTGGAGGGGATGCATGGCGGACCGAATACTCGAAATCGGAGGTTACAGCGCCGGCTTTGCCGGTCGACTGTTTGCGCAAACCGGTCATCAGGTTACACGGATCGAAAATTCTCCAGGCCCGGCCTGGGCGAGTCAGCTGGCGATGTCGTTGTTTTTACATGCGAACAAACGACGGCTGCAAGTTAAGCGAGATGACCTTGCGGAGTTGGCGGCGCAAGCCGACATTGTCGTGCTGCAGGCAGAGACCGCGGAAGCTGCTGAGGCATTCGAGTTCGAACGTTGGTCTACACCAGTTAAAGTCGTGATTACGCCATTTGGCCTGACGGGTCCAAAGCGCAACTGGCACGCGACCTCGAGCACCTTGCTGGCTATGGGCGGTTATAGTCAGCTTATCGGCGATGCCGGCCGAGCACCGCTCTCATTACCCGGTCACTACGTCGAATTTCAAGGCGCACAATTCGCCTTCACCGCGGCGAACGCATGTCGTTACGCGGGCGACACCAATACCATCGATATCAGTTTGTATGAGTCGTTGCTCACCCTGGGCCAATTCACGACGGTCATGTGGAGCTGCGCACGGCGCGTGCGATCGCGACACGGCTCGGATTTTTACTGGGTGGTGCCTAGCAACCTTTTTGCTTGCGCTGATGGTTGGGTCTACATCAATACCGTGCCGACCTTTTGGGATGCTATGGCGGCCTTCCTCGGGTTGCCGGAACTGATCGTCGACCCGCGCTTTGCCGATAACGATCTGCGCATGCGGAATCGCGCAGCGCTGCATGACTTGATAGCTGAAGTGTTTGCGCCGCTGACGAAAAGCGAGATCCGTAAGCGTGCGTCTGAAGCCAGAGTGCCTGCGGGTGTGGTCCTAAGTTTTGATGAGGTTTTGCAGGACGAGCATCTGGCCGAGCGCGGCTTCTGGCAGGCGGTGAGTGATCCCACCGGGCAATCCTATCGTATGCCCGGGCTGGGCTTTTGTATTGATCGTGCGGTACGTCGACCCATGGCCCTGCATAGTGTCGAAACGGGGCAGCGATCATGAGTGAGGCAACCACGGTCAGCGGTCCGCTTAACGGAATCCGTATACTCGATTTAACCCACGTCTGGGCAGGACCGCTTGCGACCCGCCTATTAAGTGACCTGGGCGCTGAGGTGGTTAAAGTCGAGCGCGATTTAGGGCGCGGTCCGAGTGTTGCCACCATCGAACCGATTGCCGGTTGGATCGGCGGAGAACCCGGCGCAGAGCCTTGGAACAATAATGCGGCCTTTGTGAAGCTGGCACGCAACGCGAAGAGTCTGAGTTTGGATCTTAAACACGCGCAAGGTCGCGCCTTGTTTCTGCGCTTGGTCGCTGTCGCGGATGTGGTCATCGAAAATTTCAGCGCTCGCGCGATGCCTTCAATGGATTTAGGTTATTCGGTGCTGCAAGCGCATAACCCGGCGCTGATTTACGTCACCATGCCCGGGTATGGGGCTTCTGGGCCGTATAAAGATTGGGTGGCGTTTGGTCCTACTGTCGAACCCATGACGGGACTCACACAGGTACTGGGCTACAGCGCAGCAGAGCCACGCAATAGCGCTATTGCGTTGATGGATCCCATCGCGGGCACAACCGCAGCCACAGGTCTTTTGGAAGCCCTGCGCAAACGTCAAGAGACTGGTTTGGGTGGCTGTGTTGAGCTCTCGCTGCATGAGTGCGGGGTGTCTTTTAATGGTCCCTGGTTGATAGATCAGCAGTTGGGTGCGACTGCAGAGCCGGTGGGTAATGAGCATCCGGAAATGGCGCCACATGGCCTGTATGCCTGTCTTTCACGGGGTAAAGAGGACGATGCCGATTGGATTGCGATTGCATGTCAGAGCGATGCGGCGTGGCGCGGGCTGGTTCAGCTTATCGGCACTGAGCTTGATGCGGACTGGGATATAGTGCAACGCAGAACGGCCACGCGGCGAATCGACGCAGCGATAAGCGCATGGACTCAAGCATTGGATAAAGACGCGGCCGCCGCACAATTGCAGCAGGCCGGTGTGGCTGCCGGCCCCGTTGCAAGCGCACCGGACATGCTGTCAGAAGCCCAGGCACAAGCGCGGGGTTTCTTTGCTTCTTACGAACGCCACAACACTCCGATACCGGGAAATCCAATCCAAATGCAGGGGCTGTCTCAAGAACAATGGACGCCGTGTCCGCCGTTAGGCGCGCACAGTCAGTCGGTATTGATGGACTGGCTCGGTCTGGCAAAGCATGAAACGGCAGCGTTGCTAGCGGATGGGATTATTGCGGAAAGGCCATCGGTATGAGGTTACCGTTTGGAATGCTGTTAAACGCTAAAAAAGCTAGTGAATGACAAGTAAGAGGACCGGTTTACACCGTGTTTGAAATACAGCTCTTAAAAATTTTAAGAGCTGTAAAAAGCAAACAAGAGGATTACTCCCCTTTATTGTTACTGCCAGTTTACCCCGCGGTAACTTCCTTTACTCATTTTAGAGTCTTTCCGAGCCTCACCTGTATGTTTTGCACCTCTATAAGAAAGTGGCTTAGGTGTGGATGGAATGGTTTGAGAAGTTTTTTCGGTTTTTACACCTCTGTAGTAGCTAGTCATATCATCATGCCTCAAGTTTCGTTTTAAAAACGCCCCCGCGAAAGCCACGGGGGACTCTCAGCGCGTTCCTTCGGACAATGATTTGCCTACTTCCGCCCCTTTTCGGGGTGAACGTTCGGCAAATTTAGAAAATTTTAGTAAAAAAGACAAGTGGCAAATTATGAAGATAAAAGGGACATAATCTATCCAAATCGGACTAATGGTCGATAATGTTATACCGTTTGATCATAGTAATTCTGAGCTGGAGTGTGTTGCGGGTGCGATATTTGATCGTTGAGGCCTAATAGGGTACCGATTTGGAGGTTGGCTTGTGGTCACTCATCTGCGTTTGCAGGGGCTTGTGCTAGGTTGCACCGGGTTCCTAATCAGCATCGTTAGACGTTGTGGCAAGGATTCACAGATGCCGTTATTGCCCGACTTTTCAATCTGACTCCGCTGCGTTAACTACAAAATAGGTCGACGCTCTTTATTGGATCGCGAAGGGTTATTGGATTGCGAATCGGGCGAACAGTGCAGGGTGATCGCTGAGTGTGCCATCATTGTTCGAAAATGCCTTGTCCTCGCCCGCATGCAAAAGGGTTAGGTCGGCGCTATCGCCGCTGCGAAAGTAAATATAATCCAGGATTTTCCAGCCACTCGAAGC
>DJYW01000168.1:0-3396 GCA_002450255.1 Gammaproteobacteria bacterium UBA6968
TTACGCCGCCCTGGCGTAGCGATATAACATCCAACCGAACTAGCTTACCGTAACACATTCGTGCTTATACGCATGCAGCGCTGCGGCTAGAAAAAATAGGATGGAAGGGGGGATGCAGGTAACGAAGTCGCGAGCTGCATGGTTAAAAGGGCGCACCGCGGCGGTACTTGATCCGCCCGCCTACAATCGTCAGGTCAACAGTTGTTGTGCCCAGAACCGATTCGTCCGCGGCCAAAATGTTATCAGACAGAACAACTATGTCTGCTAATTTACCCGCCTCAAGCGAGCCTTTAATGTCTTCTTCAAAAGCGGCGTATGCATTGTTAATGGTGTAGCTACGCAATGCCTCCACCCGAGTCATAGCTTGGGCAGGCACAAATCTGGTGCCATCGATAGTGGTCCGCGTCACAGAAGCAAGGTAAGAAGCCAGCGCGTCGATAGGCTCTACCGGCACATCGGTACCATTTGCGATTAACGCGCCGCCATCGATTAAATCGCGCCACGGATATGACGTTTGCAGAGCGCGGGCTTCACCTAAACGTTTTGGAATCCACGGTCCGTCTGAAGTGCAATGCACTCCCTGCACCGAAGCAATCACACCGAGTTCGCCCAAGCGGGGCACATCATCCGGATGAATATGCTGGGCATGTTCAATACGAAAGCGCAAAGCCTCCCCATCGCGTTTGGTTGCGGTGAACGCCTGCGCATATAAATCTAGGATTTCGCGATTGGCGCGGTCGCCGATGGCATGGGTATTCACTTGAAAGCCGTTCTGTATGGCAATGCGCGCGGTGGTGGCAATGTCTTTTAGGGGCTCCAGCACCAGCCCGGAAGTCTCCGGTAAATCCGCATAGGGTGCGAGCAGCCAAGCGCCATGCGCACCAAGCGCGCCATCTAACTGTCGTTTGATAGACCGCACGGTAAGAAAGTCGTTGCCCTCCGCTGGCATAAAGTATTCCGGCAAAAGCGCCGCCATCGCATCGTTCGACTCGCCTCGCACCATGACATACAGCCTAATCGGTAGCTGCTCTGCCGCTTCCAGCGTCTTAAAAAAGTCGATGGTGGCAAAGTCTGCACCGGCATCGTGAAATGAAGTGATGCCGTGTCGCAGCGCTTCTTCGCTGGCTAAGCGCACTTGTTCGCGGCGTTGCTGCAGTCGATCTGCATCGCTCATCTGTGCCGCATAGTCTGCCTGCGCTTGGGCCAGTAAACGTTGCGCTGTTTCGCGCAACAAGCCTGTTGCTGTGCCCTGGGCATCTCTAACGATCGTGCCGCCTGGGGGGTCTGGAGTGGCTGCTGTCACATCCGCCGCTGCCAAAGCTGCTGCGTTTACAAAGGCAGCATGACCACTCGCGTGGCCTAGCAAAACCGGATTATCTGGTGCGATCCGATTGAGCTCCGTGTTTAAGGGCACTCCGTCTACGGCGTCGTCCGGCACCGTATTCCATTTGTCTTGATGCCAGCCACGCCCAAAAATCCACTCACCGGGCACGGCGGAATCCACCGCCAACGCCACTTTGGTAACGATTTCCTGCCAACTCTCGGCGTCGCGTAAATCGAGTATCTGCTGTGCACGGCCCAGGCTCATAAAATGACCGTGACCTTCGATAAAGCCTGGCATCACAAAGCGCCCGTTGAGTTCGATTACCTGCGTTTCAGGACCAATATAAGCGTCTACGGTTTGATCGGAGCCGACCGCAACAATGCTGTGGCCGCGCACCGCTATGGCCTCGGCTTCGCTCATGTCAACATCTACCGTTGCGACCACGCCGCCGCGTAGCACCAGATCAGCAGCGGATGGCGGCTCTGCTGGCGTTAAGATTGTCCGGCTTTCTGATTCGGTTTTGCTGCAACTGCTAAGCAAGGTCAGACTTAAAGCGAACAGAGCTGAAGTCGCGATACGCTGGTGGTGTTTCATCTAGATTCCTGATCTGCGCCATATATGTGGAGAGCCTAACAGATAGATAGCGCACCCTGCAGAGTGCGAGCTGCGAAAACTGCGACTGCGTAGACAAGCGGGGTACAGTCACCCTAAGTTTTGCTGTGGTATGCCACTGCCGCCTTGAAATGCGCTCGCCTTGTACGACAATAAGACGTAGCCAAAGACAATAATTGCCTGCAGCTAAGTGCGGACAGGCCAGGATCAGGAGCCGCCACCATGAACACAACGAATAAAGCCGCGAGCAAGCCCGCTTATCTTCCCCGAACGCTGTTCACCGATCCGGGCGCGCGCGCGTTCATTGCGCCGCAGCGCTACATTCAAGGGCCTGGCGTGTTGGATAGCCTTGGCCGCTATTTGTCGCTTACTCCAGCCACCCATGCCGGTCTATTCATGTCTGCTGGTGGAGTCGAGCGATTTGCAAAGCGACTTAACGCAAGTCTTACTAGTGCAGAGATCAAAGCTGATTTGCTTGTTTTTGCCGGCGAATGTTCTTTAACCGAGATCGACAAGCAGGTGGCAGCGATACAGGCCACGACCATCGACGTGTTGGTTGCCGTTGGTGGTGGTAAGTGCGTCGATGCAGCCAAAGCCATTGCCTACCGTCTAGGTGTGCCGCTAGTCGTCGTGCCGTCGTTGGCCTCGAACGACGCACCGACTTCTGCTGTGAGTGTTTTATATAGTGATGATGGGGTGATGGCGGGGGCGGAGTTTTATCCTGAGAACCCGGTCTTCGTTTTGGTCGATACGGCGATCATTGCGTCGGCACCAGAGCGTTATCTGGTTGCCGGTATGGGTGATGCCATGGCCACGTGGTACGAGGCTGCGACTTGTTTAAGCAACCCTGCGGCTCGCAATGTTTTGGGGACTCGCCCGACGCTTGCTGCTACGGCCATTGGCGAGACTTGTGCGCGCACCTTGTTCGAGCAGGGTGTTGCCGCCGCAGCAGCCGTCCGGGACGGAGCGGTAACGCAAGCGCTAGAGGACATAGTAGAGGCGAACACGTTATTAAGTGGTATTGGTTTCGAGAGCGGCGGTTTGGCAGGTGCGCATGCGGTGGCGCAAGCGTTTACTCAGTTCCAACACGTCGAGGAGAATTTTCTGCACGGTGAAATGGTTGCGATGGGGACACTGACTCACCTGCTGTTGGATCAGCGTCTCGATGAAGCGCGTCGGGTAGCGGCGTTCTTTGTTGCAGTTGGTTTGCCAGTGCATTTGGGCCAGCTTGCCGTCGATGCGGCGGATGCCGATGTGTTGGAAGCACTGGCAAAAGTGGCATTGGGGTCAGGGCTCCTCGCCAATATACCGCGGCCAGTCGATGCAGTTGCTGTAATGGCCGCCTTGCGATCGGCACACGAGATAGGTCATGAGTTAACAGCCGCGTCAGGCAGCAGCGCCTATGATCGGCTGCATAGCTAGTCCAGGGATAAATTAGCGGCTGCGCCTTTTGACTAAGC
>DJYW01000168.1:3720-4978 GCA_002450255.1 Gammaproteobacteria bacterium UBA6968
CCTTTTGACTAAGCGGCTGCGCCTGTCGATAAAGCGGCTGCGCGTGCGATTAAGAGTCCGGGCTGCAGGAGGCGCCGCCCAGCACGCAAAATTTGGCGCAGTGGGGGTGATTCAGTGGTACTTCTGCTGCAACTGCTGCCGCGAGATCAGGTCCCAGATCAAACTGTGGCGCATAAGGCAGCAGCGTGCATGGCACGACATTAGGTCTCATTGCGCCACTGCGCTTAACCACCATGCGCGAGCTGGCGCACATCAAGCTTTGCGGTGATTGACCTAAGATATCCCAACAGTCGACGGTGATTTCTGGCACGTCGACGCGCTCGTCCATTTCGGGGAAAAGCACCAACGCGGCGGGATGGTCGGCGTCTATGTGGATGTTCTCGCTTGCGAAGAACGCGCCGAAACCGTGACGCGATTGCAATTCGCTTTCATGCCAAAGCGTCCGCCCGGCAACCGCGACAGCAAATCCGTGTTTGCTTAACCAGCGCAGGCCTCGCAACATCGGTTGCCAGGTTTTGGGTCCGCGCACCAGTTCGTGTTTGGCCTGGGTGTAGTGATCCATCGATACACGCAAGTGCAGCTTATCAGCGAATTGTTTGTGCAGGTCCAATAACATTTCGCGATGGTGGTGCATGGGTTTCATGGCATTGGTTAGCACCAGCGCGTTTAAGCCACGGCGCAACACGGCTTCTAACATTTTCATTATGTCCGGATTCATGAATGGTTCGCCGCCGGTAAAGCCAATTTCGGTTACCGGCCACTGATGGTGCATAAGTTCGTCCAGATACGCTGTTACTTCGGCTGTGTTCAGATAACTCAGCGCGTCGTTGCTCGGGCTCGATTCCATAAAGCAGTTGTCGCAAGTGATATTGCAAAGACTGCCAGTGTTAAACCACAGCGTGGTCAGCTTATCGACCCCGACTCGCGCGCGCTGCTGACCGTCAGCGGTAGTTCTCGGGTGCTGGAATTTGCGGGGGTCGAGTTGTACAACATCGATTAACTCTGACGTCGACTTTTGCACGCTGGCTGTCCTCCTGGCTGGTCGCCTTTCGATTGTTTCCGCTCTGTTTCAGTCGCTCAGTGCGCTTGACTGCACTCAGCAACACAAAGCGAGCGCAGCTTAATGCATTGCTGACGATATGCCATCGTTAACCTAGAGATAAACTTAGAGCGATATGCAAAATTAAAATTAAAACAGGGCGCGTCAATAACCCGTCATTTTTGCTGCTGATAAAAAAGCATCGAGCAGTCTGTAGAA
>DJYW01000049.1:0-8112 GCA_002450255.1 Gammaproteobacteria bacterium UBA6968
GGGACATTTGCTGCGGTCTGTGAGCTAGGCGCGAGGACAAACCGCAAATCTTCAAAAATTCTGGTAAGGTCTACGCGACTCACCACCACAAGGCCTTTTGTGTCCCAAACAGAAAACTCGGGCGACGTGCTACCTTATCGGCACAGCCACACCATCGGTGACGACAATCACAGGGCTTTCGGCCTAGACTTTCATCACCCTGTCTTTGCGATAAGCAGTGTTTCTGTCATCGCGTTTATCGCGTTCACCCTCGCGTTTCCTGCCGTAGCGGCGGACGCGTTTGTTAATTTAAGGCTCTGGCTTACCACCAACCTGGACTGGTTCTTTATGGCCAGCCTCAACCTGGTTTTAATTTTTTGCGTCGGGTTGGCGTTCTCGCCCTGGGGCCAAATTCGCATCGGCGGAGAAGATGCACAACCGCAATTCGGTCGCCTGAGCTGGATCTGCATGCTGTTCGCCGCAGGTATAGGCATCGGCATCATGTTTTACGGTGTTCTAGAGCCGATGAATCACGCGCTCAATCCGCCGCTTATGGCCGAGGGTCTCAGCGGTGAACCGCTGTATCGACTTGCCTTAGCCGGATCGATCTATCATTGGAGCTTTCATCCGTGGGCAGTCTACGCGCTGGTCGGTTTGGCGTTGGCTTATTTCTGCTACAACCGCGGCTTGCCGCTGCTGATCCGGTCCACCTGCTACCCAATTTTTGGCGATCGCATTTGGGGCTGGCCCGGGCACTGTATCGACATCATTGCAGTATTCGCCACGTTGTTTGGCCTGGCTACATCGCTCGGATATGGCGCCGAACAAGCGTCCGCTGGTTTGCACTTTCTGTTTGGTATGCCGCAAGGTCCGGCAACTAACTTTGCCGTTGTCGCGGTGATCACCTGCATCGCGCTGGTTTCTTTAGTCCGCGGGTTGGATGGCGGCATTCGCCGTTTAAGCGAATTTAATATGGGTTTAGCGGCAATATTAGGCCTGTTTGTGCTGGTCATGGGCCCGACTGTGGATATTTTGCAGCACATCCCCATTTACGCAGGCGCCTATATTGCGGAGCTACCCGCATTGAGCAATTGGATCGGCCGCGAAGACAACTACTTCATGCACGACTGGACGACTTTCTATTGGGCCTGGTGGATCGCGTTTTCGCCGTTTGTCGGTATGTTTATCGCGCGGATTTCAACTGGCCGGAGTATTCGAGAATTCATCATTGTTACGCTGCTCGCCCCGTCATTTATTTTTTTAGTGTGGATGACCATTTTCGGACACACCGCACTGGTCCACTTTTTCGACGGTGGCGTTCAGAACGTTGCAGACAGCGTGCGTAACTTCCAAGCCGAATTAACCCTTTTTGTATTCCTGCAAGAGTTCCCGTTGGTGGCCGTGACATCGGTTATCGGCATTATTTTGGTGCTGATCTTTTTCGTAACATCCATGGACTCGGGTTCACTAGTAGTTGACACCATGACCGCCGGAGGAAAAACCGATACGCCGCTGGCACAACGCATGTTTTGGTGTATCGCGCTCGGCCTGATCGGCATATCTCTGCTGTTGGGCGGCGGGCTCGCGTCGCTGCAGGCATTAGCATTGGCAACCGCACTGCCTTTTACTGTCATTTTGTTACTTATGATGATTAGCTTGGTAATAAGCTTAAGGTCACTTTCCGAGCAATCAAAAACCTCAGATTAAGCACACGCTTACGCTATCAATTTGTTTATGGCAGTTCATGGCATCCAAAAAGAGCCATTTTTGCGCCTTTTTTTGACGAAATTTTGATCCGAATCTAACAAATATTTTAAGTTAAATAGAGGCTGGTTTGAAGTTTCTATCGGTACCCTGTATGGTATGACGCACTTTTTTCATTGAGGGGATTTTATGTTTCGTTCGAAAAAGCTGCGTAGCGCCATTATTTCAGCAAATGCTGCAATAATCGCTTCACTGGGAGCCCAAGCCACACAGGCTGCACCTCAGGAGATTGAAGAGGTCATCGTGACCGCAACCAAACGCGCAGTGCCACTTCAGGATGCACCGGTTGCAATCCAAGTTATGAGTGAAGACTCACTTGAAGAGCAAAACATCAACAGCTTCGTCGATTACATTAAATTCCTACCTAACGTTAGTGCCGGCGGCCGAGGCCCAGGGCAGAACGAAATCTACATTCGCGGCGCAGCCGTCGACGCCATCAATATCACTGTCGCCGAGTCACAAGGCTCTGCCCCTAACGTCGCTCTCTATTTAGATGAGCAACCGGTTACCGCAGGTGGACGCAACCTGGACGTCTATGTCACCGACATTGAACGCATCGAGGTGCTGCCTGGACCGCAAGGCACTTTATACGGTGCGAGTTCCATGGCCGGCACCGTTCGCCTAATCACGAACAAACCTGTCATCGATGAGTTCGACCTGAAGGTCAGCGGCGGTATTTCTAGCACCGCGCATGGCGAAGCCAGCAACAATGTTGGCGTGGTTCTCAATTTGCCTTTGCTTGACAACAAACTCGCGGGCCGCATAGCGCTTTACCGCGATAGCCAGGGCGGCTACATCGATAACGTACGAGGCACATTCCAAGCGGATAACAGCGTCAACCCAACCTTTCCCGGCGACACCGTCACCTTTGCGGCAGGAACAACGCTGGCGAACGGTACCGTTGTCGGACCAGATGGGTTGACAGTACCCGTTACCAAGGCCGTCGCAGACAATAGCGCGATGGTCGAAGACGACTTTAATGACGCAACCTACCAAGGCGCACGAGTCGGTCTAAAGTATTTGATAAATGATGATTGGGATGTTCTGGTTCAACACACAACCCAAACCCTGGAAACCGAAGGGGTTTTCGACTACGACCCAACCGTAGGTGACCTGGAAGTGAATCGTTTTGCGCCGGACACGCTTGACGACGAATTCAGCCAAACCTCTTGGACTGTAACGGGTCGTTTAGGTGAGTTAGACGTGGTGTATACCGGTGCATTTTTAGATCGCGAAGTCGCTGCAAACATCGACTACACCGGCTATACCAATATCGGTAAATATATTTCCGGTTACCAATGCGAATATCTGGTCGGCAGCTACTACACAGGCCTAACTACTGGCACTGCTTACACTATGGACCCGACCCTTGGCGGTGACCCGAATGTGATTGAATGCGGCACGCCAGTCAACGCGGCTCGCATTGAAAACGAAAACGAACGCTGGACCCACGAAGCCCGCATAGCGACTAACTTCGACGGCCCGCTCAATTTTCAGGCTGGTGTGTTCATCGAGGACTTTAAAATCCGCCACGTTGGCGACTTCAACTATCAAGCGCCGATTGATGCGGGCTTCGCACCGATTGACATCAACAAGAGCGGTACCTTTGACAAGTCTGAAGCGAACGCACGCGGCAAAGTCATCGCGAACACTCAGTTCCGCAACGATAACACTCGCACGGAAGAGCAAACTGCCATATTCGGCGAAATCACATACGATGTCAGCGACAGCGTGACGCTAACCGCAGCGGCACGACATTACGACCTCGATTATGGATTCACGGGCTACGGCGCCTGGCGCTATGGCAACCGACCGCTGTTTGTAGATGACGCTGACCCAGACAATGACGTGCGCCCGGGGCTGACCGGCGGCCGCGATTACGTCACGGGCTTCAACTCACTGCAGCCGCTTAGCGTCAGCGACACCATCTATCGACTGGGTGCTTCCTACACACCAGCCGGCACCGATACGCTGTTCTACATGACTTGGTCTGAAGGCTATCGCCCGCCTGGCTTTAACCGTGCTGCAGCTGCGAAAGCGCCTTACGAATCTGGCGCCAACAACGTGCGTGCGGATGGCACGAGTTGCGGCAACGACGCCGCTATCAATGCAAACGCATCTACCGGCTTCCCAGGCTATTGCCTGCCGTATGTGTTCGATTCCGATACGCTTGAAAATCTCGAGTTTGGCTGGAAATCTACGCTTGCGGACGGCGCATTGCGCTTTAACGGCTCGGTCTACAAGATTGATTGGAAAGATATTCAAGTCTCGCAGTTTGACTCTCAGAATATTTCCATCCTGACGATTGTTGACAATGGCGGTGACGCCGAGATTTCCGGTGTGGAAGCCGATTTGGTATGGCTCGCATCAGAGCGGCTGTCGGTCCATGCGGCCGCGTCATTTAATCAGACTGAGCTTGTTTACGTTGATCCGGCATTCGCCGTGATCATGGCGGACGAGGGCTCCATGCTGCCGTTGACGCCGGAGGTGCAGTTTAACGTTCGCGCTCGCTATGAGTTCCCGGTCCGTGGCAACTTGCTGGGCCATTGGCAGGTAGGCGTCAAATACTCCGGCGAGTCAGTAAACTCGCTGGTCGACACCGTTGATGAGCCGAACACCATGCAAGATTCCTACACTCTCGCTGATGCAAGTGTGGGCGTAGAAAATGCAGAGGACGGCTGGTCGGCACAGTTGTATGTCAACAACCTGACCGACGAACGTGCTCAGCTTCACATCAACCGCCAGGACTTTATCGAACGCGTCACCACCAACCGTCCTCGCACGATTGGTCTGCGCGTCAGCTATAGCATGAAGTAACCGCGAAGATCGACAAACACAAGGTTTGCGATCAAGAGCTGACATGAGTGAATCGTTAGATACTACTGCGGTTCAAAAAATGTTGCAGTCTGGCCAAAGTGGCCAGGCTGCAGCCGTTATAGAAGCATGGCACACCGCCAACCCACCCGTTGTTGAAAGCCTATATTTACTCGCTGTTGCGCGGCGCTACGCTGGTCAGCCAGACGCAGCGCTGACCACCTTAAAACAGCTGAACCAACTTGATCCTCGCTTCGGTAGAGGCCATCAAGAGGCTGGACATACCTATCTTGCTTTGCGAAAAACGCAGCAAGCACTGGACGCCTTCCAGCGCGCTGTGTCGCTAAACGACTCACTGATCGCGAGCTGGCGAGCCATCGTCTCGTTATGCAGCAAACCGGAACAAGCACCCTTACGCCAAAGCGCGTTACTGCAACTCGAAAGGCTAAAAGGCCTGCCACCTGCACTGCTGTCGGTGCGTAACGCCACCGCTGAGGGCAAGCTGCGCAAAGCAGAAGAAATTTGTAGGCACTTTCTTAAACAAAATCCGACTCATGTTGAGGGTATGCGTCTGTTAGCTGATTTAGGTGTGCGATCAGATGTGCTCGACGACGCGGAATTTTTGCTGGATTCCGCATTAGAACTCGAACCCGACAACCATTTTGCCCGGTTCGATTATATGAACGTATTGTATCGGCGTCAGAAATACGCCTTAGCCATGACTCAAGCGGAGACGCTGCTCAAAGCCGATCCGGATAACGTGCAATATCAAACCGGTTATGCAAACCAATGCGTCGCGATCGGCCGTTACGATGAAGCGTTGACAATTTATGCCAACATTCTCAAAGACTTCCCAAACACGGCGGCTATCCATCTGCTGCGCGGTCATGCCTTGAAAACGGTGAACCGCACTGACGAAGCAATCGCCGCATACAGAGATTGTTATCGCTGCGCGCCGAGCTATGGCGATGCCTATTGGAGCCTAGCTAACCTAAAGACCTATCGCTTCACCGGGGCTGAAGTCAGCAATATGCGACGGCAGGAACAATCCGCTGACGTGCCAATCGATGACCGCATCCACTTCTGTTTCGCCTTGGGCAAACATTTTGAAGACAACGCAGAATACGAAAAATCATTTGCACACTATGAACGCGGCAACGACCTTCGCCGCGATCAGCTGGGTTTTTCAGCAGATCTGTTGTCTTCGCGACTTGCTTTGCAACAAGAGGTGGTGAACCGCCCCTTGCTGCAGAAATTTGCTGGGGCAGGCTGTCCCGCACCAGACCCCATCTTTGTGGTAGGCCTACCCAGAGCCGGATCAACTTTGTTGGAACAAATCCTAGCCAGCCACTCTTGCGTTGATGGCACCCAGGAACTACCCAACATTGGTGCACTAGCTTTTCGGTTGGATGGCCGCCGCGCCACACGAGACAAACCTTTGTATCCTTACTGCCTAGCTGACCTGTCACCGCAACAGCTGCGTGTGTTTGGTGAGCAGTTTATCGAAGACACCCGAATTCATCGCGGTAACGCACCCTTCTTTATCGACAAAATGCCTAACAATTTCCGTCATTTAGGCTTAATCCATCTGATCCTGCCAAATGCCAAAATCATCGACGCCCGTCGTGATCCCTTGGCCTGCTGCTTTAGTGGGTTTAAACAGCTGTTCTCCAGCGGTCAGGAGTTTTCCTACGGCTTGCGCGAGATCGGGCAATACTACAACGACTATTTGGATTTAATGGCGCATTGGGAGACGGTACTGCCCGGCAAGATTTTGCGTGTCCAGCACGAGGATTTGGTCGCTGATCTAGAGGGACAGGTGCGGCGCATGCTCGATTACTGCGAGCTGCCATTTGAACAGGCCTGCGTCGATTACCATAAAACTGAACGCAGCGTGCGTACGCCAAGCTCAGAACAGGTCCGGCAGCCGATTTTCCGGGACAGCCTGGAGGCCTGGAAAAACTATGCGCCGTGGCTGGGGCCGCTCACTGAAATACTCGCCAATAGAGGCGGCTAGCGCCAGCGCACAGGCGCTAGCCAGCCGTAACGCCAAGATTCACTCGAAGCACTTTCTGCGCGATCTGCCCCGCGCCCTTTTAAATCAATCCGGCCGCCATAAAACTTGTGCGGCCACCTACAAATCTAAATCGCCTTTATAAAGACGCTGGGCAATGGTTCGGTTCAGGATTTCGTTGGTGCCGTCTGCCACATTCACAATACGCAGCGAATGCCATGCTTCGGTTAAACCCATCTCGTTGGTGAAGCCCATGGCGCCGTGAGTCTGAATAGCCCGATCGACTGCAGCCAACCCCTTCTGTACTGAAAAAGCTTTCGTCATGGACAGCTCTTTCACCGCCGGTAAGCCGGCGTCCAAAAGCATCGCCGAGTTGATCCCCATCAAGTGCGCCGCATGCAGATCCGTAGCGGCATCCGCAAGCGGGAAACTCACGCCTTGGTAATCGGCTATCGGGTGCCCGAAAGCCTCTCGGGTTTGCGAGTAATCCAGCGCCATTTCCAGCGCCCAGCGCCCGTAACCCACAGAACGGGCAGAGTTATAGATACGGCCCAACGAAACGCCGTACAGCGCCGCTGCAAAGCCTTTGCCTTCAGTCCCGACTAACTGCCAGGGTTCAACGTATACGTTGTCCAGCGCGATCTCGGCCTCGTCACCGCCGATGTGACCAAACAGTTTAATGATGCGCTGGACCTCGAATCCCTCGCTAGCGGTGGGCACCATAAACGCGCTGATGCCCACGTCCGTTCGCGCGAAAACCACGCAGTAATCGGCAATAGGCGCATTGGTAGTCCAGATTTTACGGCCAGAGATCCGCCAGCCGTCGCCGTCGCGGACTGCTTTAGTGGTGATCATGCTGGCATCTGAGCCAGCGTTTGGTTCACTTAGACCGAAACACATAGATTGCTGGCCGTTCATCAGGTCCGGTAAAAACGTTTGCTTCGCTTGCTCAGTCACCTGCTCCAGCAACTTGCTGGGGCCAAACGCCCAGTGCGCGAGTACATAAAGCATCAACCAATGCTTTGGGCCACACTTATGAAACAACCCCTCCCAAGCGGCGTAATAAGCAAGATGACCCAAACCCGCGCCGCCTAGCGCTTGCGGCACGCACATAGCGTAAAAGCCAGCGGTCGCTGATGCGGTTCGCACTTCGGTAATCAACTCTATTAATCTGGCCGAAAAACGACCGTCCTCATCGAATAGTGCTCTCGAGTCCTCAAAAAAATCAGCGTTATCTTGATGCCTCGGCAGCACTTCTTTGTCAGCAAAAGCAAGAATACCGTCGCGCGCGGCCTGAACCTCTTCCGGTAATGGTAATGCGATAGCCGTCATAGTCCCTCCATATCCGCCTTACGCAAATAGAACGCAAATAGTACGCCAATTTGCCTGGCGGAAACCATGCGAAAACAAACGGTTGATGAAGTGGTCGGGTTAGGCTTGGTGACGCCGTGCTAGGCCTTGGGTCGGAGAAACTGTCGATATGCGACGGGGACAGGGCCAGCATCGGTTGGTTCATGCAGGCCTGTTTCTTTGGTCTGTTT
>DJYW01000049.1:8468-8608 GCA_002450255.1 Gammaproteobacteria bacterium UBA6968
ATGCCCGCGCAATACACGCTTCCGAATAGGATATATAGCGAGTTTGCGAGGTTAACTCGGGATGCGTGCTTTGAGCTACATGCTGCAGGGAAGGCGCTTATCAAAGCGCTGCAAATTGGAGCGGGAAACCAGGTTCGAAC
>DJYW01000057.1 GCA_002450255.1 Gammaproteobacteria bacterium UBA6968
GGCCACTAGCACCTGAAGCTAGCGTGTCTACCAATTTCACCACCTGGGCATCGGGCGCGCACTGTACTCAAACGAGCTCATTTAGACAACCTCGATCAATAATATCTGGGAGTGGCCATTTTGGCTAAATCAAAAGGGTTGAGAGCACCCAAATCGTTAGACTATTTGAATGCGCAATGGCTAATCGACTTTCTCGCTAAACAAAATCAGCCCGCTTCTTGGCAGCAATGTACCCAGGCCTTGCCTGAGGAGTCAGTCCACGCGATAAGGAAGTTGCGCCAGATCTTGCGCGGCATGCTGAGGAACGGCCAGATCGAAGAACCTAGCAACGCCTTTTACATCCTTGCATCGCAAGAGAAGCATATAAAAACCGAGCGTCAACCCAAAATGGCCCAGGGCAAGGTCGAAGTTCGTGGTGCCGTACTAAATGTCGCTCAACTGCCTATTTTATCTGATGCGAAACGAGGTCCCTTTTTGCGCGCGGGCGACGAGGTGACTTTTCAAGAAGTTGACGAGCGCGCCTCGATCGTGTCGGTCGTGTCTCGATCTCCTGAGCCAATTGTAGGCACCATCAATTTAGACGGACGCACCCCAACCCTTAATCCGCTTGGTCGTTTGCGTCTCGGGATGATTCGAATCGTTGGTGGAATACAGGGAGCGAAGCATGGGCAAACAGCGACTACAGAGATCGTGGACACGGATCATCGCGGAGTCTTGGTGGAAATTCGTGAGTTGATGCGGCCGACTTCGGTTTTGGCTCAAGCGATCGACTCGACTCTGGCAAGCCTGCAGATACCTCAAGAGTGGCCAGAGGATGTGTTGCGTGATGTAGCTCGTCTGCCAAAATCGGTGAGACCAAGTAGCTTCCCTAATCGGCAAGACCTGACGGATTTGCCACTAGTGACTATTGATGGCGCTACAGCGCGCGATTTCGACGATGCGGTTTTTGCGCAATCACTGGGTGGACGTAAAGGCTGGCGGTTGCTTGTTGCGATCGCTGATGTTGCCCACTACGTAAAGCCGAACCAGGCCCTTGATCGAGAAGCCTTGCAGCGAGCGACTTCGGTTTATCTGCCAGAGCAGGTCGTTCCAATGCTGCCCGAAGCGTTGTCTAACGAGCTATGCTCTCTTAAGCCGCACGTACCCCGATTGGCGCTTGTATGTGATATGCAAATCTCTTCGGTTGGCAAAGTTAAAAACCACAGTTTTTATGAGGCCGTCATTTGCTCCAGCGCTCGACTGACTTACCACCAGGTTCAGGATTTTATCGATCATCAAACGCCGTTGCCGGTTGAAGACTTGGCTGAAGTAGATCCTGTCAGCGCTTCCGTGAATGCCCTCTATCAGCTCCTGCAAAAGTTTCTTGGTGCGCGCGAAAAACGCGGTGGTTTAGACTTCGAATCTCGTGAAGGTCAGATAGAGATCGTCAACGGTCGAGTTGCAAAGATTTCGCAAACGCCACGCTTACAGGCCCATCAATTGATCGAAGAAGCAATGATTGCCGCTAATGTAAGCGCCGCTGAGTGCATTGAAGCGGCGGAGAGCCGCTCGCTGTTTCGAGTGCACGAGCCGCCGGAGGCGATGAAGCTCGAAGATCTGCGTCAGGATTTGCGCGCCTTGGGATTATCGTTACCGGACGGTGTGCCAGAACCCAAACAGTACAAGCTACTGTTGGAGGAACTGGCGCAACGTCCAAACGGATGGATGTACCAACAGCTGGTGCTGCGAAGCTTGCAACAAGCGGTATATACCCCGCACAACAAAGGTCATTTTGGTCTGGCACTCGAGGGCTACGCCCACTTCACAAGCCCCATACGGCGCTACCCCGATCTGCTAGTCCATCGGGCAATCAAGGCGATCATTACCAAAGGGAAAGATTTAACTCGTTGGGTACCATCGCTAGAAAGCCTCGAAGTGCTTGGTGAGCAGTGCTCTCACAACGAGCGTCGAGCGGAATCGGCAGCTTGGACGGTGGACTCCTGGCTAAAGTGTGATTGGTTGCTTGATCGCGTTGGTGAAACATTGCCGGGAACCGTAGTAAGCGTCGTCGAGTTCGGGTTGTTTATCGAATTGGATGGATACTATATCCAAGGGTTGCTGCATGTATCCGAGTTAGGGCAGGATTTTTTCCGGCTCTATCGCAGCCAACAGGCGTTAATTGGTGAACGTAGCAGTAGACGCTTTCGGTTGGGCGATCGCATCGATGTAGCAATCGTTAATGTTGAGCCCGCTCAAGGTAAAATAGAACTGAAATTGCCCCTTAAGGCCCAAGCGCCGCAAGGGCAGGGGCGAGACCAAGGACGTAACAAAAAGGCTAGACGGAACGGCGCGGCAGGTACGCGACGCGGTAGGCCTCGTGTTTAACCATGCTAATTAGGCGTAGGTGCGAGTTGTTCCTATTGGTCGTTGCTAAAGGGCATCCTAAATAGGAATCCGATAATTTCTGCTTGCCGCGCTAGGAAGCAGCCGAGTTATCTGCTTCATCGCGATTTAGGCACGAGTGAAAGCTCGTGACATAAACGTCGCTCGTCAAATGAGTGGATCAACGGAAATTAAGCTATTGGCTATTCCTAACAAGAAACTTAACCAATATGAATGAAGTTATCGGCATTCAAGCCGCTCGCGCAATCTTGCGTGACACCCCAAACCAAGGCCGCTGTTTATATGTTCAACAAGGCCGCAGGGATGCGCGTGTCAGTGAACTGATCGCACTCGCTCGCGAGGGCAATGTGCGTTTTCAAACCGTCGAAAGTGGCTGGTTCAAGCGGCGCGCGGATGGCTTCAATCATCAAGGTGTTCTACTCGAATGCCATATTCGGTCGCTTGCCAGCGACAAAGATTTACAGGCGCGTTGGGATACGTTCGGTGACAAGCCTTTGATTCTAGTTCTTGACGGGATTATGGATCCACGCAATTTGGGTGCTTGCTTACGATCTGCAAATGCCGCAGGAGTTGATGCTGTTATTTTGCCGAAGCGCAATAGCGCACCGCTTAGTATGGCGGCTCTGCGAACGGCACAAGGTGGTGCTGAAGATCTGTTTATTGTCGAGGTGACGAATTTAGCGCGCTGCATGCGCTGGCTTAAAGAGCGTAATGTTTGGATTGTCGGTGCCGCAGGCGAGTCGGATGCTATCTGGACTGACGTTGCTGCCGACGCCGGATTGGTTTGGGTGTTGGGTAGCGAGGACAAAGGGCTCCGGCGGCTGACTCGGTCTCTGTGCGATCAACTTGTGGCGATACCAATGTTGGGCCGAGTCGAAAGCCTCAACGTAGCCGTCGCGACGGGCATCTTATTATTCGAGTCAGTGCGTCAACGCAGAGGTTAGAGTAGCCATCGGATCAGGTTTAAGGATCGCAATTGGTAATCGGCGGTTAGTCGGTGTTGACGGCACCGTTGCTAAATAAAGCGCCTCAATTGCCGGCAGCTTTAATCTGAGTTTGGTTCCTTTGTCTCTTGCCGCTTATTGTCTGTTGCTTGCTGTTTTTTGCTTTTAGCGATTACTAGGCCAGTCAATTCCGCGGTCGATCAAGCTGTAATTCAGATCCTTGATGCCTTTAATCTACGCAACCGCTCAGGCCATCGGCTGCTTTGCTAATCCGCCGTAGCGCTTGCGCCGGCGCGGCCCCACGCCTACAATCTGCGCCCCGCGAAAAACAACGGCTAGAAAGCGCCTTCGATAATGCGCAAGACAGGCTTAATTCCGCGGACCACTAAAAACTCCTTGCTTCACTCGACGAGCAGATCGCTCTCGAGGGGGCAAACGCCGCTGAGCGGCGAGAACCAGAAGGAACTGCTATGCGGCATTACGAGATCGTGTTTCTTGTGCATCCTGATCAAAGCGATCAGGTTCCCGGTATGGTCGAGCGTTACCACAGCATGATTGAACGAGGCGAAGGCAAAGTTCATCGTGCCGAGGATTGGGGCCGTCGTGCTCTTGCTTACCCCATTTCTAAAGTTCACAAAGCCCACTATATATTGATGAATATTGAAGTTGGCCAAGACGTGCTCGAAGAGCTCGAAAGTGCGTTCCGATTCAATGATGCGGTACTGCGTAGCATGATCATCGGCCGTAAAGGCCCCGTAGTCGGTAACTCCAAGCTTTACGAAGAAGAGCTACGTGAGCAGGAAAAAGATCGAGAGCGTGATCGTCGCCGTGAAGAAGAGAAGACAGCGCGAGCGGCTCAAAGCAGTGACGATGAAGCAGAGCCCGCGCAAAGCGAGGCAGTAGAAGAGCCAGTTGCTGCGGAAGGCAACGATGAAGACCAAGCCGAGGAGCAATCATGAGAGGCGGAAGACGCGTTCAGATACAGATCAAAGACACTGAAATTGATTACAAAGATCTCGACAGCTTGCGCCAGTTTATCGGTGAGACGGGTAAAATTGTGCCCAGCCGTATCACGGGAGCGTCGGCAAAATTCCAGCGTAACTTAGCCAGAGAAGTTAAGCGCGCTCGATATTTGGCACTGCTGCCGTATACCGATCAGCACAAATAGCTTAAACGGAGCATCTACTAATGAATGTTATTTTGCTGGAACGAGTTAATAATTTAGGCGACCTTGGAGACGAGGTCACGGTTAAGCCAGGCTTCGCACGTAACTATCTCATTCCCACTTCCAAGGCGGTCCGAGCTAATGCCGCAAACCGCGCTGTGTTTGAGGAGCGTCGAGCAGACTTAGAGCGCGTTGCGAATGACAAGCTCGGCGCTGCGCAAGAGCGTGCAAAGCAACTGGAAGAGGTTGTCGTGACGATTCTGGCCAAGGCCGGCGACGAAGGACGCCTATTTGGCTCGGTAGGTACACAGGACATCGCGCAAGCGCTAGTTGAAAAAGGCCATGCGGTTGAGCGCAGCGAAGTGCGCATGCCGGACGGTTCAATCCGCAGCTTGGGTGAATACGATATATCCGTTCAGCTGCACTCGGATGTCTCGGTAGAAATAAAGGTTGCCGTCGTCGAGGAGTAACGCGGCACCCCTCCCAAGGCAGGGATGATCAATCGGGATGATCCCTGACCATTCACCGATAGACCGTAGTCAGTGGATGGGTAAGAATAGCGAGCTCTGGTTGCAAGCTTAATCGCAATCTCTATTGCAACCTGAACTGCACCCTTTGCTGCTCGTATAGTTGGAACGCGCTACCCATGTCCGAATTTCCTGCCGATGTCAGTACGGTCGCCTTAAAAGTCCCCCCTCACTCCATAGAGGCAGAGCAGTCCGTTCTTGGCGGCTTAATGTTGGACGATCAAAAGTGGTTCGATCTGGCAGAAGTCCTGCGCGCCACCGACTTTTACCGCACTCAGCATCAGATCATATTCGAGGCGATGACGGATCTTGCCAACGAAGATGAACCACTTGATGCCGTGACGGTTTCTGAACGCTTACAGTCGCGTGGCTTGTTAGAAAAAACTGGTGGTGTCGCCTACTTAGCTGAGCTTGCCGAAGCGACACCTGGCACGACCAACATCATGGCCTACGGCAAAATCGTACGTGAGCGCGCAGTGATGCGTCAGCTTATTGGCGCGGCTAATCGAATTGCGGACGCCGCATTCGCGCCTGATGGTCGAGACAGCGATTCGCTTGTCGAACTGGCCGAGCAATCTGTTTTTCAAATCGCCGAAGGGCGTGTGAAAGAGGGTGGGCCAGAGAAAGTTGCGCCGCTGTTGGCAAAAGCGGTCGAACGAGTGGAATATTTGTTTTCTTCCAAGGGAGCGATAACGGGTTTAGCTACTGGGTTTAAAGATCTCGATGACAAGACTGCAGGCTTACAGCCTGCGGACCTTGTAATCCTTGCAGCACGCCCCTCAATGGGTAAAACCGGTTTTGCGGTAAATATTCTCGAACACGCCGCGATGTCTGGCGGCGCGGTACTGATGTTCAGCATGGAAATGCCTTCGGAACAAATCATCATGCGGATGCTATCTAGCCTTGGTCGAATCGATCAGACCCGGCTGCGCACAGGCGAGCTAAAGGATGAAGATTGGACCCGGTTTACTGGTGCAGTCAGCCAACTGCGTGACAAACGCCTCTTCATTGACGACACGCCCGCTTTGACACCGGGCGAAGTCCGTTCACGCGCCCGCCGAGTTGCACGCGAGTGCGGCGGCATGGATTTGATCGTAATCGACTACTTGCAGCTTATGCGGACCGTTGACGGTAGCGAAAACCGCGCGACTGAAATTTCTGAGATTTCTCGATCGCTAAAGGCACTTGCAAAAGAAATGCGTTGCCCTGTTATCGCGCTGTCGCAGCTAAATCGCGCTTTGGAATCGCGTACGGACAAACGCCCGATGAACTCGGATTTACGGGAGTCGGGCGCTATCGAACAAGATGCGGACCTGATTTTGTTTATCTATCGAGATGAAGTCTATAACGAAACTTCGGAAGACTTAGGTGTCGCTGAGATCATAATAGGTAAGCAACGCAACGGACCAATAGGCAAAGTCCGTATGAAATTTACTGGCAATCTCACTAAATTCGAAGATCTCGCGCCAGACATTTACAATGACTTCCCGCAATAATGCGCACTTGCTCAACTTTCCGAGATAAGGCGTAGCCCTTTGGCCAAAGCAAAACGAAAAACGGCTTTTGTCTGTGGCGACTGCGGCGGCGAACACACGAAATGGCAAGGCCAATGCACGGTCTGCCAAGCCTGGAATACCCTAACTCAAATAAACATTACCCCGATCACGGCGAGCGGCGCAGCCGCGAGTCTTGGCTATGCGGGCAGCACGCCAGAGATCAAAAAACTGGCTGATGTTGAGGCGGCCGAAAATAGCCGCATTCCTTCCGGGTTTGGCGAGTTAGACCGGGTTTTGGGTGGGGGGTTTGTGCCCGGCTCAATGGTACTGATTGGAGGCGAGCCGGGCGCAGGCAAAAGTACCTTGCTGCTGCAAACCTGCACGCAATTGGCTTTAAACAAGAAAGTTCTCTACGTGACAGGTGAGGAATCCCTGCAACAGTTAGCGCTGCGGGCAAAGCGTTTGAACCTGCCTATGGATGGTCTTCACGTTGCCTCGGAGACGCGCGCGGAGATTGTAGCGTCACACATCGAAACCTTAGTTCCAGATGTCGTCATATTGGATTCGGTTCAGGTTATGCATATTGACGGTATCGACTCGACGCCAGGCAGCGTGACCCAAGTGCGTGAGACCGCTGCTTATTTCACGCGGCTGGCGAAACTTAAGTCGATTGTCATCGTCCTCGTAGGGCACGTGACAAAAGAAGGAGGTTTGGCCGGGCCTAAGGTTCTCGAGCACATGATCGATTGTTTCATGATGTTGGACAGTCCGGCCGGCAGCCGTTACCGCACTCTGCGCGGGCACAAAAATCGCTTTGGTGCCATCAATGAATTGGGTGTGTTTGCAATGACTGACGGGGGCATGCGCGAAGTCGCAAATCCGTCGGCTATCTTTCTACAGCGCGGCGAAGTGGACTCACCTGGGAGTATTGCTACTGTTACCTGGGAGGGCACTCGGCCGTTGTTGGTTGAGCTGCAAGCGCTGGTAGATGATGCGGCCAGTGGCTATCCGAAGCGCGTCGCTGTGGGGTTAGACCAGCAGCGTCTGGCCATGCATTTAGCTGTGCTACATCGCCACTGCGGTATCACTCTCGGTGATCAGGATGTGTTCGCTAACGTAGTAGGTGGCGTTCGCATTGCTGAGACCGGAGCAGACTTAGCTGTTTTGTTGGCTGTTCTAGGATCTTTTCGAGACCGAGTGTTACCGAAGAGTTTGATCGTGTTTGGGGAGTTGGGGCTAACGGGTGAAGTACGTCCCGTGGCAAACGGACAAGAGCGCCTCCGAGAAGCCGCAAAACACGGCTTTAAGCAGGCGATCGTGCCATTTGCAAACCGCCCTAAGGAATCCTTAGGCGGGTTAACCGTTCATGGTGTTAAGACGCTTTCTAGCGCGCTAGAGGTTTTAGCTAACGTCTAAGTAGCGCTGTGGTTTTGATTGCGATGTGTTAACGATGAATCGGCTTATATTGCACTCGAGTTGGTTGCGCATCACCAAGACGTTTCTTGCGGTCCGCTTCATAGTCGGAGTAATTGCCCTCAAACCACTCAACCTGACTGTCCCCTTCAAAAGCGATAATATGGGTGGCAACACGGTCCAGAAACCAACGGTCGTGAGAAATCACCAGGGCGGTTCCTGCAAAGGTTAATAAGGCCTCTTCTAATGCTCGTAGCGTTTCCACATCGAGATCGTTAGTTGGTTCGTCCAGCAGCAAAACATTCGCACCGCGTCTGAGCAGTTTAGCTAAATGCACTCGATTGCGTTCACCGCCTGATAGGTTGCCCACGGTTTTTTGTTGATCTGCGCCTTTGAAGTTGAAGCGGCCGACGTAGGCACGGCTGGCTATTTCGTGCTTACCCACTTTCATAATGTCGAGTCCGTCGGAAACCTCTTCCCAAACGGTCTTGTCGTCGGCGAGGTGATCGCGGCTTTGATCGACATATGCCAAATCGACGGTAGAGCCGATATCGACGCTGCCTGAGTCAGGTGTCTCCTGTCCGGTTAGCATTTTGAAAAAAGTCGATTTACCTGCGCCATTGCCGCCAATAATGCCAACGATAGCGCCACGGGGAATGATTGCGTTGAAATCATCGATCAACAAGCGTTCTCCAAACCCTTTGGTTAAACCGCTGAGTTCCAGTACTTTCTCGCCAAGTCGTTGGCCGGTCGGGATGAAGAGTTCTTGGGTTTCCCGGCGGGCTTCAGTTTCTTGTGAGACCAATTCGTCAAAGCGAGCTAACCGAGCTTTGCTTTTGGCTTGCCGACCTTTCGGGTTGGTTCGGACCCACTCGAGTTCAGATTTTATACTGCGTTGGCGAGCTTGTTCCTGAGAGGCCTCTTGATCTAGGCGCTTTTCTTTCGTTTCCAGCCAGGTGCTGTAATTGCCTTCATACGGAATGCCGCGGCCGCGGTCTAATTCCAATATCCAGCCCGCAACGTTGTCTAAGAAGTAGCGGTCGTGAGTGACTGCTACCACGGTACCGGGATAGTCGTCTAAGAAACGCTCTAACCAAGCGACACTTTCCGCGTCTAAATGGTTTGTAGGCTCGTCTAGCAAAAGCATGTCAGGTTTTGAAAGTAGGAGTGCGCAGAGGGCAACACGTCGTTTTTCGCCGCCCGAAAGCACGTCGATAGCCGTTTCCCAACTGGGTAAACGCAATGCATCGGCAGCGATTTCCAAAGTTCGGTCGATTTCCCAACCGTCTACCGCGTCAATCTCCGTTGCGAGATCGCCTTGCCGTTCTAACAAGCGGTTCATCTCGTCTTCTTCCATGGGTTCGGCAAAGCGATCAGAGATTTCGTTGTACTCGTTAATGATTGACATGATTTCGGCCACGCCTAACTCGACGTTACCGCGGACATCCAGGTTCTCGTCTAGAGCCGGTTCTTGTGGCAGGGAACCGATGCGAATGTCTTTTTGCGGCCTAGCTTCGCCCTCAATTTCGGTGTCTGTGCCCGCCATGATGCGCAGCAGGCTGGATTTGCCCGAGCCGTTTAGGCCGAGGACACCAATCTTTGCGCCCGGGAAAAAAGATAAGTGGATATTCTCTAAGATGGTGCGCTGCGGGGGCACAACTTTAGTTACCCCCTGCATCGTGTAGACGTACTGAGCGATGATCGTTCTCCTTAAAGTTGGCTAGGCGACGTGGTGAGGAGAACGAATACGATGCGACGCCTGGCTTTGCCGTGGTCCTATTCAGATAGCCGCCGAACCGCGGTTATCCGCTCGAACCTAGAGCCTCTCGTTCTAATTCTCTCGCACCACGCATGATGTTGCCGATTGCGTAGTTGCCTTCGTGACAGGCGTATTCGTAGAGTTTACCGTCACTTTGCTGCCAAGGATATTCGCCGCCCCAGGGTTCTTGCCATATCTTTGGGTTATCGATGGTAAATCTGTACAGCAAACCGCCGTCATCTTGGCGCGAAAAATACTCGGTTACCGTAAGCGTTGCGTCAGCACCGGACAACGGCGGAAACTCACCAAAGTTCTTAGTTTCAACTACCAGCGTTTCTCCTTCCCAGCGGCCAACCGAATCCCCTAGCCAGGTTTTAAGCGCGCCGCTGCGGGGCGCGCCCTCCAAGCGAATGATACGGGCATCGTGATTCATTTCGGTGAGAATCATTACATGCTCGGGTGTTTGGATGATGCGTTTATGGTTGTTGTAAAGGTTCGGCAGCATGGGCGGCCCCGCGGTAGAGCGAGATCCTAAAATGCAGCGTTCTGCCAGCGGCCGCTGTTCTATGTCATCGTAGGGACCTTTCGCATCCTGGTTTTTCAGCCACCAGGCTTGGCCCGTATTTTGATTTCGAGCCAGGTCTTGGCTGCGCCAGAGCAGGCGCCATTCGGCCTGTAATTTGGCCATGCGTGCTTTGCCGTATGGCGTCATTGCCGGAATTCTGCCGTTTTTAGGCGCGGTAATGATCGAGGTGCGAAACTTGCCGTCGATTGCGGAAGCTGCTTCGCCGCGATCGATCCAAAACATGTTGTAACCGCCAACAGCCCCGCCGGCTGGTGGCGCTGTCCTTGCTGGGTTGCTGTCGCTATTTGCTCTTTCGTTGTAGCTGCGCGCTTGAGCGGCGATCGCCTCTCCTTCAGCTTTGGATAAAAACAAGCTGTCGCCATACATAACAGGTCTTTCTAGTGGGGTAAGTGTGCCTACATCGTAAGTTCCGGACAGATCTCCAGCTGCGAGAACCGCCTGGATTGGTGCGATTGCAAGTAGGGGTAGCAGGAAACACTTAAGTACCCGACGCGAGATTATGAACATAAGTTCGTCCTTATTGTTTGCGAACGGTGCCGACCAAAGGCAGTCGTCGGCTTTGATAAATCGAAAACAAGATTCGTGCCATTTGTAGCGTAAATACAGACTAAGTTTGATTGGAGCATTTGCGGTCTTTTTTTGTGGGTGCACGCTGTTTCTTTAGCGCACTTTTAACCTATTTTCTGGCCATCTTGCACCACGAAATCCGGCCTTAACAAGGTAATGTCTTGGTCATCACCGATCACCCCGGTGATCAAACACTGGCTCATAAAGGGTCCAATTTGTTTCGGTGGAAAGTTAACGACTGCGATCAGTTGTCGGCCGATCAGTTTATCTGGAGTGTAGTGATCAGTGATTTGTGCACTGGTTTTAAGCTCGCCGATTGCTTCACCGAACCACAGCCACAGCTTAATCGCAGGCTTGTGCGCCTCTGGGAATGCTTCGGCACGGCGCACGGTTCCCACACGCATATCTAATCTCTCGAAGTCTGCCCAGGAAATGGTCGGCTTAATCTCGTTTTCCAATGTCGTCCTCCTCCTTTGGATCATTGCTCTGGGTAACCCCTAGCCGAAACGGGCTGGCGCCGCGAGGGTAATTTCATCCGTTGTATTATAAGTGGTTTGCGCCGGCCCACTGATCTCAAAAATGCCGTTGCATCGCTCCAATCGCCGTACTCGCATCATATTGGTGCGTCCCGATGATGTGACGAGGACGCGCGCACCAAAACAGAAACCTCTTATTAGAACTGTTTGGAAGGTGCGTTTTGTGCTTTTAATCAGTTTACGCTAAAAAGCGCCGCTTACCTTTAAACTATTGTTTTAATTAGACTATTTTTTAGCATTTCCCTTCTTTTTCAAAATAGTTTGAATAACTTTTGGACTGTTTTTTGGCACGTTATTTGAACACTTCCTAGCGTAACTATTCTCTAAAACATCTCGTTGCTGCGACTAACAGCCTGCCACGCCTAAACGGAGTTAATACCTTTCAAATGCCCACAGAAATTATCGGGCTAATGCTGACATTAGGTGCGGCGGGGGCTGTTGCAGGAATCACGGCCGGTTTGTTCGGTAACGGCGGCGGATTCGTTGTCGTGCCTGCTCTGGTTTTTGTTTTTTCTATCTTGGGCGATCCGACCGCAGATTTAATGTACGTCGCCATTGGCACGTCCTTGGCGACAATCGTGATCTCCTCTGCACGAGCCGTGCAAGCGCATCGGGCAAGAGGGGCAGTTGATTTCGATGTCCTGAAATCCTGGTCACTTTGGTTGATTTTGGGGGTCGGGCTAGGGTTGGCGGTTGCTTCGGTGACCGACAGTCAAATGCTTTACGCCGTTTTTGCCGGTGGCGTGTTTGTGTATTCGATGTATTTCATGTTTCCACACGCTTTGGATCGTCTGCAGCTGAACGCATCTATGCCGACAGGGTTACCCCGTGCAGGCTTGGCCTCTTTTCTCGGCGGCTTCTCTTCATTGCTGGGAATTGGTGGTGGGACAATCACCGTCATTACGATGGTGACTTGTCGCCGTCCGGTGTACCAAGCAGTCGCGACAGCTTCTGGCGTCGGTTTCATTATTGGTTTGAGTGGCGCGATTGGTTTTATTTTACTTGGCCTCGGCAAACCAGATTTACCGTTTGGCTCGATCGGTTACGTTAATTTGCCGGCACTAGCCGCGATCGGCGCTGTGTCTACATTCACCGCGCCGATTGGTGCCCGTTGGGCCCACAGTCTCGATGAAGATCAGTTAAAACGCCTGTTTGGGCTGTATCTGATCGCAGTCTCTATCGCAATGTTCTGGAAATCTATTCAAGTCTGAATCAACTACGAGGATTAAAAATGGGTAAAAGTATGCAGTTTTCTCGCCGAAACTTTCTCGCTGGGACCGCCTTAGCAACTGGTGCGGGTCTGGCCCTACCGACACTTGCAGGCAGCACCGCCGGCATGCAGGCCAAGGCAGTCGAATATGGACCAGCACCGGGTGTCGCGAAACTTAATGCTAACGAAAATCCCTATGGTCCAAGCCCTTTGGCAATCGAAGCGATGACCGAGGCAGTAAAAAAGGGAGCCTACTACGTCAACTCAAGCGCTATGACACTGCGCGAGATGATTGCCGAACGCCACGGTCTTAGCCCGGAATACATCGCACTCAGCTCTGGCTCCAGTGGTGTGTTAACCAATCTGGCGATGGCCGCTGCCAGCGAGGGTAATATTTTGGGGCCAGACCTATTCTGGGACACCACTTCTAAAATGGGGACTCGCAACAGCCCCAATGGGATCAAGCGACTCGCCAAGACGGTTGACCTGTCCATCGATTTAGACGCGATGTATGCGGCTATCGAAGATGACACCGCTATGGTGCAGATTTGTAACCCGAATAATCCTACCGGCTCGGTAGTCTCTGCGACGCAGCTCAAGGCGTTTTGCTTAAAAGCATCGCAGAAAAGCATGGTCCTGGTAGACGAAGCGTACAACGAACTAACCGACGACCCAGAAGCAAACAGCATGGTTCCGTTAGTTAAGGCAGGCCACAATGTTGTGGTTGCTCGCACGTTTTCGAAAATTTATGGACTCGCCGGTATGCGGGTGGGATATATGATTGCAAAGCCCGAAACACTTGAAATAGTGGGGCGCTACGGTATGGGCAGTTACGGCCTCAACCAGGCTGGCATTGCGGCGGCTATTGCGAGTTACAACGACATGACTTTTCTAAAGTATTCGAAAGTTAAGATCATTGAAGCCAGAGAAATGATTGCGGCTGCTGTTAAGGCAAACGGGCTGACTGCGTTGCCCACACAAACGAGCTTTATGTTTGTTGATCTGGGCAAACTCAATGCAGAGAAATTCCGCGCGGCAATGGCTGAACAGAACGTGTTAATCAGAGGTATTTATCAGGATTACACCAACTGGTCGCGAGTCAGCACCGGGACGCTTCCAGACGTGCAAATGTATGTTGATGCTATGCCAAAAGTGTTGGATCAACTCGCCTAGTTGAATATGGGAAGCCGCAATGCTGCAACGTGGCCGGCGCCCTGATCTCTATAGCGGTTGCGGCATGGTGTGACGGTGGATGCAAAAAGGGGCGAAAGCCCCTTTTTGCGGTGTTTTTGTTAGTGGTCGGCCTTCTGTAGCCATCTTGTTTTATTTTTGCGCCCTTTTGCCGTGTCTATATCTCGCTTCTTTAACAACACATTTATGGTCACAGCCGCTTTTTCTTCACCTTACAGGCTCTAAAGCGCCTGGCTACGTCGCCCGCTTTTACGCTAGCTAGCCGAGTGCTAACCCACCGATTTCTACCAGCATTAAGCAGGTCCCAGGCACATTGGTGGCAGCAGCCCATGCGCGTATTGGTCACGCGAGTTGAGAGCAGATGGTGCCGAAAAGACGCAGCCGAGCAGATACGGTCAGCCTTGAATAAAAACCAAAAACCAAAAGGATAAGAGGAAGTTGCATCTCTGGTTGCCTATTGAGGGTTACGGGTTGAAAGCGACAGCGCTGTCATTTTGGCGACAGCAGTCAAAGTAGAGAAGGCAGGGTAATAAGACCGAGGCTATTTCCTACATGAGGGGACCCGAACGGCCTCTTAACCCTACATTTTTAAATGACAGAGCCTGCCGATCAGAGTTTGCGCACCTGGGTTTTCGGGTCGCCTTTTCGAGATGAAAAACGTAAGCGAATACGTCACGTCCAATGTCACGATCTGATTACAAAACACGCCCTTTTTCGAATAAAAAAGGGCGGTTTAACCGCCCTTTTCAGAAGAAGCATCAGCCATTCCGACTGAGCCGCAGCGACTAGAAATCGCGGCGCATCTTCACGTAGTAGTAGCCGCCGTTCCAGGACATACCTGCACCGGAAGGGTAGTCGCGGCCACAGCAGAAGTCGCTCAACTCATCCTTGTCAGGATAGGCATCGAAGACATTACGACCGCCAAAGGCGATTGAGTAAGTGTCCCCTGTGTACTTTGCTTCAGCATCGAACATAACAACTGGTTCGTAGTCCTGCGTGTTACCACTTTGGTAGTTAGAAGCTTCGCCCCAGTAGCTACCGCGGATCATCACAGTGTAGCTATCCCATACATGGACAGCAGAACCGATGATACGAAGATTCGGATCGAAGTTAATCGTATCGTACTGGCCTTCAGTATTGATGTACGCGCTTGGATCACTCTGAAATTCCGCTTCGCTGTAGTTCAGCGTGGCCGAGAAGCTGGTGCTGGCACCACCGTCCCATTCCAAAGGATAGGTTGCAACCAGGTCCCAACCTGATACGCCATAGTCGTAAGCGTTGGTGAAGTAGAAGACGCCGCCAATTGAGTTAGCGCCAACCACACCTGCTGCATCCAACTTTTGGAAATTCTCATAGGCCGAGCCGCTATCTGGATCGGTTGAGACATCTAAAGTAGAAATTGCGCTGAAGTAATCAGCGACGTCAATTGAGAAATAATCCAAGGTGAAATCAATTTGGCCAACGGTTCCTGTGAGTCCGATGGAAAAGTTTTCCGAGGTTTCCGGTAGCAAGGGGTTCGCGCCTAACGCTTGAGCAACCGTTCCACCTGCTGGAAACAAACCAGTTGCAACCGGGAAGCCATTTGGCAAACGGGTAGATACGTTTGTAGTGCCTTGCTGGCCTGGGGTCGGTGCGCGGAACCCAGTGTTGAAGGACGCGCGAACGCCAAGCGAATCGCTCAGGTCATATTTACCGGCAATTTTGTAAACGGTTTCTGAACCGAAGTCAGAGTAGTCTTCCAGACGAACTGCACCTTGTACGAAAAAGTCGTCAGTCACATCAATACCGATCTCAGCATAGATGCCGAATGAGTCTCGATTGTACTCCTCTGAGAACGCAGGGGAGTAGCCTGGGAAGCCGTTTGAACCAACACCAACGACTCGATAAACCGGATCCGATGTATCGGCACAATCCAAAGTCGACCCGTTCGCAATAACGGCTAGGCCGGCATCGGTGGCCACACCGTCGTCGTCACAGAAGCCCCAAGGATCTTTAGTTGCATAAGGTCCGGCAAAGTAAGAGCTCTCTTCGCCTTGGACAACTTTGTAAGTCTCATCCAAGTACGACACGCCAAATGCGACAGACATCGTTTCAGACAGGTCGTAAGAGAAGTCTGCTTGAAGCTGCATTTCCTGATTGGTTAAATCGCCAGGTCGGAAAGAGGTAGGAGAATCCGGTCCCATTGACGGGTTGATCGTATTTTTCAGGGTGTACTCAATCGTTGAATCTCCGAAGCGAGCGCTGATGTCCCAACCGAAGCGGCCATCGTCCGTTGAACGAATACCGCCCAAAATAGAGAGATCAGTCAAGTCACCGAAGAAGCGTGGGGTGAAGCCGCCAGGGAATTTTTCGAGTGGGAAGTAAATGGAACCATCTGGTTCGCGAAGCTTCTCAATCGTTCCGTTGTACGGATATCGGTAAAAGAAGCTGCCGTCACTTTCGCTGTCGGAGTAGTTACCGAAGGCATAGGCTTCAACGCTATCGCCGATGGGTAAGCCTGCATTGAAGAACATGCGAGTCGCTTCAGCGTTTGGGCTGCCCCATGGCTGTGCAACTTGGTCTGG
>DJYW01000177.1:0-17312 GCA_002450255.1 Gammaproteobacteria bacterium UBA6968
CGCCATGGATTTGAAAGCGCCGCCCAACGCCGGCGAAACGCTGCAAACCGCTAACAATCGCCTTATCCGCAACACCTTCATCTGAGGCAACAGCGATCGCGGCAAGCGCGTTAAGAACATTATGCTCACCAGGCGCAGCTAGACAGATGTCCAACGGCACGCCTCGACCTTTGCGCGTCACTGAGAAATACCAACTACTGCCCTCAGATCTAATATCGACCGCGCGAAATTGAGCGTCCTCGGAAAAGCCATAAGTCATTACCGGGCGTGCAATGCGTGGGAGCAGCTCTCGAATCACCGGATCGTCAACACATACCACTGCACTGCCATAAAAAGGCAGTCGATGCAGAAACGCGACAAATGCGCCTTTTAGGGTTTCGAAATTATTGCCGTAGGCGCTCATGTGATCACGATCAATATTAGTAACCACTGCGGTCATTGGTTGGAGATGCAAAAACGACCCGTCACTCTCGTCTGCTTCGGCAACGATATAGCGACCAATGCCGAGCTCTGCGTTAGTGCCGGCACTATTCAATTTTCCGCCGATCACAAAGGTAGGCGACAAATCAGCTTGTCGAAATATTTCGGTAATCAAGCTTGTTGTCGTCGTTTTGCCATGGGTTCCACCAATAGCGATGCCATGTCGATACCGCATCAACTCGCCGAGCATTTCCGCTCGTTCTACCACCGGTATACGCGCCTCTAGTGCGGCCACCAGTTCAACGTTGTCTTCTGCTACGGCAGAGGAAACTACAACGACATCAACCGATTTAATCATCTTGGCATGGTGGCCGACTAATATATTCGCGCCACGACTAGCAAGGCGGCGGGTATTTTCCGAGCACTGCAAATCGGAACCGCTTACCGCATAACCCTGGTTTAGCAGCACTTCAGCTATGCCGCACATCCCGACGCCGCCAACACCAATAAAGTGAATCTGGCGAATTCGTCCCATCTCGGGAACTTGATAAGGTGCTAGCTCAGCCACGGGGTGCCCCCTTTACCGAGTCTTGCTCTTCAATCAGGCAACGGAATACAACCGCGCACATAGCGCAGGAAACCAGCAAACTGTTACCACCGTAACTCACAAATGGCAGCGTTAATCCCTTAGTAGGCAGCACGCCCGTATTTACACCCAAACTGATTAATAGCTGGCAAGCGAAAACCAGGGCGATGAAATAACAGGCATAACCGGCAAAAAACTTTCGCACTTCCAACTGTCGCTTGGCGATCTTCATTATTTTCAGAATCAGTAGCGTAAAGACTAACAATACAGATACGGTTCCAAAAGCGCCAAGCTCCTCGGCAATTACGGCAAAAATGAAGTCATTATGGGCTTCTGGCAGGTAATAGAGTTTCTGAATGCTCTCGCCCAGGCCGAGTCCGAACATTTCGCCGCGACCAAATGCGATGAGCGCCTGCGTCAACTGATAGCCGCTGCCGAACGCAACAGACCAAGGGTCAGAAAATGAGGTGAGGCGCTGCATACGATACGGTTCAATCCAAATCAGCAGAACCAGCAACGCAAGTAAAACCGCGACCAGCAAAAAGAAGTAGCGCAACTTAACCCCGGCCAGAAAAAGCAAACCAGCGCTCGCTACCATAATAACCACAGCTGATCCCAAATCAGGCTCCGCAATCAGCAGCCCCAGGACAAGCCCAACCATTCCCAACGGAATGAACAAACGTTTCGGCTCGTGCGGCAATGTCTGAGCAAAGCGAGCAAGGTAGCTAGCCAGATAAAGCATGACGCCAATTTTTGCCACTTCGGAAGCCTGAATGGTAAAACCCGCAATCCGCAACCATCGCTTCGCGCCATTCACTTCAAGACCGATACCTGGCAACAAAACTAGTACACTAATCACGATGGTAACGAACCAGGCGGGCGTGGCCAAGCGACTCATTAAACTCGTTGGAATAGCAATGATCAGCATAAAACCAACTGCAGCCACAACCAAATAAAATAGGTGCTTTACGAGGTAATTGCCCGGTAATGCAATAGCGGCTGAACCAACCATCACCACGCCAAATATCACCAAGGTGAGCCATATCAGAGCAAACGACGCGACTTCGCCATTGTTTAAAAAAGCGCGGGCGGCTGCGATCATGAGCCCTCCCGCTGCGGCAGCGCCGCATCCAGGCCATCACGCGACAGCCCGCCAACCGCTGCAGCGAATCGACGGCCGCGCTCGGCATAGTTGGCAAACATATCAAGGCTCGCGCACGCAGGCGAAAGCAATATGGTATCGCCAGTGACCGCGAGATTAGCAGCGCGTTGAACCGCCGCTTCCAAAGTGAGCACAAACTCAGAGGGCACCTTCCACAACTTGGCTAACTCGTGCAGAGAATGGCCGTCTTTGCCTAGCGTGAATAAGTGTTTCACACAGCGGCGAAACGATTTTTCTAACACCGTAAGGTCAGCACCCTTGGCATCGCCGCCAGCGATTAAAATAAGCGACTTGTCGAAGCCGAATGCGTTAAGCGCAGCCTCGGTTGCACCAACGTTTGTCGCTTTAGAGTCGTTGATATAAGTAACACCAGCAATACGGGCTACTTCCTGAAAACGGTGATCTAGTCCACGAAACGCTTTTAAAGACTCGCCAACACGCCGCCAATCAACCGCATGGTTTGCCAACACCGGCCAGACCAGCGCGAGGGCTGCACAGACATTGGTCACATTATGTTTGCCCGTAAGAGGCAGGGAATCAACGGCGCAGACCGGCCATCTACCCGCATAAATCCATTGCTCACCACTTTCAGAATCGGGATTGCAGGCAGCGCCGACGCAACAAGAGTCAGACAGCAGCGCCGGCGAGAAATAAATGCGATTCGCTGTGCCAAGCTCGAATTGCGAAACTAAGTCAGGATTTACGACTACGGTTTGCGCCCGAGCATAAATACGCTGTTTCGCCGCACGATACGCTGCCATCGTCTCATGATGGTCCAGATGATCCTCGGAAAGGTTAAGAACAACAGCGCTGGTCAGAGTCAGCAAGCTGCTGCGCTCAAGCTGAAAGCTCGACAGCTCCAGTACAAAGGCATCAAACTGAGCATCCCCGGCCAGCAGATCCAGAGCTGGGGTACCGATGTTACCGCCAAGGCCGCAACGGATGCCTTGCGCGTTCAATATATGCGCTGCGAGTTCTACCACCGTGCTTTTGCCGTTGGTTCCGGTAACTGCCAGAACCGGTTGATCAACAGATGCAAAAAACAGATCTATGTCGCTTTCTATCGTCACGTTCGCTAAGCGCGCGCCTTTGATAACGCTATGATTAAGCGGCACGCCCGGACTTGCCACAAGCGCAGCGACTTGTGCTAACGTTTCCTGCGGCCAATCAACCACTTCCCACAGAATCAACAAGCCCAGCAATTCATCAGGTAATGCGTCAACGGCGTATGTCGGTAACGCCGCGGCCTTACTGCGGGTATCCAAAACAACCGGAGCCAGGCCTTTGCTTCGCAAGTGACGCACAACAGCAAGACCGGTAGTACCGACCCCTAATACTGCTATTTGTGTGTTGTCACGTTGCATGTTCGATTATCTCAGCTTCAAGGTTGACAGGCCGATAACGACAAGAACCAGTGTAATTATCCAAAATCGAACGATGACTCGAGGTTCCGGCCATCCCTTCAATTCAAAGTGGTGATGAAGCGGCGCCATGCGAAACACGCGTTTACCCGTTAACCGAAAAGAAGCCACTTGAATAATGACGCTCGCGGTCTCAAGGACAAAGACGCCACCCATTATTAGTAAGACGATTTCGTGGCGCACGATGATGGCCAGCAAACCCAGTACGGCGCCCAGGGAGAGCGCGCCAATATCGCCCATAAAGATTTGTGCCGGATATGTGTTGAACCACAAAAAACCCAAGCCAGCGCCAATGAGTGCCCCACAAAACACCGAAAGTTCGCCGGCGCCAGGTATATACGGGATCTGCAAATAACTAGAAAATTCAGTGTTTCCAGCTACGTAAGCGATGAGACCCAATGCTGCACCCACCATCGTGGTGGGCAAGATAGCCAATCCATCCAGGCCGTCAGTTAGATTCACCGCGTTGCTCATACCAACGATCATTAAATAGCTAAGCAAAATAAAGCCAACGCCTAACGGTATCGCAATGCTTTTAAAAAAGGGCACATAAAGCGCGGTTTCCTGGGGCAAATCAGCTTGCTGATAAAGCGCTATGGCGACAGCTAAGCCAAAGATCGATTGCAGTAGATATTTCCAGCGTGCGGGTAGTCCGGCACTGTTCTTCTTGGATATCTTCAGGTAATCGTCAAGCCAACCAATTCCACCGAAGGCTAGGGCAACAGCGATAACTAACCAAATGTATTTGTTGCTTAGATCCCCCCATAGCAGCGTCGTACACAGGATAACCACCAGAATCAGCGCACCCCCCATTGTTGGTGTGCCGGCCTTGCTAAGATGGCTGCTTGGTCCATCTTCGCGAATAGTCTGACCGATTTGCGCCTGGGCGAGCCATTTGATCATCCGCGGACCGATCAGCAGCGACACCGCGAGAGCCGTCACCACACTGACCATGGTGCGCAGAGTCAAGTACTGGAAAACTCCAAATCCGCCAACGTATTGACTGAGATAATCGGTAAGCCAAAGCAGCATTACGACACCTCAGCCAAAAGTTGTGATGCAATAGTCGCATCGTTGAACTCAAGCAGCTCGCCTTTAATCTCCTGGGTGCCCTCATGTCCTTTGCCGGCAATAATCACCACATCGTCGGGACGAGCCGAATCCAAAGCAGCTTGCATGGCTTCACGGCGGTCGATTACAACATGCAACTCGCAAGAGGCAGGGTTCAGTTGCAATCCGGCAATCATGTCGTCAAGTATTTGCGCCGGATCTTCACCTCTGGGGTTATCGGAAGTTAACCAGATCCGATCTGCGCCATTAGCCGCAGCGCTGGCTATAATCGGCCGCTTACCTTTATCTCGCTCGCCACCGCAGCCCACCACACACATTAAACGGCCGCGGCAATGCGGACGCACCGCTGCCAGGACTTTTTCCAATGCATCAGGCGTATGCGCATAATCGATGATGACCCGAGGTCTACCTGGCACTCGAGGGAGCATTTGGAGGCGGCCTGGGACTGGACGCAAGAGATTAATGATTTTGCTGAGAGCATTGATGTGGTGTCCAGCGCCCAACATGACACCCAAGGCCGCAGCAATATTGGCCAGAGCAAAATCAGCATAGACGGGGACAATACCTTCAATGCGGCCCCAGGGCGTCGTAAATCTAACCCGCATCCCGTTTGTGGCCGGCGCCGCATCCCATTGAATATCGCCTTGGCGCCCGTAACTGATGATTTCTGCTGCGCGACATCGCGACACTAAGCTGCGGCCAAACTCGTCATCACTGTTAATGACAGCCAATTTGACGGGCTCTCGACAAAACAGCCTTGCTTTGGCTTCGCCATACGCTTGCATGTTGCCGTGATAATCCAAGTGCTCACGGGTGAGATTAGAAAACACCACGCTGCTGAAGTGCACCGAGTCGGTACGCTTTTGCGCCAAAGCGTGCGAACTAACTTCCATAGCCACGGTGTCCGTGCCACCTGCCCGCATTCGCGCCAAGCTTTTCTGGATCATAACCGCATTCGGCGTTGTCATTCCCAAATCTTGCAGTTGTCCAAGCGAACCCCAACCCAAGGTGCCGATGTAAGCTGAAGTAGATCCCATTAGTTGGGTCATATCCGCAACGTGAAAAGCAATTGAGGTCTTGCCGTTGGTGCCCGTCACACCCACGCAATTCAGTGTGCGACTAGGATCACCATAAAACTTAGCTGCCAATTCGCCGCGACGCGTCGACAAATTGCGAACCCTAACCCACGGTACGCTTGCGGTAGGCGGCACAGTGATCGAGTCATCGACCAACACGACGGTAGCGCCACGCTCCACTGCCTGATCAATGTGTTTTTCGCGATCCCATAATTTGTCGGAAACAGCCAGAAAACCATAGCCTGGCTTGACCATTCCCGAATGCTCAGCAAGTCCGCTGATATCGAGGTCTTTGAGTGTCGATGTATCCAGCAGCTCTGCGATTTTCATCCGCCGACCTCGATTTTGACTCCGCTGTTGCCGGCCATTTCAGCAGGCGGTGCCGCAGTCGAATGAGCGTCTGGCGAAATACCAAGCAAACGTAAGCTTCGCTGCGCAACACGGGAAAAAATAGGTGCGGCGACGCTGCCGCCACCACTTAATCCAGCCGAAGCCTCATTCACCATAACCACCATGACAATCTGCGGGTCCGTCGCCGGAGCCATGCCTGCAAACCAGGCAAGGTGACGTTCGTCGTCGTAACCACCCTCGCCCACGACTCGGGCGGTGCCGGTTTTACCAGCAACCCGATAATCCGGAATGGCGGCAGTAAAAGCTGTACCTTCGCGCGCGGTCACCAGCTCCATCATCGCGACCACTGATTGAGCGTTTTGCACAGAGAAAATCTGCTCAGCTGCTGGCGGCTGCTCGCGTCGCAATATGGACAAAGGCACTTTACTGCCTCCACGGGCCAGCACCAGATAAGCCTGACTCAGTTGCAGCGGCGTGACCGACAAACCGTAACCGTAGGCCAACGTGGCCTGTACGACCGGGTAACGCAGTTCAGCGGCAGACAATCTACCGATGGCTTCGCCGGGCAAGCCAGTGCCAACGTAATCCCCTACGCCGGTTGCTGAGAGCACGTTAAAAACCGCGTCGGTCTCCAGGTCTAGAGCAATTTTGGCGAGTGCAACCTGACTCGACTTTTGCAGCGCTTGGGCAAGTGACAGCGTTGCCCGATTGACCGGATCTTGGATTAGTTTGCCGCCGACGCGAAAGAACCCCGGCGCGGTATCAATTTCGGTTTGCGGGTCGTAGCGCCCGGTTTGCAGTGCGGCAAGAGCAGTAAACGGTTTAACCGTAGAACCGGGTTCGAATGCGTCGGTTACTGCTCGATTACGCATCTCGAACGCGCTCCTGCCAGTTCCGTTAGGGTTGTACGACGGTTGATTCACCAGCGCGAGAATTTCCCCAGAAACCACGTCCGCCATAATCAATGAGGCGGATTTCGCTTTGTGACTTTGCACCGCTGACTTTAGCTCGCGATAAGCGATGAACTGCAGCCGGGCGTCGATGCTCAGATACAGGTCTTTGCCATTTTGCGCCGCTTGCAGGTATTCAAGATCGCGTATTGTGTTGCCACGACGATCCTTAAGCACCGTCTTTGCGCCTGGCCGTCCCACTAAATGTTTTTGGAACGCAAGCTCGACACCTTCTATGCCGCGCTCGTCGATATCGGTAATCCCGACAACGTGCGCAGCCGCCTCCGCTATAGGATAGTAGCGGCGAAACTCCTGACCTAGCGATAAGGACTTGATGCCAAGCGCCTTGATTCGCTGGCTTTGCACCCAAGTAATGCCACGCTTGAGATAAACAAACTGTTTGTTTGCGTCCTTTGCTAGTTTATTGCGGACCCAATCAACGCTGAATTCCAACTCTTCTGCAACCAGACGAATCTCTGCGTCAGTCAAGCTGCCGCGACTTGGATCTGTCCACACCGCATAAACCGGAGTACTGACTGCTAGCGGCTCGCCATTGCGATCGTAAATGCTGCCGCGGATAGCAGATATCGATTCGGACCGGATAGAACGCGCATCACCTTGCTGCTGTAAAAAATCTCGCTCGCCAACACTCAAAGCAATCACGCGGACTGAAAGCGCGACGATGCAAACGGCGAAAGCACCGATTACAAAATGATGCCGCCAAAGCTTCATTGCACCACCTCGGCTACTACCGGCGGAAACTGCATATCGAGCTTAGCCTGAGCCACCTGCTCGACCTGGTGCATGCTGGCAACCGCACTACGCTCTAGCAATAGACGACTGTGCTCCGCCATCAGCGCATTTTGTTGCTTCTGTAGCTCGTCCAACTGTTGATAGAGCATGCGGCGCTCGTGGGTGGCATCAACTAAAGCAAGTGCGGTGGCACCGATCGCAACAAGCGACAGTGCGGAAAGTAGGAACTCTCTTGTAGATACAGTGACCGACATGACAGTAGAGCTGCGCCTAGCTACTCGTGGCGTTTTTTTGGAGCGGGTGGCTTGCAGCATCAGGCGACTCGCTCAATGACGCGCAGCACGGCGCTGCGGGCACGCGGGTTTAACGTCAGCTCTTTCGCCTGAGCTTTGATCGCACCTCCGACCAAGCGTCCTTTCACTGCAATTTTGTCTGCGCGTATCGGTAAATTGCGCGGCAAAGCAGGGGGCTGACTCCACGCTCGGAACGTCTGCTTAACATGCCGATCTTCAAGCGAGTGAAAAGAGATGACGGCCAGCCTGCCGCCCAACTTCAGACAACCAAACGATTGTTCTAAGCCAGATGCGAGCTCTTCGTTTTCGCCGTTGATATAAATTCGAACGGCTTGAAAAGTTTTCGTAGCGGGATGTTTTTTATATGGCGCTTTGCGAGTCGGGGCAAGAGAAGCTACGACGTCTGCCAATTCTGTTGTGGTGTGTAGCGGACGCTGGGCGACAATCTCGCGCGCGATACGGCGTGCATGGCGCTCTTCGCCATGCACAAAGAGCACTTCTGCAATATCTGCTTCCGCCGCAGTATTCAGCCACTCCGCAGCGCTGGGGCCGCAAGTAGGATCCATACGCATATCCAATGGACCTTCCGTGCGGAAACTAAAGCCCCGAGCCGGGTCGTCCAGCTGGGGCGACGAAACCCCTATATCCATGAGAATGCCATCAACGCTGGCAGTGGTTAGTTCTGCTTCTAATACAGCGCCGATCTGGGAGAAGCTGTTATGCACAATATTAAATCGCGTATCGCCCGCTGATAGCGCTTTGGCAGCGGCGACGGCGCTGGGATCTCGGTCCAATGCGATAACGCGAGCATCTGCCGCCAATTGTTCTAAGAGCGCCTTACAGTGGCCGCCGCGACCAAAGGTAGCGTCAACGTAGACTCCAGAAGGATTGCCGATCAAGGCGCCCATAGTCTCATGCAGCAAGACCGGAATATGTTCACCGGCAACGCCGCGGTGCCGTGTCTGTTTAACTGGTTGATCAGGCTGCACGTCGACACGCGAGGTCATACAGATAGCCCAGTGATATCCGAAACATCGGCAAGCAGTTCGTCTTTGCCGTTATCCAACCAGCTTTCCATCTGTGCACGCCAGAGTTCATCAGACCAGATTTCAATTTTGTTGCCCTGGCCTAGAAGCACTAGCTTCTTTTGCAGCTTTGCATAGTCACGCAGCATAGCTGGCAGCAAAAGCCTTCCAGAGCCATCCAGCTCTAGGTCTGTTGCGTGACCGATTAATAACCTTTGCAGCAAGCGTGCTTGCGGATTGATGTTAGAAAGGCTTTCTAACTTACGCTGCACAATTTCCCATTCAGGCAACGGATACAAAAGCAAACAGTGTTCCCGCATATCGATGGTGACAACGACATTCCCAGCACTAGCCACCATCACAGTCTCACGACTGCGAGTCGGCAGAGCCATACGGCCCTTACCATCTAAGGTTGCGCTTTGAACACCCCGAAACATACCCTTTTACGATGGGTTCGAAATGCAATGCAGAAACGACAGCCGCCATTCACGCTCGCATCCGAGGACAATCTACCCCGAGACACACAAAACCGACCTGGCTCATCATTCGCACGCAAAAACCCACATTTCTCCACTTTTTTCCAATTTGCGACACTATCGACGTAAACTGAATGAGTCAAGCATAAATGTATTCTGGAAACGCCTATAAGCCTCGGAAAAATAAGCAATTTTTAAGTGTAAAAGAGCCGGTTGACTAAGATTCTATAGATAATAATGGGATAGTTTGAAAACCTCGAATCTACTTTAAGTATGCCGTATTAGGCGTCCGTATGTGGGGATCACGGCGGAGTCTAGACAGGAGTAGAAGATAGGAGTCAGCCTGTAAGCCGGGTTCTGTCGAGGACAATCATTCATCTAGGGCTGTCGTCACCAACAGCCTCAAGCGGCCTACCCGAATCCAGCGCGGGCCGCGCCTTAGGATTCCTATTTGGCCTTGCTCCAAGTGGGGTTTACCTTGCCACAACGTGTTACCACGCGCGCGGTGCGCTCTTACCGCACCGTTTCACCCTTACCGCAACCGATTCGGCTGAGGCGGTCTACTCTCTGCTGCACTTTCCGTAGGCTTTCGCCCCCCAGGCGTTACCTGGCACCCTGCCCTATGGAGCCCGGACTTTCCTCTCGTTAAAGACCGAAGCCTTTCACCAGCGATTGCCCAGCTGACTCTGGTGGAGAAGGTTAGGGACACCAACGCCAGATCACAAGCAAGTATTACTTGTATAGCCGCTAAAACTGAAATCGAGATAGGTAGAGAAACCGACAAAAGTCTAGACAACGCCGCCTCTACTCCTGGATCTCCAGCGCTTTGCGATAGAGATCCTGCTTGTTTCCGCCACTGATTTGTGCGGCCAGACGAGCCGCCTGCGAGGGTGAGAGCTCTTGCAGTAGAGCATGCAAAACTGACTCAGCCGCGGCCTGGTCGGTGCTAATCTCCTGCGCCTCGAGCAGACCTATAAACTCGCCTTTCGGTGCATCCGCTAGCTGTGACAAGACTTCCGCTGCGGGACCGACATAAAAAGTTTCATACTGTTTTGTCATCTCGCGACCAAGCATGACGCGGCGGGTACCCAGTTCAGCCATCGTCTCCAATGTGCCGCGTATGCGCTTGGGACTTTCAAGAAAAATCATCGCCTCCGGTTGTGCAATTGCAGCAGCCAAAAGTTTTTTGCGAGCTTGGCGCTTGGTCGGTAAGAATCCGATGAACCGAAACGGGTGACACGGCAAAGGGCAGACACTGAGCAGGGCAGTTAGGGCGCTCGCGCCAGGGACTGGAAGAGTTTGTACACCTTTTGCCGCCGCAAGCTTAATCAACAAGTAACCCGGATCGTTTATCAGTGGCGTGCCAGCATCCGAGACCAAAGCAACATCGGCGCCTTCTTGCATGCGCTTCAATAAATAGGGACTGGCTTTGTCTTCATTGTGTTCGTGCAAACTCACTAGCTCACGGTTACCACCAGAACCGTCTTGCACCCCGAGGTGCTGCAACAGAACGCGCGTTCGTCTGGTATCCTCGGCGGCGATAATCTGCACCGTTGAAAGGACATTAGCGGCACGTCTGCTGATGTCTTCGAGGTTTCCAATCGGCGTAGCCACCACGTAGAGTTTGCCTTGCATGAGAAATTCATTCCTTATTACAGCCGCTGCCACAATTTTGCTACAGGCATGCCAAAGTAACACCAGCGCCCCAGCCGTTAAAATCCAAGAGCCTGTCACGGTACGGATTAACGAGCCGGTCGCTGCGGATTATCTGCGCGAAGCGGAGCTAATCGCGACATCGCTATCTACGGACATTTCACAAAGCAACGCCTTTTCCCGCTATGCCGACTTGGTGCTCTCCGCCACAAAACTATTTGTCGCACAAAATGACATTGGTCTCGCCGACGACACTTTAACCCGACTCGATCCATTCTGGCGCGAGCCGACGCGTTTGAACCGGGATCAAATCAATATTTACCACCGCCTCCGAGCCACGATTGCATTAGCTCAAAGTCGCCTCGAGCAAGCACTTGAAGCAAGCAAACTGGTCTCCTCTCCGGGTGTGAGCGACTGGCGGCTGCGTGCCGACATTTGTTCCAGCATGCGCGACTTCGTCTGCGCAGCGAACAACCTAATCGATGTGCAGGAACAGACTGGCGAACAAACTCAGAATGAGGCAATTTGGCAAGCACTCAAGAACACGGACGAGTTGCCTAAAAGTGACTCTATGACGCCGCTGCAAGAGAGTTGGTGGGCGCTCAGGCGTGAAGTTCTTAACGGCATTGATGCAACGCCGTCGGCTGTTAAGCAAAGGATGCAATGGCTAGCGTGGCGGCAAACAAACTTCATGCATCCCGCCGCGCAAAACCCGCCGCAGCAACTATTGCGCCTTGAGACCTATCGGCCAAAACGTCTAGCGATACTGCTACCGCTAAGTGGCGATCTTAGCTACGCAGGTCAGGCGGTTCGCGACGGCTATTTGGCCGCATATCTAACTGATCGCGCCGCTGGGTCCCAACGAATCAACAAACGCAACGCACAGGCACGCCAACCAACGGTCACGTCGCTGCTTAACACGGCTGTATTTTACGATACTGAGTCGGCACCGATTGCAGAGTTATTTGGCGATGCGCTGGAAGCAGGCGCAGATTTAATTGTAGGTCCGCTTCTAAAAGAGCGCGCAGAACGGTTAGCGAGCCTGGCCGCAACGACTGCCACACCAACGTTGCTGCTGAATTACTTGGACTCATCCGGCACGCAAGGCCGCAAAGTCGACCCTCAATCCACTCCCCAAATCATGCAACTTGGCGCAACGATCGAAGATGAGGCCAAATCGCTTATCGAAGCGCTGGGGCGGATGAATCACGAGAATGTGCTTATTATTTCGAATAATCAGGGGTGGGCTTATCGTGCCAACAGTGTCATGGCAAGCGAATGGCCGTACGCCCTAACTAATGCCTCGTTTAACAACCTCAAAGAACTTACCGGCGCGGTGGGGCGCAGCATGCAAGTCGCAGCAAGCGAAGAACGGCATCGGAAGCTTGCGGCTCTAATCGAGCAGCCGCTGGAGTTTTTAGCGCGTGCACGCAAAGATCTAGATGCGATCGTTGCTCTGACCGACCATCAGGAGAGCCTCGCGCTGCTCCCGGTCCTGCAGTTTCACTTTGCAGAAGGCATTCCTGTTTACGCCACATCGTTAAGCGCGCGGGGTCAGCAATTGGAACAGCTCGCCGGGTTTAACGTTACCGAAATTCCGCTGCTTGCCAAACCGGATACGGATTTCAAAACGCTCCAACAACTATTTCCAATCACGGCCAATCCGATCGCTGAACTTTATGCATTAGGATTCGACGCTTATCGCATCTCGACCTGGTTAGACGCGACGGATTCGGCCAGCCCGCACACCAGCTTCCCGTACAATGGCGCACTGGGCCAAATCAAGCACCAACCGGACGGAAAGTTGATCCGGAAACTAAAGCTCAAAACGGTTAGGACCAACGGCACAATGGCGACAACCATAATGCCGCTTCGTTCGCCGCCTCAATCTCAACCGCCATCGACTAGTGACTAACACTTCTGCTACGAAAGGCCATCGCTATGAAACCTGCGCGCTCTGGTACTTACGAACTCGTGGCTTACATCTGGTTGCTCGCAACTATCGCTGCCGCTGGGGCGAGATCGACTTGATCATGCTTGCAACAAACAAAGCTTCTAAGGAGACTCCGACGCCTGCTGCGAGGACCCTGGTTTTTGTTGAAGTTCGCTTTCGAAAATCGATATTGTTCGGTCGGCCCGAAGCTACCATTAGGATGACAAAACAGCGCAGGCTGTGTCGCGCTGCTCGACACTTTTTAGGTTCTACAACAGCCTATACTCAAGCAGCGGCCAGATTTGACGTGCTAGCTATTTCGCAGCCAAACTATCTGCCAAAGTTTAACTGGATACAGGATGCTTTCGAATGTACAGAAGGATGATGTCGTTAGTGTCGTTGCGGTTTCTTTTAATTGGCGTGCTATGCCTTAGCGGTTGTGTAACCAGCAATACCGACAATCGAACAATGGGCACTATTGTCGATGACAATATGCTTGAGGTGATGGTCGCTAAAGAAATACGGCGCTCGGACGACGCTTACAAAGGCGCTCATCTGGTAGTTGCCGCATATGACGGACTAATACTAATCGTGGGACAAGTGCCAAGTGATGCGCTTAAAAAACAAGCTACGACTGTTGCGGAAGGTATGTATAAAGTTGAGCCCGGCAACGTTCACAATCACTTGACGATCGGCGGCCCGACCACCCTACTAGCGCGTACTAACGATGGCTATCTAACCACCAGGGCGAAAACATCTCTGGTCCTGGACGAAGGGTTGCGTGGCCTGCGCATTAAGGTTTTGACAGAAAATGGGGTGGTGTTCTTACTTGGTAGCGTTACCAGAGCTCAAGCCGACCGGGCGGTAGAAGTGATCAGCAAAACCTATGGCGTTCAGAAAATCGTCAAAGTGTTCGCCTATATTGACTCCGACGAGCCCCTCTAAACCATCAGTACATCGTCAAGGCCCGCAACACGGTCTGCCAAACACTAACATTCCAATCAGTGGCTGGCAGCCAGGCTCACGGAACCTTAAACTAGTTTTAGTGAGGGTTTACCCGAAGCCTCTGGTTTCGCATTGGCGGCCACTTCATCCTTGCCTGGCGTAGCCTGCTTCGACAACGCGGCGTCGCCGGTTTGAGCTTCCGCTTCATCCACCCTTGACGGTTCGGCTTCGACTGGATACTCATCCTCGAACGCCAGCCCCTCGCCACTATCTCGACAGTAAATGGCACGAATACTCTCCAACGGCAAAGTAAGCTCTCGGTCGATTCCGGCAAAACGCCCGCGACACATGACGAACTCATCGCCTAGTACCAAGTCCCTTACGGCCACTGGCGATATGTTCAGTACTACTTGCCCGTCGCGAATGTACTCAGTAGGAACGACGACACCGGGCACGTCTGTCTCGACAAGCACATTTGGCACTTCGCCGTTATCCACTATCCACTCATACATCGCCCGCAACAGATAGGGACGACGTGGCGTCACTCCTGCATCTCCATTTCGGATTCCGTCAAGCTTTCCCGAAAAGCTTCGCGCTCAAACATCGCTTGCATATATTTAAGCAATGGACGAGTTGAGCGTTCTGGAAGAGCAATATCCACTGACTTGAGACGCCACAAAATTGGCACAACACAACAGTCGACTAAGGAGAACTCTTCGTTCATAAAAAACGGCTTTTCAGCAAATATAGGGGCTATAGAAATGATGCTTTCGCGCAATTCTTTGCGCGCCTTACTTAACACCGTTTCGCGGCCTTTGCCCAACATCAAAATATCGAGCTTGCCACTCCATTCTTTTTCGACCCGGCTTATCCAAAGACGCGAAAGCGCTCTCTGTACTGGATATACCGGCAACAGAGGTGGATGCGGGAACCGCTCATCGAGGTACTCCATGATGACATTGGCTTCGTATAAGACCAGGTCTCGGTCCGCCAGCGTTGGCAAACTGCCATACGGGTTAATTTCTGCGAGGTCTTCGTTCATCTTGCCAGCGGCAACATCGATGATGTCTACCGTGACACCCTTTTCGGCCAGAACCAGACGTACTCGATGCGAGTAATGGTCTCGCGGATCAGAAAATAACGTCATAGATGATCTCTTCGTTACGACGCTCATATCAATCCCCTGTAATTTTTTTGAAAGGCTAAACATTAGCCCATATACGCAAAACGCGATGTGCCGATTTCTCAGCAACATCGCATTATACATAAGGTGAAGCGATTCTTCGGAAGGTACTAGTGCTCGATATCTTTCCAGTATTCGCGATTCAGAAGATAAGTGAGCGATCCGAGAATGATCAGGAAGAGCAGCACATAAAGACCCAAGCTTTCTCGCTGCATGCGCGAGGGTTCACTCACGTAGTACAAAAAGTTGGTTAGGTCGTACATGGCTTCGTCAAAAGCCTCGGGGGTCAACTCGCCAGAGTTCGCATCCACAGTCAGCTGACTGCAAGCCTCGCCCGTTTCTCCGTCCATGCATACATTACGCTGTAAACCCTGCATGCTCACGAACACATTTGGCATTCCCACGTTTGGAAACACTTTGTTATTCGTTCCTAGCGGCCGGTTTTCATCCACATAAAAGGTTCGCAAGTAGTTGTACACCCAATCAGGGTTGCGCACGCGGGTCACCATGGTGAGATCAGGCGGCGTGGCTCCAAACCAGTTTTTAGACTGCACCGGGTCCATCGACGTTGTCATCAAGTCACCGATCTTTTGGCCGGTAAAAATCAGGTTATCGAAGGCAATATCCCGCGGAATACCCAGATCGTCAGCAGTGCGGCCGTAGCGTTGAAATTTGAGGCTATGGCAGCCAATGCACATATTTACATACAACTTAAAACCATTCTGGAGACTCGGCAGATTGGACAAATCTCCGTCAAATTTATCCATTGGCCAATTCACCTCTGACGCAGCATGACTCGCGAGAGGCAACCACAATACAGCTAGCAATAACCATTTTTTCATCATGTTGTTACCCTCTCCGGTTCCGGCAAAGTCGTTTCAATCCGCGTATACCACGGCATTAAAATGAAGTACGCGAAATACGTCATGGTAAATATCTGCGCCAGTATCGTATTCAAAGGCGTCGCTGCTTGAGTGCCCAAATAGCCCAATATAAAGAAGCTGATAACCAACAACCAAAGCATGGTTTTGGACCAAATCCCTTTGTATCGGATTGACTTCACCGGGCTGCGATCCAACCACGGCAATGCACATGGGATTGCGATGGCACCTACCATTATGATCAATCCCCAAAACTTCGCTGACATACCGAAGAGTGGCTCCGTCGCCGCACGCAGCATGGAGTAAAACGGTGTGTAGTACCAAACCGGCGCAATGTGAGCAGGTGTTTTGAGCGGATCGGCCATTTCGAAATTCGGCGGCTCTAGAAAGTACCCGCCCATCTCCGGGGCAAAGAAGACGACTGCGCAAAAGATGAACAGGAAGACCACCATCGCGTGAATATCATGCACGGTGTAGTAAGGATGGAAAGGAATGCCATCGACCGGCACACCGCTGTCGTCCTTATTCTTCTTAATTTCGATTCCGTCCGGATTGTTTGATCCAACGTGATGCAAAGCAACAATGTGAACGAACACGAGCATAACAAGGACGAGCGGCACTGCTACCACGTGCAGTGCAAAGAACCGGTTAAGCGTAGCGCCGGACATCAGATAATCACCGCGCACCCACTCCATCAACTCTGGGCCAATCAGTGGAACCGCTCCGAACAGCGAAACGATAACCTGCGCACCCCAGTAAGACATGTTGCCCCACGGCAAGAGGTATCCAAGGAAACCTTCCGCCATAAGCGCAAGGAATATCGCCATACCAATCAGCCAAAGCAATTCGCGCGGACCACGGTAAGACCCGTAACGAAGCGCTCTGTACATGTGGAGATAAACCACAATAAAGAAAAACGAAGCGCCAGTGGAGTGCAGGTAGCGCAGAAGCCATCCGTACTCAACATCACGCATGATGAACTCAACCGAGGCGAAAGCGCCTGCTTCACTGGGTACATAATTCATCGTCAACCAGATGCCTGTGACCAACTGGTTGATCAGTACGAACATCGACAAGAAGCCGAAGTAATAATAGAAGTTGAAATTCTTGGGCGCGTAGTACTCGCCCATGTG
>DJYW01000177.1:17610-17740 GCA_002450255.1 Gammaproteobacteria bacterium UBA6968
TTGAAATTCTTGGGCGCGTAGTACCGCGACATGTGATATTCGAACGTTTCAGTGGCGGGGAAACGCGCATCTATCCAAGACATCATGCCGGCAAGTGCGCCGGGCTTATTAGTTTTCGTATTAGCCTGCT
>DJYW01000177.1:18067-18214 GCA_002450255.1 Gammaproteobacteria bacterium UBA6968
CATATGATTTTCTCTTTAACCGATCAGTAATACTGTTTCTGATTCAAAAATATATGGTGGAACTTCTAAGTTCGTCGGGGCGGGAACGCCCTTCACCACACGGCCTGCCAAATCAAATTTCGATCCGTGACAAGGGCAGAAAAATCC
>DJYW01000177.1:18520-18801 GCA_002450255.1 Gammaproteobacteria bacterium UBA6968
TCCGTGACAAGGGCAGAAAAATCCGCCTTGTCCGGTGGCTTCGAAATTGTTGCTTACGACGTACTTTGGCGAGCAACCCAAATGGGTGCATATACCAAGGAATATCCCGTATTCGGGATTTGATGAGCGCCACGCGTTAACCGCAAAGTCCGGCTGCTGTTCGATCTCGGCAGAATCCGGATCCGCTAAATCCGCGGTATCGGTTTCAAGTGCGGCCAGTTGGTCTTTATCGCGTCGCACAATAAAGACTGGTTTGCCGCGCCCCGCCACGATAGGGCTAA
>DJYW01000068.1:0-14440 GCA_002450255.1 Gammaproteobacteria bacterium UBA6968
AAAGCTGCCCAGGCAACGTTGGCAACCTTGTCGGTAGCAGCGTCTGAATCGCTGTTGCTCGTATCATCTTGAATATCGCTTGGCGAAGCGGTGATCCCTATTGGCGAAGCCGGATGGTTGTTGGCCATAGAGACAAACGTCAGCTTGGTGCTGTCGTAGAATACTTTGACGCCAATACCGGTCGTTTGCGTGCCGGTGGGGTCCGTGTCGTAGCTCACCGCGATTGAGAATTCGGCCGTGCTGCCTTTACTGATGTCCACCGAACTTGGGCTGTTTGTTAGCACTTGGCTGTCTGCTGCGGCACTAACACTCGCTGCGAGCAGTGGTAAGGCTAATAGTGTTGGCAATTTCTTTAAACCGGCGTTCCAAACCATTTTCTTATTCTCCAAACGAGCGACTTACTATTGATGAACACGAATAACTACTTAGTTTAATAAGTAGTATTTTTTAAAAGAGTACGGGATAAATTGTGAAAAGTCAGTTAATGGACCCCTTTAATAGCCAGCACCAAACCCGCATTCCATGTGATGTGTATCGCTATAACCAGCGCCAGGCTTTCCGAGCGTTCCTTGAGGACACCTAAAACCAGGCTGGGGCCAGCCACATAGAGCGCGGCCATCAAACCACGGCCCAAAAAGTGCAATCCGATGAAGCATCCGGTGCTCAGCAAGTTGGCACGACTGAGCACCCAAAATTGTGTTTGCCCCCAAGCCTTCTTGCGGAAGGCTTCAAGCAACAAGCCCCGGAACAAGAATTCTTCGCAGACTGGAAAGACCACGATAAACACGAGCAAGTCATCCCAACCCAAAGCGTTCAAATCGAGGAGCGACTCGCTTAGCGGTGACAGCGCGAGTAATCCCCAAACTGGCATCGCCAGCACAACGCTCCAAAGGTAATAGATGGCAAGTGGTGAAACGTTTCGCACTCGTTTTAACTACTCGAGATACTGCAAAAAAATCCGGTTAGCGTAGAGATCAAACAACCAGTTCCTGCAATCTCCTACCGCGCCGAAAATCTTCCGGGGCCCTTGCATATGCGGCAATCTCTCAGCCATCGTCGCACTCCTTCTGTATTAGCACCGGACATCGGCAAGGTTTTTAACCGGGGTCTGTTCTAAAGACCTCATAAAGAACTAGCTAACGCCTTTATAGGAGCTCTTGCAGTGGCCCCGGCAATCCTTCCACGTTGCTTGTATGGGCGTCGTAACCGGCTCTGCAACGCCCTTACTCACCAAAGTCAATCTACGGTCTAGCAACGTGGCTCAGACAACCCGCTGCGCCATCCGCTTGCGGTTAATCGAACCCGACTAGCACAAGCCTTGGGCTGCAAGCGCCTTATCTAGCGCTACATTAGGCCTCCCAGATATGCCTCTACCGTTGCCGCAGAAGGACGGGTAGCACCATCCCCGATCGCACCCAAAATCAGCGCATCACCGCGAAAACCAAACATGTAGCGGATAATCAGCAACCCATCGGTCAAGGCCTCAACGCTGCCATTGCCATCAACGTCTATGGTTGTCGACAAATCCTCAACGTAGCTTTTGATGGCACCGGCTTCAGCGCGAACGGCATCGTTAGCAACAGCGCCCGCAACTAGAGCATCACCGCCGAAGCCAAACACCGTCCTGAGAATAAGTAGGCCGTCCGATAAAGCATCAGCGCTACCATTAAGGTCTACATCTAGCCCCGCTATGATGACTTTTGCAGTAGCGGGGTCGCTGCTCAGCAGGTAGCCGGGGCTGGTGGACGTAGCGGTGAGACGCAAGCTCGTAGACGAATAGTTTGCGCTTTCACTGCTGAGCTTAACTCTCACCTTGGTCAAAACTTTTGGCAACGCACCTGGCCAAGCCGGAGTGCTGATCGCGCCCCAGGCAATGCTCACATATTTGTCTGTACGCCAATCGCCATCGTAGTTCGACCAATCGTCAGTAGACTCTGTATCAAAAGCAATCAGATCAAGCGGCAGTACATCTACGAACGCCAGCGACTCGATAACCGCGCTATCATAATGCAGCCGCATACCTAAGCCAGTTAACTCGCTCTGACCGTCAGAAACATCGTAGACCAGAGAGATTTCACTTTCGCGTTCTACCACCAACGACCGCGGCATTATGATCGCAACGATTTGCGCCTTGCCATCGGCGATTGAAGCGCGTGTTCCAGCCTTATACTCGGCCAAGTTTGTAACGCCATCACGGTCGGCATCAAAGTCTGCGTCGTTGCTATTTGGATTAAGTCCTTCTTGTGCCTCCCATTCATCAGCCATGCCGTCGGCATCGCTGTCGCTATAGCCGCGCGCATCCTCCGGAAAAGCATCAGTGGCGTCTGCAACACCGTCATTGTCATCATCGGTATCCGCATTATTGCCAATGCCATCTGCATCCGAATCCTGATATTCAGTGTTATCACTCGGGAAGAGGTCGGTGAGATTATCTACGCCATCTCCGTCTAAATCCGTGTCAGCGTTATCACCGGTCCCATCCTGATCGGTGTCCACCGATTCGTTTGGATCAAATGGGAAAACGTCAACCGCATTGAGCACACCGTCACCATCTGAATCGAGTTGGCTTGGAATACTGATCAAAACTGCGTTTGGCGCCTCAGCACTACCTGCATTAGCGGTATTGCGCGAGTCTTTCGCTTCCAGATAATAGCTCAGCCCGCTGCCGGTCAGCGCCGTGCCCTGAATCGTAGCGACATATTTCATGCCGTCACTGGACACCATCTCAATTGAGGCCCATTCAGACTGGCCGTCTAGACGAAAGTAAAGCGTAACCGACGCGATCGTCGTGTTATCACTAACGTCTGCTCGCAAAGTGAAGTTTTCACCGCTCTTCGCAACCGTTTGCGGCACGTGCACTAAGGTAGGTGCTATCGTATCGGTTGGCGCAGCTAAGGCGATATTTGAAGGCGGCGATTCACCGTTTTCTGAGACCACAGTAAAATAGTAGTAATGCTCGATGCCTGGCGAGACGTCATTGTCAATAAAGCTCTTAACCGACTTATCCAAAGTCGCCTTATTGATCCGCTCGTAAGCGCCTTCCTCTTGTAACGACCTGTACAGATTGAAGCCGTGCAGTAGCTCAAAGTCATCCTGCGACCAGGACAACGCTACCTCATCAAGCCCTCCGGAAGCCTGCAAGGTGAGCGCCTCGGCGCCACTAGTGACAATTTCAAAGCTGAACCGGCCCACATCATCGCCAGTCACCAACCAATCATTCGCCGCAGCAACGCCCCCAACGACACGTATCCTTTGATTGCCGTCACCGGTATCAGGCGTGAATCTATAAGAACCTTCCCAAACACGAGCGTTGCGCCACTGGCCGGGCACCAGATTAGTGCCCTCGGCATCTACGGGACCAAACGAAACAACGGGATCCATGTCCTGGTTCATATCCCGATTAAAAGTGATTTCCCAGAACGACTCCTGATTGCCGAACTTATTTCCTGGTAACTCGTTCCCTTTGGAATCGGTTAACTTCACATCGACGACGAATGGATACGCAGATTCGGGCGCCTCACTGAGAATCGGAAGATAAGTAGCCGTTGACAGATTGAAATCGTCATAAAAATCGGTGACCGCCATTTCTACCAACGATTCACCCGCACCCCCCCAGAAGTTCTTCGCGAGCGCCATCCGGTAATTCCAGCGACGTAGGCTATCTGCCTGAGGAGCCTTAATCGTCAACCATCGCGTTGCATCAGCAGCTTTCCAATCATTCAAAATCGCGTTGTTTGTAAAACTGTTAGTGGAGTAACCTTCTGAAAATGCAATCAAGGACTTCTCTAAAGAATCTAGGGTGTGCGGGCCGGGAAGTTCGATGACTGCAACAAACGGATGATTTAATTGGCGATTACGGATGTTATACCCTAGATAATAATAATTAGGGTTGTTTAAGTCCGGCTCTTTGGTTTCCCAATCGTTATTAAAAGGTGTTCTGTTCCGCCAAGCTATTGTAGCTGCTGGGGCTTCATTAGTGTGAGCCAGATCATCGGCAGAGATATCCCACCCTTGCTCCGTTTTTACCGTGACGGGATCGTAATATATCTGGGTTGCTTTCCAGTCCCACGCCGGCACCTCTCCAGAGTCCCACCGGTAATTTCCATCAGGACCTCTGATCAAACCTACGTAGAACTCTTGATTAAATGCGTAATCGGCGCAATATTCGTAACTTACTTCGATCGGTTCTTCACACACTTCATAGTTCGTCTTAAAGTAATCCGACCCTTTAAGCACCAAAGATTCCAGCCATTGGTCGACAGCCATAATCTCCTCCTTGTCGGAGATCGAATAAAGATAACCGTCTAAATGCCTAGCAAACGCCGCGGCAAAATCTAACCTTCCTCTTCCAATATCATCCCAATAATTATTAGTTTGAACATTTAAAATCGCATAAGTCTTACCGTTAAACTGAAAAGGTTCAAAGATAGCTGCGTCTTGCGATTCAGAGAGGTCCGTAAGCTCAGAACTAAAAAAGATTTCATTACCATCCCAGCTAGTAGTTTTCTGGGTATTACCTAAGAAAACAGATCCCGTAGTACGTATCCCTCCATTCGCCGCGACATTGTCAAACAAGCTTTCGTGCACGCTTGTGACCGTTTCTCCGTGAATGCCCCAATTCGATAATTCCCAACCGCCATCTTTTCTGCTTTCGCCGTAATCCCTGACTCTTGCAAGCTTGTTAAATCGGTTACCTACGAATTCTTGTGACGACGAACCACTTATCGTAGGCACTTGTATGCTATGCCAACCACCCAAATTCGAAAGGTCACTGCCGTAAACCAAGTCCCCGTTCTCTGACCAACGATCGAAGTGGTTATACTTCATGACGGTGGCTTTCCCCTCGATCATACTGTTTGTCACTTTATTGTAGGCAAGCTGTAGCGAACCGGACGCCACAGCAGTGATTTTTATGCCACGCTCAGGAAACAGGGAACTCGGGAAAAGAGTGATCGGCGAGCTCGACGAGCCCTCAGAGATAAAGGTGCCTTCAACTTGTATATTGGCTGGCTTCCAGACTGTATAGGCGCTATCCGGCTGATTCGACCAAAACTGAATAGAAGCGCCCGGCGATACTTTCAGCGTGGTTCGCTTGGCCACCAACACCGGCTTATCTACGATCCAAAGCGAGGCGCTATCCAGTGTAACTACGCCGTCTTCAATCCCATCCGAGTCAATATTGCCACCAGCAGTGCCCACCGCGTCACTATCAATGATACTGGGTAGCGCTCGACCACGACTCACCGCCATGGCGAAGGTAGACGAGAAGGTGTAGCTCTGAGAATCCCCTGAAGTTAGCCCGTTTTTCGCTTCAATAAGCACGTCAAAAGTCACGACGTGGTTATTCGGCGTATCAGCAGACAAGTTTGCAACAAAAGGGGAACTAACGCCTGTAGCGAGCAAATCAGCATCGTACACAATGCCATTGTCGTCCTCATTGAATGAACCGACCGCCCCGTAGTTAACGGCATCAGTTACGAAGGTTACATAAGGGTCTTGTGTTGCAGAAAGAGTGACCGTAACGCTATCGGCTTTGGCCCACCGATTTCTAATGGCTAAACCAAAATGCACAGTCTCGCCGGCATCCAAACTGCCATCGTCATCATTAGCGGAATCAATAGCGACTTGATCAAAAACCCAAGCTTCCTGGAAATAAAGTTCCGGCGCCGGGCGCTCTTGTAGCGCTTCAGACGCGTTTACTAAACGGTACATATACGGCTCGCTCTTGCGAGGAGTAAGCGCTTGGGTCAGCGTACCGGTTGAGGCGACTTGGCCCATAACGAACCTGGAGGTATGCGTTGCTTTATCCGGGAATTTGGCGCGCACCAGTGCCGCGATACCAGAAACAACCGGAGCTGCCATCGATGTGCCGCTCCAAGCACTATACTGATCGTTAGGCAGCGGCCCCCAAATGCCGGAGCCTGGCGCCATCACCTCGTACTCGAGACCGTTTCGACCGCGGCAGTCCCAGTTACTGAATCGCGCCAGATAATCACCATTAGAATTGGGTGTTTCTTGACTAGCCATTACGCCCAAAACCCAAGGATAGGCAGCGGGATACATCGCGATACCTCGGCAAGCACTTTCGTTTGCTCGCCCTTCATTGCCCGCCGCAGCGACTAATACTGCCTGCGCATAAACCCGTTTTAGCGCATCTTCTTCAATAAGAGATCTGCCGTAGCCACCGAACGACATGTTGATGATGTCAGCGCCATTCTCCAACGCATAAATCAGAGCTTCAGCAATGTCCACGCTATTAAAGCGGCCGGAGTAAACGCCGGCTTTGATCGCCATGACTTTGGCATTGTGTGCGATACCAACCACACCCTGACCATTTCCACCGGCAGCTGCTATGACGCCGGCAATGTGGGTACCGTGGCCATGATCGTCTTTTGGATCGCTGCTATGAACCCTACTATCGCTGACCACGGACACACCATGCACATCGTCTACAAAACCGTTGTTGTCATCATCGATACCGTTATCCGGAATTTCTTGAGGATTCACCCACATATTGTCTTTAAGATCCGGATGGGTGTAGTCCACGCCGGTATCAATGACTGCCACAGTTAGGCCTATTCCGCCGGCCGGAATACCGGAATCCTCGAGATAGGCCCAAGCTTGCGGGACCTTAGTTGCATCGAGGTGCCATTGGTTTTCACGCCGTGGATCGTTGATGTCGGCAGCATTAATTTCGTTTAACCGCAAGCCTCGGTTGAAAACCGCTTCCGCGACGCCCACCTGGGGGAATCGATTCAACACCTCAACGACTTTTCTGACTTTGTCGGCATCCGCGTGCAGTCTCACTTGATACCAATTGTCGAGACTACGCCTGTCGCGAGAAGGCGTGCCTTGCACATCGTCGTTTTGGCCGGGAAAAATTTTAGCGATGGATTCGATACCGCCTATTGCGCCTAAATCGTCGAGCAGACGTTGGTTCTCTGGATTGACGTAAAGAGAGAACTGATTTTCGACAATCGAGACTTTACCAACGAGCCGGTCGTCTACCACATAACCATTAGCTGACATTTGCTGCTTCGCAATCCGCTTTTGTTGATCCAATTTTTTGGCGCGAGACACCTCCTCGTGCTCAAGCGCAGCGATGTGTTCAGCCTGCAAGGTTCCCGAAGACAGCAGGCGATCTAATGCCGCGACTCGGCCTTGGTATTTGTCGTCATCGCTTAACAGAGAAAATGCTTGCTTAGCCAGCCGCAACTCGGCGGGATCAAATCCGGGTATTGCATGGCTCACCTCTGCAGAGCCATCGGTGTCGGTCGCATCAGCATTATTTTTTTTGGCAACGTCGCGGCTTGCAGTCGCGTTGGCAGTATCCCTTTGGGTCGCTGCTATTGCGCCATCGGTTCGGGCTTTGGATTCCGGCATTTCCGCCGCAACGCGGCCATTGTCCCGCTCGTATTGGAAAAGGAAAAAAAGTCCTGCCCCGCCAAGAATAGACATAGCGGCCAGGGTTATAAGCCTCACGAAGTTGCCCTTGTTGGACATTTCTGACTCCCCGTCTTTTTACCAATTTTCTTGTTTCCGATGTTTCGGCGGCCGATTGGCCACTGGCACGATCCCACAGCAGCGAGAGAGGGCTAAACAAATAGCCTGCCCTTCGATCCGGAAACAGAAAAACGGACCTAGTGCTACTACCTAGATTTATACAGGTATTTTCTCAGTCTTTGGAGGGCCAATTAGGGTTGTAGCAAGTTCGCAGCGGTTGGTGCTGTCAACGTGACATTTTTAGCGTCTGAAAAAGCCGATTTAAGGTGCCGGGGATGAGACTGGGTGACAAGGCTTATAAAATGCCGTTATCGGAATCATATGCCAGGAATTATGTCAGGCCCTGCCGAGCAGCACTGGCAAAAACCGCATAATTCCTGCCTATTGATCGCGCACAGCATCACCACGTATTGCTGACTCAAGATCAGGAAAAAAATCACATTGCCTACAGCCGCGCACTTGCTGCACCAAAGCCGGGTTTATGCGTAGTTGGGTATTGGGGTTTTAGCAAGCGACTAACGCTTAATCGTTATGTGACGAAATAGTCTGGCCTAACAACACCCTAGCCGCCTAGACGCATGGCTTCTGCGATCTTTAGCAACCAATCGGGGTTACCCATATCTGCAAGCTTGGTTTCGATGTTCAACTGCCCCTGCAGCCCAGCGGTACGATGCACCGATAACTCACGCCAGGCCTCACTGCTGGACATAGCAACCATGGCTTTCCGATTCGGATAGGCGGCAATCGCGACTTCATCCCATAATTGATCAGCTTGCCCCAAGGTCAAAAAAGTGACATCCGCAGCAAATACCAGCGCGCCGCCATATACCGGCAACAGATCGGCAACGCCGCGACCATAAATCTGATACGCATCACGTCCAGACAAATCGGTCTCACGGCCGTCTTCATACGTCGCTGTATCCTTAAAATGAAGCAAATTCACCATGAATATCGGATGGTCTGGGCCACCAGACATTAGATGTTGTATTTGCTCTGGGCGGGTCGGGCCCAATTCGTTGGTGACAGTAAAAGTAGACATCATTTTCTCCGTTTTAGTGCAGTCGATTGTTCGACCGCGCCGCTTTAGTTGCGCCTTTTTACAGCTGCGTCTACACAGCCGGACCTGCTACTACGGTCCTGCTATGAGCGCCTCGGTGCTACAGCACTGCCGGTAGAGCCCTGCTATGAAAACCGCCACTAAAAAACGCTCAGTGAAAAAGGCTGTATAAATCAAGCCCACTTAAAAATTAATTTAGCGCCACTTAAAACTAACCTGTGGCCGCTGATTTATTTACCGCGATTGGGCCGCGAGCGCCGCTTCGATTAGCCATAAGCGATCCTGACCCCAAGTTGCTGTCTGATTGACGCGAAACGACGGCACGCCCCAAAGCCCAAACTGAAACAGTTCGGTTCGATTCGCCTCCGCCTCGACCTGCCAGTCGGTCGAGCCCAACAATCCCTTCGCGGCCGCCCAAGACAGGCCTGCTCTTTCTACCAACTTGGCCAGGCCACGATCGCTGCCGGCATCAATCCCCTCAGACCAAACGCCCTGCATAAAAGATAGACAATACTCATAGCCGCGGCCTGAGCTAATGGCCCAGGGCAAAATAGCGTAACCACGCTCCACCGGCCGGCCAACGGGATCGGCTATGCGACCAAAGGGAACCCCCAGCCGCTGCGCCTCTCGGGCCACGTCCTTGAGAATATAAAACCCTTTTGCACGTCGCACCGGTAGATTGCGCATGACCATAGGCAGCACGAAACGAAGCTTTAACTCCGCGCCATAAGCTCGCGCCAACTGAGCAGCGCGCTCGATTGCGATATAGGTATAGGGGCTGCGAAAAGATAAATAAAAGTGCAATTCGGCTGGTTCGTTCACCACAGTCTCTGCAGCATCTAAATCAGCATTTAAGTCGGCTTTGGGCCTGGCATCCGAACCGGCATCTAGACCGGTATTTAGCGCAGGATTTGCAGTCACTACTCCCGCCGCCGGTCTCGAATCTTGCCTGTTTTGAGAGCGCCCCGCGCTGTTAGGAAAGAGAAAGATTTCGTGAGCCGAGGTCGTACCCAGATTCAGATCACGCAAGCGCTGCTCCAGGTACGGCAGCCGATCCAGCCCCCAATACCATTCGCCTTCGTAGTAGCACATCGCGCTGAGGTAATGGCCTAACTTTTCGCGCACGGCATCACCCTGCGCTTTGATCTCTGCGGCGTCAAAGTCCAATGCGACGAGTTCGCCCGCCCAAAGACTTGCGCTGATGTCCGGCGCGTCAGTGAGAAAACGGCCTGTCATTATAGCTTTGGCGAAATGACTTTCGGCCGCCGCGATCTGTGCCGGTGCTGGTCGCTCTCTGGCTAGAGGCTGTTCAACTGATTCGGTATTGGCTTGTAGAGCCATGCGCGCGGCCAGCTGTTGGGCATCTTTAAGCGCATAATCATCCAGCAGTTGACGCTCCGGTGCAGCCCAATCAGCCGGCGGGTTGACCAAGTGCGGTAGGACTTCAACGGCATAGGATTCTGCCAGGCGATGCAGCGCCGGCAGCATAAGATGGGCATAAGGATCATCAGCCTGATGGAAATAAAATACTTGATGGTCGCGACCCTGACGCAAGCGTTTCGTTTCTGCAGTTTGCCGCTGCCGAGCCTGCCGCTGCGGTGCCAACAGTAGCGATGTCACGCGAGCACCAATAAACGCCTTTACTGACATTTAGCTTCCCCGTTAACTTTCAGCGACCCCCAAGCAAGTCTCCGCAAATCGTTTTAACGAATTCCCTGAATAGAATTCGAGGGTACGCCGAATTGAGCAAAAAAAAAACGCTGAGGCACTCTGTGCATCAGCGTTTCATTGGCTGGACAGGATCGCTGCCTTCCCCTCGCTCCAACCGAGCCTCAAGATTAGCTTCGCCATGCCAACCCTAGCGCCACCTTAATCGCCATCGACTTCGATAGCGGAGGCTCAGGTCGCGAGCGCTAGAGAACTTCAAACAGTCCCGCTGCACCCATGCCACCACCGATGCACATGGTCGAAACCACATACTTAGCGCCACGTCGCTTACCTTCGATCAAAGCATGAGCGACCATGCGCGAGCCTGACATTCCATAAGGGTGCCCGATAGAAATCGCGCCGCCATTTACGTTCAGCAGTTCATCGGGAATTCCAAGCTTATCGCGGCAGTAAACTACCTGCACAGCGAACGCTTCGTTAAGTTCCCACAAACCGATGTCGTCCATCGTCAGACCATTTTTCTCGAGCAACTTGGGAATGGCAAATACCGGCCCGATGCCCATTTCGTCTGCCTGCGTGCCGGCTACAGCCATGCCGCGATAGGCGCCCAACGGCTGCAAACCCTTCTTTTCGGCTACCGATGCTTCCATCAATACACAGGCGGACGCACCGTCTGACAACTGCGAGGCATTGCCGGCAGTAACATGACGGCCTTCCTGAATGACCTGACCGCCGCTGAACACGGGCTGCAAGCCAGAAAGGGCGTCTAAGGTAGTCGTTGGTCGATTACCTTCGTCCTTATCCAGGTTTACTTCAATCTCGTTAACTTCCCCGGTCTCTTTGTTCATCAGCTTCATAACCGATGGCAACGCGACAATTTCGTCATCAAAAGCGCCGGCCTGCTGTGCCGCCGCAGTACGCGCCTGCGACTGCGCAGAAAACTCGTCTTGCGCCTCACGGCTAACGTTATAGCGTTCGCCCACGATTTCCGCGGTCTCAATCATCGCCATATAGAGCGCTGGCTGATTTTTTAACAACCATGGACTCGGCGTTGTGAACATATCGCCGGTTTGGTTGCTGGAAATGGATTCCACGCCGCCGCCAATGGCCACGTCCATGCCATCAGAAATAATTTGCTTAGCCGCGATCCCAATCGCCATCATGCCCGAAGAGCACTGCCGGTCGATGCTTTGGCCAGGCACGGTGTCGGGCAAACCTGCTTCTAGCAGACACTGACGAGCTGTATTGAATGCGCTGCTTCCCATTTGCAGGGCGGCACCCATGACGACGTCTTCGACTTCTGCAGGATCAATGTTGGCACGCTGTACGGCATGCTTGATGGCGTGGGCACCGAGAGCCTGACCTGGGGTGCTGTTGAACGCGCCTCGATACGCTTTACCAATTGGGGTTCGCGCCGTGGAGACAATTACCGCTTCTCTCATCTCAACTCCTTAATTATCGGAAGGTCTATGAACATTATTCTTTCCAGGCTGAGTCGCTAACGCGACTCGCTGGATGGTGTTGCTAAGGACTAGGTCGTTGGCCGCGATGGTCACGCAGCCAACTGTTTTAGGCGTTTGTACGCCGCGATTAAGCCGCAGCGAAACGCGCCAGGCGCTCGCCGATCAAGGCATCGGCTTCGCTCATGATGCGGTCGACCAGCTCTTGGACGGTCGGGATATCGTAGACCAGGCCCGCAACCATACCGCAAGACCATGCGCCGGCATCCATGGTACCTTGGGTCATGATCTTCGGATAAACCCCGGCTACTTCACCAGCTACGTCTTCAAACTTGATGTGTGCGCCCAACTGCTTTTCTTTTTCGAGCAACCGTTCCACAGCATCATTGGTAAGCACTCGCTCGGTATTACGTAATGGGCGCATAACCAGGCGGGTGTCTAATTCAGACGCCCCCAGAATGGCCTGCTTCACGTTCTCATGCACAGGTGCTTCCTTAGTCGCTATAAAACGTGTGCCCATGTTCATACCTTCTGCTCCCATGGCCAAAGACGCAACCAAGGAACGCGCATCCGCCATACCACCAGACGCGACAAACGGGATTTCCAACTCGTCAGCGGCGCGAGGCAACAAGATAAAATTCGGGATATCGTCTTCGCCTGGGTGACCGCCACATTCGAAGCCATCTACAGAAACTGCATCGCAGCCGATTTCCTGAGCTTTGATGGAGTGACGCACAGAGGTGCACTTGTGGATGACTTTAATGCCCGCTTCTTTTAATTGTGGCAGCCATTTCGCCGGATTGTTGCCCGCCGTTTCGACGACTTTAACGCCGCTCTTGATAATACAATCCACTAAACCCGGATAATCAGGCGGTGTGACAGAAGGCAGAAAAGTGAGATTAACGCCAAAGGGCTTATCGGTCATTTCGCGACAACGCGCGATCTCGTTCGCCAGCTTCTCCGGCGTGCCCTGCGTTAGCCCGGTGATGATGCCGAGGCCACCTGCGTTAGAAACCGCAGCCGCCATTTCGGCCAAACCAACATAGTGCATGCCACCCTGGATAATAGGGTGTTCGATACCAAATAATTCTGTAATCCGGGTTTTCATGATTTGTCTCCTGACCGTTACTAAAATTTTCGCCGCGATACCTTAGCCCAAGCAATATTAAAAGTCTGCGTTAATCATGCTTTAGACAAAGGCGGATCTGGAGGCCGTAAAATTCGGTTATTTCCTAAACTGGGCACATGCCACAGCCCATCCGCCAGACGCGCTAACTCTGCAAAGGCGCAACGCCTAACAAACGCGCCTCGATCAGCGGCAAATGTTGGCGGCCCTGCAAAATTTCTTCGCCTAAGCGATACATAGGCGTTTGCTTTATAGAGGGCGGTATAGCGGTGCTAAGCGTGGTCGCCGCCCGTTGCTCGAAGGCCTGCCGCCAGGCTTCTCCATCCAACCCCAAAGCATCGATGAGCGCGACGATGGAATCTGTCGAAGCAATGCTTTGCTGCTGCTGCCAATAGCGCGCCATCACCGTTTGCACATAGGCTGAAGCGGCACTCGGCCGGGTATGCTGGACCCAAACCAATCCAGCCGCGGCAAACTGAGTGTCGAAAGGCGTATACAAATCGGCCAATGGATGCGCCGCATAACGCGCAAGATCCGTTGCAATGTAATGACCGCGGCGACGCCGGTGCAAAATGCTGCGGTCGTCGTTGAGACTAGGCTTCGAAAGCGTTTTTAGGGGGGGTGTGGCGAGCGGATGCCAGATCAAATCAACGCCAAGACGCTCCGCCATCGCGATAGTAGGCGCAACGGCCAGGTAACTGGCAGGACTATTAAAATCGACAAACACTTCCAAAGTAGCTGCGAGGGCCGGTGATTTGCCCTGAGCGGCAGCAAGCTCTAAATCAATTTTGGCGGGCAAGTCGTAGGCAACATCTGGCGCCGGCCCTTGTTCACCGCCCAAGTGCCAACGAATCCGGGGTAAATGTTCTCTCCCGAAGTAAATCGCCGGCGCTTCTCCTGACCCACGCGCAACGACAAAAGTGGGCACACCATATACACCCGCAGCGAAGGCTGCTTCTTGTTGGTCTCGATGCGCCTGTCCGCCCACACCACCCACATACTCGGCAAATCCTGCCGTGGGGACTCCAGCAGAGGCTAACAGTGCCTCTATCGCAGACAGTGACTCTGCATCCAACTCGCGCTTCCAAAAAGGTACGTACACCAGATCAATGAAACGATGCATCGCGGCCTCGCTATGCTGCTTCGCCCATTGCATCCCCAACGCCGGTAAATCGGTGTTCCAGATTTTAACCGTTCCGCGCACCGTCAGGTCACGCAAATTGGCGTAACGACGGCAGTCGTAGTAGGCGTACTTCACGCCAGACCACTGTTCTTCGCTGCGATTTTGCTTTGCTACCTTGCCGGCTTTATCCAGCTTCGCGGTACCAAGATAACTTGGAATATCCAGCACAAAAGGGCGCCAATCCGCGCTAAGCCCCAATTCATTCAACATGCGCCGCGTTGGCTCTACGGCAAGGTAGGCATACGGACTCTTGAAGTCGATATAGACAATAAGCGAGCGATCGCTTTCTAACGGATGGTATTCTCTTGACATAATTTACTCCCACCTCCCCAGACGAGCTGGCACCTTACCGACGACCCATGCGCTCCGCAGCCGCCGCCACGGGAACCACGGCGAGCACGTGTCGTCCAGCGCCAAACCAAAACGCTTAGCAAAACGCTTAG
>DJYW01000068.1:14825-28087 GCA_002450255.1 Gammaproteobacteria bacterium UBA6968
CTTAGCAAAACGCTTAGCAAAACGTACCTTTGCGCTAATCTTGGCACATCGCAACCAGCAATAGACGAGCGGGCTCTATAAAGCAGCGGCGCGCGTAAGGATTAGCTACTCGTCTCACTGATACTGCTTGGCCTATCCGATTCCTATGCTAAATTCTGCCTGGGCTTGCTATGGCGCCGCCGGCTTTTCTTCACCTGGGCGGTAGCTTTGCTTTAAGTTTGCTTGCAAAGCCGCCTCGTCAAACAGCGGATCGTGCAGTTTCTCCTGCGCATAATCCTCAGCCTGATCCGCATAGTGGACTGAGGTGGCATCCAATGTGGCGCTACCAAACTGGTGAATACCACCTACCGACTGAGTGCCGTCGGGAGACCATTCCACGATGTAATAAAGCCCATCACCAGCCACATTGGTCAAAAACTTGTCGTCTCCCTGCACCCGACCGTAGATCGCTCGTAAAATATCCGGCCCGCCGCCGACCGGTAGATTCACAGATCCGCGCACGTGCCGATTGACTTCTCCCCACGGTGGATCGATCCGACCATGATGCGTTTGTAATCGACTGACACAGGTTGCCAACAAAGTCGTCACCTCTTCGCTGGTGTCGGCGAGCCGATCATCGCGACGCTCGGCTGCAAGCAACACGCATGTTCCGAGGGCGGCGCTGGTATTCGCGACGTCCGTGCCCAAGTCCCAATCCCGCAATACACGTTGGGCGGCCTGCAGCTCTGCTTCAGCAAATTCGGTCTCTGCAATTTTGTCCAAATACCGAACATAGTCGGTGCTGCGAGAATAGTATTTGTCATGCTTGATCGCACTGAACTCGGCGGCCGAGATTGGCCCAAGCTCAGCAAACAGCTCCAGGCCACGGTTAGCTCGATTGGTCATATTCAGCTGAAAGCCATGACCGTAGGCGAAATCTGCCAGCTTAGGATCATCTTCAGGCGCCGTGACCCGAAACGGCGTTTGATTCGCGCTGTGCAAGTAGCCAGATGCGGGATTGATCACTTGCGGCAGTTCATCGAATGACAACACTTCGCGCCATATCAACGAGGAGTCATCCCCCGGCAAATACTGTTCCCAATCGTAGTGTGGGTCGCGCTTCGGTGTCAGAGCGTTGTGGATAAACATGATGTTGCCTTCGCGGTCCGCATAAGCGAAATTGAAACTCGCAAACGAATGCATTGCCATCGCCTCGCGCCATTCAGCAAAGTTGCTGGCCTGATTCATGCGGAACCATTGCTCCACTTGACGAATTTCACCCATTCCAGCGAATCGGACAGCGTAAACACCGTGATCAGTGCGCAGGGCCGGCCCATGCTCTGACACCAACACCTCACGACTAACACTCCAAGGTAAAAACCCCCACAGCGTTACCTTGAGATCCACTTCGCTGCGTTCAAAATCCCGCCACTCACCATCCAAACGATATTGGTTCGGGTCGTCCGGGTTGATTTCCAATACAAAGATATCGACTAGATCCGGATTATTGACCGTCGCGCCCCAGGCCGTATTTTCAGTGAACCCGACGCTGATATTGGGGCTGCCGGGAAACAGACCACCCATGACGTTAAGACCGGTTCGACTTTGAATATGCGCCTCATACCAAGCTACCGGCCCGGTGGTAGGCTGATGCGAATTAATCGCCAAACGCGTCGCGCCATCGGTTGCAAAATGCGGTGCCACAGCGAAAGCGTTAGAACCCATTGGCAAACCCTGCCAGGTTACCTCATCTGCTGCCGCCGCTATTCCTGGTAGCGTTTGCAAGGGCTTGCGGGGCGCGTCTGAACGCTCGCTCACAGGGTGTTGGCGAGTCGCCTTATAGAGGTCGCGCACATCGCCTTCAAACCCGTAAAACATAAGATGCCGCAGCACAAAACCTGCTACCACATCTTGCGGCGTCACCGGTAACTTACGCGCATCCACCTCTGCTGGATGCAGCGCAGCATAGTAATTCAGACCGTCGGCAAAGGCTGCCACATAGGCGCGTACATCTGCAGAAAGATCTTTCTCATAACGATCGTCCAACAAATCCCATATACCCAGCCACTTCACCAGGTAATCGGTTGCTGCGCCGTCAGGGCCTGCAAACACCCCATTGTTGCCTCGATAAAAAGGCATGGCCTCTTCGATCAGCGCCCAGTTGTCTTCGGCCTGGGCGTAGGCAAATCCAAAGGCGGTGTCGACATCCGTTGCGCCCAGTACATGCGGTACACCACGGACGTCGCGACGAATCACCACGTCATATTGCTCGCCAAGTTCAAAATAAGATGCCGCCTGGAAGGTTGTAGATTGACAGCCGCTTAGCAGCGCGCAGACCCCCAGTAAGGCTACGCTCAATATTCGCACGCCAATAACTTGCATATTCTTATCCGCCTTTTTTCTTAGCTTTCATTCTAATTGTCGCTGCAGCGCTTTAGCCATTTTTCGACCGGCTGCCATAGCGCCTTCCAAAAACCCGGATTGGCCCGCTCACGCGGCTCATCTTTTACCAAGCGCGCTATTAGTGTCGCGCGCCGCGAAACGTTAGTCTGGTGTGAGGGGATTATCCAGAGGTCAATGAAACTCAACAGATTAGCCACGCAAAGCCTGCGCTATAACCATCGGCTCGCCAGTAAATTAAGGCCGGCCACCGAGAAAGCGTCGCATACCTGTATCCCGAGGAGTCGGCAGCTGCTGTTTTAACATTTCATCAGGCTGCAAATCAGACCGCACCATGGACTCGCCGAGCGCGATAGGGTCGGCCTTTAATTTTATTTTTATTCAGACCACCAACCGCATGACTAAGCCAAGCCAAGTCCACCGCCACAAACGCCACACTTTCCAGGATATCAATTTTGCCTACGGCATCACCGGGCAGACCGATGGCGCCGGTCAGGGCACCGAGAATATCACCTGGACGCAGCTTTGTTCGTCGGCCGCCATTGATTTCTAAAGTGGCAACGGTGGGTACTTGGTCTTGCGGGATCGCGACAACAGCAGCAAGGCTCAGCAGCGGCATGGCATCACAATGGGTAAACTGCTCAATTTGATGCAGCCGCGGCATCTCTCGGTCGGTAACCAAACTGATGCAACGCCCTTCGGCACCAGCGCGCCCGGCCCTGCCGCTGCGATGCACATACACCTCCGGCTGGTGCGGCAGTTCATAGTTAAACACCGCGTCTACCGCCTCAATGTCCAAACCACGCGCGGCCACATCGGTGGCAACCAGAACACGCGCCGTCCCATTAGCAAAGCAGACCAAAGTCTTGACGCGATCCACTTGTTCCAAATCACCGTGCAAGGCGACGGCGCTTAGACCGGCGCGCTGCAAGTCTCGGGTGACTTCAGCACAGTCGATTTTAGTGTTGCAAAACACCACGTTGAGCCGCCCGCCCCATTGCTTGAGCGCTTGAGTCAGAGTGCTGCTGCGATCCTGTTGGGTAACTGTTAGCCAGCCTTCGCTGAGTTTAGGCTGAGTATTCGCCTCCAACGCGTCAATATGTACAGGCTTATTTTGCAAGCGCGCGCTGACCGTTTTGACATCCGCCGGCAAGGTGGCAGAAAACAACAAGCTTTGGCAGGGCTGCGGCAGATACGCCAATATCGCATCAATTTCGTCGCTAAACCCCATGTCGAGCATCCGATCGGCCTCGTCCAGCACCAGCACACTGACCGATGCCACATTCAAAAACCCACGTTGTAAATGCTTAAGCACCCGGCCCGGCGTACCCACCACCACGTGCGCGCTGTGGCGCAGCGAATTGATTTGCGGCCCCATCGCGACACCGCCGCATAAAGTGAGCGTTTTCACATTATCCAGTTGGCGAGCGAAGCCACGCGTAGCTTCGGCAACCTGATCCGCAAGCTCGCGCGTCGGGCAGAGCACCAGCGTCTGCACGGCAAAATGCTCTAGGCGCAGCGCATTGAGGAAACCCAGTGCAAAGGCGGCAGTTTTGCCGCTGCCGGTATGCGCTTGGGCGACGACATCTTCGCCCTGCAGGATGGGCGGCAAAGCCTGCGCCTGGACCGGCGTCATGGTGTGAAAGCCCAGCGTTTCGAGACGCGAGAGCAATGCGGGTTTCAGGGATAAGGTACTAAAGTCGGTGGCTGCCATGGGCGCAAGTATACGCTGGCCAGTACAGATCGCGGGCGCTTTTAGGCCTTGTTTTTAAGATTCGCCGAGTGCGCGGGTTTCCGCAGCATTCTTCACGGCATTGCGCCCAGCTACCACTGCCTGCAGTTAGCCGGCATGGGCAAACCAGGCGAAACTTCACCCTGGCTAGCGCAGTACTGTATGGGCTTCAATAAACTCTTCGGCAGCGGCAAACAGGGTTTGTTTCTTTTTAGGATCCATCTTATCGAGCGCTCGAACCATTAATCCAAGGCGCGGATTGCCAGTGAAGAAATCACGATGCAGATTGATAAAGCGCCAGTACAAGCCATCAACAATCTGTGTCCAAGGTCCGCGTTTATAATCGCTCATTTTCAGCAAATAGTTAGAGCCGCAGATATACGGCTTGGTCGCGAAAATACCGCCATCACTGAACAAACCCATACCATAAACGTTAGGCCCCATCACCCAATTAGCGGAATCCACATAGTGCTGCATAAACCAACGATGCGCCGACTGCGGATGGATCTCGCAGAGCGTCATGAGATTCGCCAAAACCATGAGGCGTGGAATGTGATGCGACCAACCAAGCTTAAGCGCACCCTGTATCGCTGCATCCAAAGGCACTATGCCTGTTTCACCAGTGGACCAGGCCGGTCCGAAGTCGCGCTGATGATCCCAATAGTTGCGACTCGCCTGAACCGGACCATAGTGGCGGTAGATGCCGCGAATGAATTCGCGCCAGCCAATTACCTGCCGCACGAAGCCTTCTAAACTAGCGAGGGGCACCGCATGCTCACGGGCCCGAACCAGTACTGCATCAATTACCTGCTGCGGGGTAAGCAAACCCACGTTTAACAGCGGACTTACCGCACTGTGAAACACGGTGTCCGAGCGCTGCGTCATAGCATCTTCATACGGACCAAACTGATCCAGACGTGAGTCGATGAATTCCAAGAGCCAGCGCTTAGCTTGCCGGTGCGTCGTCGGCCACCAAAAGGATTCGGCGCTGCCAGGATGACTGGCAAAACGCTGGCTCACGAGCGCCTGCACTGCAGCTACATTCGCCGCCGGTAGTGGCGTGGATATCTCGGGCACGGTCACGTCTTTTGGCAGTTTGCGGCGATTATCTGCATCAAAACTCCACTGCCCGCCTGTTGGCGAGCCATCTGCGTTCAGCAAAATATCCAACCGGTGACGCTGCTCTTTGTAAAAATTGGCCATCAGCGGGCGCTTTTTCAACGCCCCTTTTTTATCGGTGACAAATGCTGCGAACGCTTCGCGCGGGCATAGAAACATCGGCGAAGCCAATTCCAAGCAAGCGATATTCTGCGCGTCCGCAAACGCTGCCATCCGCCGCGCCATAGCGCGCCCTTCAATTTCAAAATAAGCTAACTGCTCATAGTCACCGTCCTGTAACACCTGCAAGAGCTTTTCCTCATAGCTGCGCGAGTCTTCCTGCTCTAACTCAGAATAATGGACCGTATATGCTTTGGCCCGTAGCGCGTCACGCTGCGCGCGCATCCCCGCGAGAATGAGCACAAGCTTGTGCTGGTGATACGGCACATGCTGACAAAACTCATCTTCTTCAGACATGAATACCGCATCCGCTTTAGCAACGCGTAACAGCGGTTCCGCGAAAAGCTGATTGCCCATAAGTACCAAGAGGGTTTTAGGTTCGGCCATGACAGGCTCCAGATATAGTGCTTAATCGTTTTTAGTGTGGTGACAGGTTCAGGTAGTCCGGCTCTCTTGCGCGTGTTGCAAGCCCGCCTAACGCTTTGGTTCGGGTCGCCGTTCGATGCTGGCTTAGCGCCAATACGATTCGGATCCAACTGTTTTTGCTTGCGCCTTCACACCCGCCTTCTGGGCTGACAGCGAGAGCACAAATACAGACGCCGAGAATTAACTTCGATGCGTTGGACCTCGGTGCCGCAGGTGTAGCAAGGCTCACCCTGACGATCAAAGATCGCGAATCGAAATCGGCTGCGTCTAAGCCCCTCACGCTGCAAACGTTTGACGCGCTGGGGTACATTCGTGACACCGGCGGTCGCCAGCGCACGCCGTGTCAGCAATAACGTGTAACGCGACAACTCACCCAGCTTGCCTAACGATAGATCCACGGGGCGGTCAGCAGGGTGCAACCCGCTAAAGTGCAGAATTTCCGAACGCAAGTAATTGCCTATGCCGGCGACAAAACCCTGATCCAGATACAGTGCGCCAAGACTACGCCCTCGCCAAACCGGTGATTGCAACTGCGCCAACACATCCCGCCAATGCACCACATCATCCAGTGCATCGGGACCTAACCGGGCCAAATATTTCTGCAGCGGCAGCTCCGCTTCGGTCAGTACTTGAATATCCGATGCGCTATACAGTAGAGCGCTATAACGCTCTGTATGAATGGCAAATCGCAGCGTGCGCGAGGTGCGCGGTAATTTTCCCGCACGCTGAATGTACCAGCGACCATACAGCTGATTGTGGCTATACACCGTCAGTCCTTCTTCAAAATGCGTGAGTAAGGCTTTGCCACGACTTTTTACCCAGATTACCTGCTGCCCCTGAAGGCGCGGACCAAACGGGCGCAGATGCGGTTGGCCGAATATGACCGACGTGGTTTCCTGAGCCGCTACTGCCTTATGTATTCGGTTAGCGACCCGACGTATTTCCGGTCCTTCAGGCATGGTTACTGGGCACTCCGGCTACGCCGACAACGTTCGGAACAATACTTCACTGCGTCCCAATCACGACGCCATTTCTTACGCCAGTCAAAGGGTCGCGAACAAACAGGACAAACTTTGCTGGGCAAGTTCTGTTTTTTCATACGGAGAGGTTGACCAAACTGCTGTTGAGAGCACGTGAAGGCCGCGTGCAAACCGTAAGCAAAAGGAGAGCAGACTGAAAACAAGCGGCTAGCGGCTAGCGCGTCGATCAGTCCAAAGCAACATTAGGGTGGGTATAAGTCCGAGCACGACAATAACCAATGCTGCGGTTGATGCCTCCGCCAGACGCTCATCTGAAGCCAGACGAAACACGCGCGTCGCCAGGGTTTCAAAGTTGAATGGGCGCAGTATGAGCGTCGCCGGAAGCTCCTTCATTACATCAATAAACACTAGTAACAATGCGGTAAGCAGTGCCGGGCGCAACAGCGGTAAATGGACACGACGCAGCACGCCGCCGGGACGAACGCCAAGCGTGCGCCCGACGTCATCAAAGCGCGGGTGGATTTGCAGCATACCGCTCTGCACGCTGTTAAACGCGACGGTCAGGAAACGCGCCACATAAACACACAGCAATGCGAAAGTAGAACCGGTCAAGATCAAGCCAACTGGCCAGTCCCAAGCCTCGCTAAAATAAGTGGCCAAGGTACGATCCAACCAAGTTAGCGGCATCAGCAAGCCCACCGCCAAGACCATACCCGGCAGAGCATATCCCAACGTGGCAAGGCGCAGCCCAAAGCTCAACAACCCGCCGCTGGCAAGCCGCTGGGCATAACCGAGCCACAACGCGCCGAGTAAACACAGGAGCGAAGCGATCGTGGCAACCTGAACACTGTTGCCCATATAGCGCAGGAACTGACTGCCCCAAAGCGGATCGCCAGAGGCGACGGATAGCGACACCAACACAGCAAAAGGTAGCGCGAAGCCAAACAACACTGGCACCGAGCACGCTGTAATAGCGATCACTGCAGCCGGAGCGGAGAGCCGCTTGCGCGCAAGTGGACGCGGCCGACTGACCGGATTGAAATGATCGCCGCGCCGCCCCCAGTACTCCAACAGCACCAACACAGCCACGATCAGAAACAAGCAAGCGGCCAACTGCAACGCCGCATTACGCTCGCCCATCGCATACCAAGTGCGAAAAATACCGGTGGTGAATGTCGGCACTCCATAGTGCTCAACTACGCCATAGTCAGCCACGGTTTCCATTAGTACCAGGGCCAGGCCACCCGCTACAGCCGGCCGTGCTGCGGGCAAAGCAACAGCGGAAAACACCCGCCACGGCGAAGCTCCTAGCGTCTGCGCAGCCTCATACAAAACACCTGCCTGGCGCGAAAAGCTGGCTTTTGCTAATAAATAAACATAGGGATAAAGCACACCAGCGATAACCAGTGCGGCACCAGGCAGACTACGGATATTCGGGAAAAGATAATCACCGTAGGACCAGCCAAACGCTTCGCGCAACGCGGTTTGCACAGGGCCAGATACATCAAGCAAGTCCGCATAAACGTAGCCAACAACGTAAGCCGGCGCAGCTAACGGCAGCACTAAGACAAGCGAGAGCAGGCCGCGGCCGGGGAATTCGTATGCCGACACTATCCAGGCGGTAGCAATACCCAACACGGCTGAGAAGACACCAACTAGCAGCATCAAAAGCAGCGTATTGATCACATAATCACCGAGGACCGTCGCCTGCAAGTGTTGCCATATTTCAACATCGATCGCCAAAAGCGAGAGCAAAATCGCGGCAATGGGCACACTAACGGGAATCGCAACGAGCACCGCACCCGTGCGCCATATCCCACCACGACTACGCCCTAACATTTATTCCGGCCAATATACCTACCACTTTCTATTCGTCACCTGTGTGATTCTGCCTGGTCACCCATAACCGAGGGCGATACATCTGTGCTTAGCATTACGGTAATGCACCGAATCAAAGCGCGAGCGCCATACCCTCTGGGTTGACGCGCAACCAGAGCCTAATTTGTGGATCGCAAAGGTCGGCCCTAATTTTCCACGAGATCGCTGCTGTTACGCTATCATTTGTGCCGCTCGGTGTTCGCCCAAAGACCGCTACCTTAGGAATAATCTCCATGAGTCTGACTTTTGACCGAATTAGCCATGCGTTCGGTACTGCGCAAATCCTGAGCGACATCGAACTGCATGTCGCACCGGGCGAGATTGTATGCATTCTAGGGCCATCGGGCAGCGGCAAAAGTACCTTATTGCGTATCGCCGCCGGCCTTGAGCCTGTGCAGAGCGGCTCGGTGCAAATTGGCAGCGATTGCACCGCCACTGCGGCCTTCAGCCCACCCCCGGAAGCCCGTTCAGTCGGTCTGGTTTTCCAGGACCACGCTTTATTCCCGCACTTAAACATAGCAGACAACGTGGGGTTTGGGTTGAGCCACCTCGCGAACACCCAGCGTCACGATCGAGTTACTGATTATTTACGCAGCGTTGGCCTGGCCGAGTTTGCGACACGCTTCCCACACACACTGTCCGGCGGACAACAACAACGCGTGGCGCTAATTCGAGCCCTGGTCACCGACCCGGAAGTAATGCTTCTCGACGAACCCTTCGCCAGTGTGGATACGCCGCTACGCCGCAAATTGCGCGAAGATGCGCGTGCCACACTAAAACGCACGCAAACCGCGACATTGCTGGTCACCCACGATCCCGAAGAAGCTATGGCTATGGCAGATCGCATTGCCATAATGGAAGACGGCCAACTAGTTCAGGTCGCTGCACCAGAAGCGCTATGGCGAAAACCTGCGAACGCTTTTGTTGCACAGACCCTTGCCGGCTTTGAAACGATCAAAGGCGTCGTAACCGCCGATGGTGTGGAAACCGCTTTCGGCGTGGTGCCAGCACGCCGCCTGCCGTCGGATTTCGCACCGACGAGCACCGCGGTACAACTGGGCATACGCTCGCGAAGTATGTCCCTGCGCGCACGGCCCGCAACCGCTACCTTGGATGACATTCGCTTCCAGGGCTTGCATCACCACCTCCTGCTATCCAGCGGCACGGAAACAATAACCATTATTGCAACCGCGAAGCCTGCAGCGTCAATTGGCGATGCCGTCGGGATCGACTTTACCTTCGCCGATGTCCTTGTCTATACTTAACGCTACTTGAGAATAATTCTTATTTGTAACTTATTCCCAATTTCTGCACAGCGGCCAAATTTATAACTTAGTGTTGGCGCTCTTCTCCGAATACGAGGTTAACCGCGAGCCAACCAAGCGAAGGATGGACTTATGAACAGACTAGCCACTTTACCAAGCTGCTTAAACAAAGCGAGCGCGATGACTCTGTCGGAAAGACGTCTGGGCCCCGCACTGCGGCCTGCAAATCCACAGCGCAATCGCAAAGTGCGATCCGCAGCCCTGATTTGTTTACTGAGCATTCTCGCTGCTCCGCTCGCGCTGGCAGAAGAAGTCGTCAATGTCTATTCAGCCAGACACTACGACACAGATATGGCGCTCTATGAGCAATTTACCGAGCAGACCGGCATTACGGTTAACCTGATTGAAGGCGGCAGCGATGCGTTGATCGAACGGATTGTCAATGAAGGTGAGTTCAGCCCCGCCGACCTGCTAATTACCGTAGACGCGGGCCGGCTTTGGAAAGCGGATCAGGCAGGCGTTTTCCAGCCCGTCAAGTCTGAAATTTTAGAAGCCCGAATTCCAGCCAATCTGCGGCATCCAGCAGGGCATTGGTTCGGACTCTCAAAACGCGCACGGGTCATTGTGACGCGAACCGATAAAAAGCTGGCAAGCGTCACGCGTTACGAAGACCTGGCCAGCGCCGCAGCCAAAGGCAAGGTATGTATGCGCAGCTCTGCTAACATTTACAATCTTTCGTTGATGGCTTCGCTTCTGGAAGCAAACGGCAGCGAGGCTGCGGAGGCCTGGGCTAGCGGCGTGGTCGCTAATTTTGCGCGCAAACCGCAAGGCAACGATACCGCCCAACTTAAAGCCGTGGCCGCAGGTGAGTGCGATATTACCGTGGCAAACACCTATTACCTCGGGCGTCTATTTGGCTCTGATAGCGATGCGAATAAAGCAATCGTCGCGAAGTTAGCCATTGTTTTTCCAAATCAAGCCGACCGCGGTAGCCACGTTAATATTAGTGGCGCTGGCGTCACTCGGTATGCGCCTAACGAGGCCAACGCAGTACGCTTTCTGGAATACCTCACCAGCGAGTTCGCGCAACGCTTGTTCGCGGAAGGTAACAATGAGTATCCGGTAATCGGGCCTGCCACCGGCCCCGTCGCCGCATTCGGTGCATTCACCGAGGACAGCGTGAACGCAGCGATCTTTGGGGAACGCCAAGCCGAAGCCGTCAAGATCTATGATCGAGCCGGCTGGCAATAGCTCGCGCTGCCATCAACACCTGACAGATTGCGTTAGGTCTTAAAATGTCTACCGTATCACTGGTCGGCATGCCCGCCGCCGGCAAGAGCACCATCGGTATCTTGCTGGCGAAGCACCTTGGCCTCGATTTCATCGACACCGACGTGCTGATTCAGGTCCGCACTGGCCGCAACCTGGAAGACATCGTGACCACAGAGGGCGTCGGCCAACTGCGCGCAGTCGAGGCGGAGACGTTGCTCTGCTTGACCGCCCAAGACGCGGTAATTTCCACCGGAGGCAGCGTTGTCTATAGCGACTCAGCAATGCAGCACCTGCTGAGTCTGGGCGAGGTGATCTACCTTCAAGTTCCTCTCAGCACGCTGCAGCAACGCTTGCCCACCCTCAAGGGACGAGGCATCGCCGCGACTCCCGACACCACTTTGGAACAACTGGCAAGCGAGCGCGTCCCTTTGTATGAACGCTACGCCAGCATCACCGTAAACGCTGATTTGGCCACTCCAGAAGCAGTAGTCGCCGTGATCGCAGAAGCGATAGGTCGTTAGCGCCAAGCGCGACCTAATACGAGAGTCGAAGTTAATAACTCCAACGCAGCCGCGCAAACCCTAGCGTTTGCGGTGCCGAGCCGAACAAGCTCGAATCGCTGCCCCCGTAATAGCGCAACACGCCGGAAAGCTCCCAATTGTCGGCAAGCGAATAAGTGCCAAGTAAGGTGGCGCTTACCGAACCGTCTTCATAATACAAAGTACTCAATGTCAAACGACTTAAATCAGTCGGTTCAAACCCCACATCTGCGTAACCAGTCCAGCGGGAAAAACTCAGACTGCGCGCGGTAAGCGGCTGCGCTAAAAAACTTGCCGAGGACCCTGACAATTCAGGCTTTCCCACGTACAGCACGGCACCACGCAGCATCCAATTGCGCCGCGAGGCGAAACTATAGTCTGCCTCTATACTGACCACCCCTGTGGCATCACGAGGTTGACCGAGAAAAAAATCGGTAGTCGGTTCGAACCAGCTAAATTCGGCGCGCAACCCGGCGCCTTTGACGTCTCCTGCAAACGCCGCGCCTACCACTTGGTCAAGACCCGATTTGCCGAGGATGGCCTGCCAATCCCAGCCGCGCGCATTGTTGAGATAGCGAACCGCGTAACGCGCTTGATCCGCGCTCTGATGAGGGCTGTAAACGACGTCAACCTGACTCGCAAAACCAAGCTGGCGAGTGAACTCAATGCCGTCACTGCCGGGACGCTCTTCGTAATCAAAGTCATATACCGAGTAAGCGTTGAAATAATCCACCGGGTTAAAGATGGTGTTCATGCCCCAATTCACGCGCATGCGCCCCAAACGCGCTTGCCATTGACCGCGCTCGCCTTTCAAGTAAAGCCGATCTAAAGCAGAAACACCGGCTCGTCGCGACCGCTCATGCCATACCGAACTAAGATTCCAGTAGCCATCATCCACCGCCATGACATCAGCAAAACCGGGCAATGCCGCACTCGCGCCAGCAAAGAAGCGATTTCGCAATCCCGCATTGAACTGCAGTTCTGAGTTAAAGCGGTATTCGAAATTCACACGATGATGGATCAGATGATCCGGTCCCTGAGCGGAATCCGGCTGATACGTGCCGAGATATTTCACATACCCCTGAGCGTCCCAAGCGCGCTCGGGTGTGAGACCCGGAATTCCGCCGACGAACGCTGAAACGGCCGGAGTTGTCGCCCCGTTTTCGATCTCTTCGTTCGCCAAGGCTGTAGATGAGAGTGTTGTTGCAGACGCGTTGGATGAGCTTGATGACGGCACACTGGCCGGCTTAGCTTGAACTGCATCCTCACGCTGCGGCGTAGATGCGGAAATGGCTGAACCAAGCCACGTCGTGGCAACCGAGCTTCGCCAAACATCGGCAAATCCCGCCTCACGCCACTGCTGTTTTCGTTCAGACAGATCCGTGGCCGAAATCGGCGTCGAGATAGGCAAGACCACTCGGAATACAGGCTTCGCGGAGAGACGCGCTGGCGAGACGGAGAGAAGGCTGCCGGCTATTACGGCATTATTTCCAGAACCATCTCCAGAACCATC
>DJYW01000068.1:28427-33174 GCA_002450255.1 Gammaproteobacteria bacterium UBA6968
CCATGGCCTAGAGATCCAGCGGACCGCTGCCTGGCGTCAGCGTCAGCCAGCAAGTCCGGGTGCGCTAGCGCAATACTTTGGCGGGCCCGTTCGGCTCGCTCGAGGGTGCTATAACTACCCAGAACCAGCACGGTAACCATTGCAGGCTGCGATTCGGAATCCTCTACGGGACTTGGAGCGGCTGCAAAGCTAGGCCCAGACAACCATGCCACCGCCAGCGCAAACATTCCCAGCAAGAGCCGTGGCCCATTTTGCAGAATTAGCGCCCCACAGAAATTCGGCTTCCCATAAACATGCGTGCGTGCCGGGAATCCTGCCAATGACCTAGCGATCGTCTCCGTAGCGAAGCTAACCCTTTCCATCTGCCTATGACAGACGGTCTTCGACGACTCTGCCGTCCTCAATCACCACCACTCGCTTGGCACGATCAATCACCCTCGGATCATGTGTTGAGAAGATAAAGGTCGTGTGTTCCTGTTGGTTAAGCGCCTGCATCATATCCAGCAGCTCTGCGGTACTGTGGGCATCTAAATTAGCGGTGGGTTCATCTGCGATAATAAATCGCGGTTGCGGCGCAAGCGCTCGGGCTACTGCCACCCGCTGCTGCTGCCCTCCGGAAAGCTTCGCAGGCACTTTATGCAAGTGTTCTGCCAAACCCACGCGCTCCAACAGTTGTTTCGCTCGCTGACTACATTCTGCAGCGGCGCGGCCTTGTAGTTGCATAACAAATTCAACGTTTTCCAGTGCAGTCAGCACCGGCAACAAACTGTAATCCTGAAAAACAAAGCCAATGTTATCCCGACGAAAAGCAATCAACTCTCGCTGCGAGAGTGCACTGATGTTTTCAGCATCGATAAACACTTCACCGGAAGTCGGCACATCAATACCACCAACCATATTTAACAGCGTCGTTTTACCAGACCCAGAAGGTCCCATTATCGCGACAAACTCGCCCGCCTCAATAGTGAGGCTTAGGTGATCGACTGCGGCTACCGGAAATTCGGTGTCCTCATTGTAGATCTTGGACAGGTCTCTTATTTCAAGCGTCATTTGACATCCAGTTTGGCTATTGCTGCCATTGGCGACTCGGCAGCTTATTTATGTTACCCAAGGCTTAACTGCTGGCTGGCGTGGTGGCTTGGCGCATTGCCCTAATCGGTCACTTTGATGCACACCCTTACACGTTCGACGTGTTGGGTTCCGTTTGCTTCCGTCGTTTTCATATCTTTTGTGCCATCGCCTCTACCGGCGTGCGCTTTATGATTGTTCGCGCGGGATAAATCGCTGCGATAATGCACGCCAGCAACACAACTAATGCGGTGCCAACGTATTCCTCTAGCGCCACGCTTGGATACACCATTGTATCGATACCCCAGGCACCCAAGCCCTCCGCCATATCCCCCAGCGGGATTCCCGCCTGGCCAAGCCATAGCACTATAAGCGCGCTGAGAAAGACGCCAAGTACGGCGCCGCAAATACCTAGCCAGGTAGACTCGGCAAGCACCATCAACATAATACCGCGCTTATTCATGCCAATTGCCATGAGCACGCCGAACTCTCGCGTACGCTCCATCACTGACATCAGCATGATATTGACGATGCCAAACGCCATAGCAAGCACATAGATTAAAACCATAACGCCACTGGCAGAGCCTGCTTGATTAAGAATCGCAGCGATCATCGGTTGCACCGTTTGCCAATCACGCACAGAGGTCGAGGCGTCTTTGATTTCGCGAACATCCGCTTGGACCACCAGGGTATTCTGGGTAGCGGTTTCGCTATCGCCAACAACACGAATCACAATTTCATGAATGCCCACCCAGTCTGCCAACTTGACAAGATCGCTGCGGCGCACAAATAACTGGGTATCATCTAAAGCCGACGACGGGCTTTGATAAATACCGCGCACGCGAAACGCAGCGCCGGTTACCTCGCCCGCATTATCCGAGAAAGTAAGAATTACTTTTGACCCAACCCGCAGATCTAAACGGTTAGCAGTTTTCTGCGACAAAACCACCGGATTGCGACCCGCATCGTCCAGCCATGCACCAGCAACGATATGGGTGGCGATGGGTGTGAGTGCGGCTTCCCGATCCGGGACCACGCCGTTAACACGAATACCACGGGTACTGCGCGCTGACGCCAGCATACCGCTGACAACGAAACGCCCTGACCACGCCTGCACGACGGGCGATGCATCAAGGTAATCCGTAATTTGTTGTGGGTTGACCAGGGTCGCTTGCAGTTCCGCTTCTTCAAGAAACGCAGCATTGTGTATCTGCAAGTTACCCAACTGCCAGGAGATCGCATTGGCGACCATGCTGCCATACATGCCGGTAATGAAACCGGTCATAAGCAGCACACCCACCATGCCCAGACTCATCGCGCTGAGCATGATCATGGTGCGTAAGCGATTTCGCCATAAATTACGCCACGCCAATCTAACCCACATGACCTTTCCCCTGCAGCGCAACGACAACGGTCAAAGCATACACTCGATACAACGGATAGATTAAGCAAAGCACTAAAATGAAGAGGGTGGTTTGCACTTGCTCAGCAAATACGAACGCTTCCAGCAACGCGGGAATCACCGGTTCAAAGCCCATCTCAACAACCATTTGCGCCATTTCGCCAGTCATGCGAATGGGATACGCCTGCAACCAAAGCAGCACTGGCAGCACCACCAGCAACCCCATGACAAAACCGAGCGTTGCAATAAACAGCGATTCAAAAGCAATCAGAATCATTAGGCGAGAGCGTAGCAAGCCGGTCGCCAACATGACTCCAAATTCGCGCTGCCGCTCCAGCGTCATCATTAGCAAGGTAGCAAACAGACCGAAGCCAACCACACCGTAGAGCAACACCATCATGAAGTAACCGCCCGCACGGTCCATGCTAATCTGTTGCGCCATTTCCGGAAGCATATCCTCCCAATCGCGCACTCGATACTGAGGATAAGTTGCGCCGACTTGCGTGAGTAACTCGGGCAGCAAAGAAAGCGTGTGCGTATGCACCACCCAGTTGGTGACCTGACCGTCAGTTGAGAACAGCTGTTCTGCGGCCGCCAGCGGCATATAGACCAACCGATCATCTATGCCGGGCATTGGAAAGCTGAGCAGCCCTTTAATCGGATACAGCCCTGCTGCGGTCTGTCCGCGATAGCCCTGGCCGTAAAGCACCACTTCATCCCCGATGCCAACGTTCAAATACCTGGCAAGACCGACCCCCAACAGCACCGCGTTGTCATCGGCCAGCAAATACTCGCCAGCACTTAGCTTTTGACCCACCCGCGCATAAGCGTCTTCTAATTCTGGCCGCACCCCCATGACCCGCGCACCTCGAGACCGTTCAGCACCAGCAGCCAAAGCAAAGGATTCGATGCGCGGCACAATATGATTGATGCGTTCGTCTTCGCGCAGCGGCGCGATAAATTCTTCGCTGCCGGGCACCAAGTCGTCGATGCTGCCACTGTCCCCGAATTTTGGGTGCTGGATTTGCACTAGGCCGCTAGAGAATCGAGCACCGTTATCAATGTTATGTGCGTAACTTCCTTCTTGCAGGCTGCGCGCCAGAATAGACAGTATCAAGGCAAGGCTAATGGCAGCTGCAGTCAACAATGTACGGCGTCGCTGCCGCCAGATATTGCGCCATGCCATTTTTAAAAGGGTCGTAAACATGTGCGGGCTAGTCTCTCAGCGCGCGCATTTGCCGCTGCGAAAAGAACGTCTCGCTGATCTCAAAATCGAACTGCGCGGCATGATAAATCATCTCGGTCATGTGCCCGGCTTTGTCAGCGGGGATCATTTCCATTCGCGTCGGTATGGCCCGCCCGCCCATGGTGACAACATCAAAGGATTGCATGGTGTTTACCAAATCGCCGAATTCGTCAAAGAATGCCGCTTTGCGCTGCAAATAGTTGCGCTTGGAAATCCACAATCTTACTTTGCTCCACACCACCGGCGCATCAGGTTTGGCGAACGCGTCGATGACATAACATTCGTCGCCGTCGAAGACTTCATCACCGACCATTTCGTGGGCATAGTCGACAACAATCGATGACTGGTTGATCAAATCATCGTTCGTAAAGTCCGAACCCATCCACGCCTGACCTAACATAGAAGGCGCTATTTTAATGACCCGCTCGACACTAGGCAGCCAGTTCCACATTTCGCGACCGCGCTTTAACGAAGCGGTGCCTTTGTCTTTAGCCGGAGCAGTAATAAAAACCAAAGAGTAGTCCTGGCCTTTAGACCAGCTTTTCATACCCATCGAGCGCGACCATTCTGGCCGTACGATGCGCATGGTCGCTTCTACATAACTGGCCTCACCCCGTTGTTGCTCGTCTGCCTTGACGACGATATCTTTCGCGGATTGTGCAATCGTAATAACCGGCGCAAAGACGAGCAGCAACAAAGACACTATCAGCGACGAACCGCTGAGCAAATTTTTACCCAGTGGTGGTAGCGTTTTATGTGACAAAAATCCCATCCAGTCTGCCCCGTGCGTCATGACCCGACCTCTTATCAAATGCGCTGAAGCATACATTGCACGCTTTTATAGGGTGTCGCAATTGCAAAGCCTACCCATAGCCTATATAGACCGGCTCAAACCTAAAGTTGACAGACTAAAAAGCACAAATCTTTCGCTCAAAAAAATCACCAAGCAAAGACAAAATTGCGACCACCGCGCAGTTAACTGACAAGCCTTTCAATCCAGGCGCGTTCCAGGGCTTATCCAAAGGTGACCC
>DJYW01000076.1:0-8221 GCA_002450255.1 Gammaproteobacteria bacterium UBA6968
GACTGTTCTTATGGATCGTTCATATGAACTCTTCATATGGATTCTAAGCAGAGACTCGTCGTCGCCATCACGACAAGTTGCGACGGCAACAGACGAGCTTTTGCTTGCCGGAACAAAGGCGATGCTACTGATAGCTAAATCCGCTCGCCTTGCCGGCTTCCAGGTCAACGTAACGCTTAAACAAACGTGTCTGTCGACTTTCCAAACTGACGCTCACGCCATCGACAAACACATGCTCCGGCCAGGTCGAAAGTTCTAGCGGATCACCATTCCAAACCACCAGATTAGCCGGCGCACCCACTTGAACTGTACCAACTTTCTCCGGTAGCCCGAACGCACGGGCAACGTTCGCTGTCATTGCCGCCAACGCAGCATGTGGTGCCATGCCTTCAGCAACTGCGTTACCCGCGTATTGACGCAGCTGCCGTGCGCGATGGCTGTCATTGACTGTGAACAGCACCTGCACGCCCGCTGCCGTAAGCATCGCTGCGTTGTCCATCCGCGCACCGAGTTGATCAAAATCGTCAGGGATATTGCCAAGCACATCAACGATAACGGGAATCGAATTGGCCGCCAGCAAATCGGCTTCCTGCCACGCTTCCGCGGCACCGCGCAGCACCAAATTTAGGTCAAACGCCTGTGCGAGTTTCACGAGCTCACGTATTTCGTTGGCTCGATGCACTTCCACTACCAAAGGCTGGCCAGTCCGCTGCATCGTTTTCAAAGCAATCATATCGCGCTTAGGCAACTGCCCTTCGGCGGGTTCATAACGACGCGGATTAAAACTCGCCAGGTCGGTCATAACTTGCCGCAGATAACCAATCACTTCAGCGCGACTCCCGCCAACGAGTATCGAGGCACGGGCGCTGGCGCTGGCGAACACGGCTGCACGAGGCAAAATGACTTTACCTTTACTCAAGTCGATCACCGCGCCCTGCCCGGCGAATAAGCTGGGGCCTACTTGCGGTGCGGTCACTGCATGGGTAACGCCTTCCATTAAATTCACCGCCAACAAAGTAGAGCCTGGGTTCACCCCATACTGAACATCAAAAGCGGCGCCCACGGATACTGATTCCAATCGTGAATCAACGCTGCTGCGAATCGCGCCTACTTCTTCAAGACCCAGCTGGGAGTAACTCTCGATTATGCCCGGCGTAACTTGTTTGCCAGCTGCTTCTACGACTGCATAACCAAGCGGTACAGAGACATCCTTGCCGAGCGCAGTAATCACACCGTCTTCGATAAGGATAGTTGCATTAACGACAGGCTCGGCCTGGGTCACCGTATGCACGGTGGCACCAACAATTGCCGTCTGCTCGGCCTGAGCCGTCATTGCATAGCCAAACAATGTATTGCCAAACAAAAACAGCAAACCGACAAGCCAGCTGGAGTTTGACCGACTGCCGGTGAGGAAAGGCTTATCAGTTAAATTCATTGTCCACCTCCGATGCTTTGGCCTACTTCAAAATCTGTTTTCGGCTGGCGAACCGGATCATCGCGATCAAAATAAAGATACCCATCAATAAAAACCTGCTCCGCACGGCTGTAGACGCTCATTGGATCGCTATCCCAAAGCACCAGGTCCGCTGCCTTACCCACCTCAATGGTGCCAGTCTCTGCTGCAATCCCCAGCGCTTTAGCCGCGTTAGCGGTTAACCAAGTCATGGCATGCGCCGAGGTAATCTCCATTCCCATTCGTCGCCCTGCCGCCATCGCTTTGGCGGCCTCTTGATTGAGACGTTGAATGTCACGCTCTGAGTCGGAATGCACGATCGCGCACGCTTTCGCCTGATCGACTAGCGCTATGTTTTGTTGGATGCCGTCGTAGGCTTCTAACTTGAACCCCCACCAGTCGGTCCACATGGCCGAGCAAATATCGGCCTCCGCTAACAGGTCCGCAATTTTGTAAGACTCAACAGCATGATGAAAAGCAGCGATCTGATAACCAAATTCTTTCGCGATATCGATCATGATCACCATTTCATCTGCTCGGTAACAATGATTGTGCACCAGAATTTCGCCAGCCAGGACGCCTGCCAGTGTTTCCATTGCTAAATCCCGTTCGGGCGCTGGCTCCTCTGGATCTGCTGCATGCGCCTGCTGCTTGTCGTAGTACGCTTTCGCTTTAATCCATGCGTTGCGATAGCCGGCAACATTACCCATACGAGTCGAAGGCGCTGTTTTACGTGAGCCATACACGCGCTTCGGATTCTCACCGCATGCCATCTTCAGACTGTGCGGCGCTTCAGGAAATTTCATGCCTTGTACGGTTCTGGACGGCACGTTTTTTACCGTAACGCCGCGACCACCAAACAGATTGGCACTACCCGGCAGAATTTGCAGAGTAGTCACCCCGCCCGCCAAGGCCCGCGTAAACTGCGGATCTTGCGGCCAGACGGAGTGTTCCGCCCAAACCTGTGCGGTATTCGGTGAAGTCGATTCGTTACCGTCGCTGGTGGCTGGAGCGTTCGGTGCGGCGTAATTACCTAAATGCGAGTGCACGTCAATGATCCCTGGCGACAACCACTGGTCTGACGCATCAATGACTTGCCGGCCTTCGGTGGGTAAGTCCTTACCAATAGCGACAATCCGCCCATCCGCCACTGCTACGTCAGTATCGATCAGCAGTTCGCCTAGACCGTCATAAACGCTGGCGTTTTGAATCACCATTGCAGTTGCCGGCCGTGGCGTGTAAGTCGATGCGAAAGGTTCAGCGGTTGGCGCTACCGACTCTGTCGCCAACCCGACGGGTAACGCGAAACTAGTGTAAGCCAGCGTTAGACCTACGGCGAAGTGCCGACCGAACTGACGCCAAAAACCGATCCGGCTCGCGGATCTAGACATCAGCTCCGGTTTATCACCATCCCCAATATGCCAACGCATGGATTTAGCGGACGGATTTTTGTCTGTCATATCTCTTTCCTTTTTCATTTTTCCCGATTGGCTTGCTGCGCAAGATTCTCACTGAACGTACTTGGTTTGTTAGTCGCATAGCAGATGATCACCAAATCCATCGTATTACTTGGCTCACCGCTGAAAGTGCGGCTGGTGTAACTCTAGTCGTTATTTCTGATCAGCTTACGGTTCTTTAACGATGTTTAGCTTAGTGGGCTAGAGCTGCGCATCACCCGAACTCACCCCTGCAATCAGCACAAATGCAAAGTGCCAATCGTCGCCAGCTTATCTTCTCACCTGCTTACCTGCTTACTTGCTTTAGAAGAAACCGTGCGCCTCTGCAACACCGGGTGCTCGTATCATGTCGTTAACCAATAGCGCCCTGCCTGGCCCAAGTCTGCATTTCCTCGAACTCAATGCCCAACTCGCTCAATATCTCGACGGTGTGTTCACCGAGGTCTGCTGATGGCCTTGGCGTTTCCGCCGGATTGGCTGAGTAACGAATTGGAGACCGCGGCTGGCGCAGCATACCGCCTCGCGGATGCGCGTACTCTTGCAGGATTGCCGCGGCTTTAATTTGCGCGTGCTCCGCCAAATCAGCGCGCCGCACAACGGGCCCAACCGGCACATCATGCTGCGCAAATAAATCAAGCAGATCTGCGGTTGCGTAGGCGCTGCAATCGGCGCCGAGATGACTGGCAACAACAGCGCCGTCTTGCGTCCTGGCCACTTGGTACATATCGGCAAGATCTCCAGATGCGTAAACACCGTCACCCACGAAAGCATAGTTCCACATCAACTCAGGCCAGTTGAAATGCACGGCGGTGTCTAGCATCGAGACCTTAACGTGCTGGCCGACGTCTGTGCGCTCGCGCTGCAAAAGCGCCGCGGTCACGCCTTGTGCAGCGGTGAGTGCGGTAACTTTGTCATAGAGAATGGTACGTATGGTCGCAAAATCGGCGCCTTCCCCTTGCGCATCCACGGCACCGGACAGCGCTTGGATCACGTAATCGTAAACTCGCTGCTGCGCCAGCGGGCCGACCTCTCCCATGCCCGTGATAGACAGGTACACCAAGCGTGGATTGATCGCGCTCAATTCGGCATAACTAAGTCCCAGGCTTTCCATCTTACCCGGACGAAAATTCTGCATCACTACATCGGCACTGCTCACTAAGCGGCGAATCAGCTCCTGACCAACGCTGTGCTTAAGGTTAATCGCGATACTTCGTTTATTGCGATTGATCATGGCATAGATGGCGCTGAGACCATTCCGACTCGCGCCCATACCGCGAATCCCGTCACCCCATCCGGGCGGCTCGACCTTGATAACATCCGCACCTTGATCGGCCAACACCATAGCTGCCATAGGCCCCGAGACCACAGCAGACAGGTCCAGCACGCGGAAACCCTGCAAGGGACCGGTGCGCGCGCCGGAGGCTACATCTTCACTTGTTTCCAAATCATCGGAACGATCGATCATTAGGCTTTATATTCCTGCTGCCACAGCATAGGCAGTGCAAAGTTAGGCTGGTTTTATATGCTTAACATTTTTTGCGTTACGTCTGATTTCTCGATAGCTTTAGCGCTTCCGACTATAGGAGCCAGAGGACAAGCATATGAATCAGCCGGCAAAATCAATTGATAGTGACCCTAAGCACACCATGTCTGAAGCCGAGTGGCAAGTTCGCCAAGACCTAGCCGCCGCGTATAGATTAGTTGCCCACTATGGTTGGGACGATATGGTCTTTACGCACCTATCCGCTCGTGTTCCAGGACCGGACCACCACTTTTTACTTAATCCATTCGGGATGCAATTCAACGAGGTCACCGCCAGCAACTTGGTCAAGGTAGATCTAGAAGGCAATGTGTTGGACGCCAATGGCGGCGAGGTAAATGCTGCTGGCTTTACCATCCATAGCGCGGTTCATATGGCCCGCCCTGATGCCCAGGCGGTTATGCATCTGCATACCGATGATGGGGTTGCCGTGTCCTGCACAGCCGAAGGCTTGCTCCCTCTGAATCAACATGCGTTGTTCGTTTATCACGACGTTGCGTATCACGAATGGGAAGGTGTGGCACTTAATTTGGAAGAGCGAGAGCGAGTCGTGAGCGACCTTGGCGAGCATCACCTTATGATTCTGCGTAATCACGGGACATTAACCGTCGGCGCCAGCATTGCATCTAGCTTCTTGCGTTTGTACTACCTGGAGCGGGCCTGCACCATTCAGGTGAAAGCCATTACCGGCGGAAAGCTGCTGCATATGCCCAATTCAAACGCCACCGAGATGATGCGTGAAACGTTTAATTTGGTTGAAGCTTGGGAAGGTTTGGCCGCGACAGCTTGGCCGGCTTTAAAGCGTCAAGCTTACGCGCTTGATCCCAGTTACGCTGAGTAACCGTAGCAACCGTTAGAAGTGACGTGGCGGGAAGTCGGCTTGTCCATCCCGCTGGTACTTCGTCCTATCGTCCGCTAAGCGCAAAGTCCGGCGTCGACAACCACTTCGGTGCCGGTCATATAGCGTGACTCCTCGCTGGCAAGAAACAGCACCGCATTCGCAATATCGGACGGATAGCCTAACTCCCCGGTAGGTACTGCCGTGCCAGCAAGCGTCTCCAGATCTAATGCGTTAGCACCTTCGGTAACAATTTTTTCGCTTAACTCCGGATTCATTTTTTCCCAAATCGCCGTGGCGATGATGCCTGGATGTACCGAGTTAACCCGAATTGGCCAGCGATTGCCGGCGCACTCCAGCGCCACACCTTTTGTTAACAAACGTACACCGCCCTTAGTTGCGTTATACGCAGCCAGACTTGGCGCACCTTTCATACCGGCGACGGATGACATATTGATAATCGAGCCGCTACCGCTATCTCGCAGCAGTGGAATGCAGTGTTTCAGACCGAGAAAAACGCCGTCCAGATTGACCGCCTGCTGTTTCTGCCAATCCGCCAACTTCATTTCCAGAATGCTGCCGCCGATAGCGATTCCCGCGTTGTTTACTAGAATATTGAGCGGCTGTTCACTTTCTCCAATCACCGCGACCACTTCCTGCCAGGCGGACTCCTGGGTCACGTCATGCAACATAAACTCTGCAGTACCGCCCGCCTCGCGAATAGCCGCCACACATTCCGCGCCCCCACTCGCAGCAACGTCTGTCACCCAAACCATAGCCCCTTCTGCCGCCAGTCGCTCTGCACAAGCACGCCCAATCCCGGTTGCACCGCCAGTCACCAAGGCGCCTTTACCGGCAACTCGTCCGCCCGCATTTACACTCTGCGCTGTTATTTGATTACCCGACATAGTGTTCTCCCCTATCTGATCGAACTGATATTAAGCCGCACGAGACAACACCGCTCGGCAAGTGCGCAAACCGCCTAACGACATGCGCTAACGTGACTCTTTTGCAAATTTGCAAAATTTAATCCGGCGCGCCCAGGAGCCCGAATTTGAGAACTGCCTGAGGCAGACAGACTGCCAACCACAGCAAGCCGTCATACTACCGCTATTGCCGCCCATCGAGCAGAACAATAAGGTTAGGTGATCGCTGGTTGCGAGGCATCAACGTATACATCCCGCAGGTTGCGCTTAAGCACTTTGCCGGTGGCGTTACGAGGCAGAGCCTCGATAAATTCTACCGTCGCAGGAACCTTAAACTTGGCGAGTTTACTGATGCAGTGCGCGATAACGTCGTCTGCTGTCAATGTTTGTCCTGGCTTCAGCACCACAACGGCCTTACCGGTTTCCCCCCAACGCTCGTCCGGCACTCCAATGATCGCAGCCTCCGCCAACTCTGTCAGCTGATACAAAACGTTTTCAACTTCGGCAGGATAAACGTTTTCGCCACCTGAAATGTACATATCTTTCCAGCGATCGACTATGTAGATGAACCCTTCTTCGTCAAAGCGCGCGGCGTCACCGGTTTTTAGCCAACCGTCTACGAAGGATTTGGCTGTGGCTTCGGGATTATTCCAATAACCTGGGGTAATATTCGGACCACGAATCAAAAGCTCACCAACCTCTCCTCGCGGCAGCTCGGCACCCTCGTCATCAATGATCTTGATTTCTGTGTGCAGCAGGCATTTGCCGGCTGAACCGATCTTACGTAATGCGTCAGCAGCATCTAGCGCGGTGCCGCCCGGACTCGTTTCCGTCATACCCCAGCCTTGGATCAACGCTACACCACGGTCCATCCAGCCCTGTAATATCGCCTCTGCACAAGGGGCGCCGCCAACGCCTGCGGTCTGCAAACGAGTTAAATCTGTTTCTGGAAATGCGGGGTGCTGCATCATGAACTGATATGGCGCGGGGACCGCAAAGAAGTGTGTGACGCCCAGAGCAGGATCGCCAATGATCTGCAACGCTCGACCCGGATCGAATTCACGCATCAACAGAATGCGTCCACCAGCGTGCAAAATCGGGTTCGCGTAGCAATTCATACCACCCGTGTGGAAAAGGGGCAACACAACAAGCTGTACCGCATCCGAATTAACCCCGGCAGGCATCCCCAGATTAACGGCATTAAAAAAGTTCATGGCATGAGTGATCATGGCGCCTTTGGGGTGACCCGTCGTGCCCGATGTGTACATGATCATCGCCACATCGTCGTGAGTCGAATCCACCGGGGTGTAATTCCCGCTCGAGTTAGCAAGTGCTTGCTCATAGGTGGTTTGCCGATTTTGTTCTTCAAGATCCAGACGCTTGGCGATGCTACATAACGACAGCAATTCGTCCGCTTGTTGCGTAAAGCGGGTATCCACGATCAGCAGACTAGGCGTCGCATCATTTAGAATGTATTCCAGTTCTGCCACTGTTAATCGCCAGTTTAGCGGCAAGCAGATTGCGCCGATCTTTGAGCAGGCGAACTGGGCTTCAAAGGTTTCCGTGCAGTTGGGCGCCAACACGGCAACGCGATCTCCTTTACCAAGCCCCTGCTGCTGCATCCAATCCGCTAGCTGAGCGGCGCGAGCATCGAGCTCTCCGTAGGTTGTTTCATGCTGGTTATCTAAATCTACAATCGCGACCTTATGCGCACGCACGTTAGCGTGATAGGCCGTCCAGTCATAATACTTAACGCTCATCTCTCCCCCTTGGATTGTGTTAATGCACTGTTACTGCAATCGTATGCCGGCTATTTGCCAGCCAGACTATACCTTATCTGCTAGGTCCGTCTGAATGGATTTATTGGTCCGCGGAGCGGCTCTTCACCCAACGATCGACATCCTTTTGCTGCCCTCTTTCTTGTATTCTTTCTTGGATTCTCTCTCGGATACTTTCTTGCATTCTTTTTGACCCTCTTGGCCGTGCTCTTGGCCATCCTCTTGGCCA
>DJYW01000076.1:8557-9221 GCA_002450255.1 Gammaproteobacteria bacterium UBA6968
GCCATGCTCTTGAGCACCTTACTCGGCACGCTAACTGCCGTGCTACGACCTTAATCACCTATATCGAATGCACGGCTGATGGTGCAGAAAGCGAACGAACTGGGCGCTCGACTTGCGTTTTCAGCGCGGGCCGCCCTGCACTTTGGTAGGTCAATATAATCGCCCTGCGCGGACGCGACGATGCATTAGGTTGCGAGCCGTGAATAAGATGCGGATTAAAAAATATGGCGGCACCTGCCGCGGCTTCCAGTGCGACGGCGCGGCTCGTATCCACGCTGTCGGCGTGAGTATAAAAACCCGCAAGCTGACGCTGATCATCACTACCGGGCAAACAACCAGCAAGATGGCTCTTGGCAATTACGTTAAGGCATCCGTTAGATCTATCCGCCACATCAAAGTACACCATCACATTAGGCAGGTTATCGACGTTGTTAGACGCGTGAATCCAGTAAGGTGAATCCTGATGCCAACCGAATCCAGACCCTTCATGCGCGGCTTTTATATTGAGCTTGTCCGTCCACAGAGCGAGATCATCGGCGCCTATAATCTGCTGCATCGGCTGCACTAAGCGCGGATCGTCGATCAGCTGCTCGAACTCCGCTTCCAGCAACCGTACGGGTTCCATCACTCGGACCAGGCTGCTGCCAGGTTGATGCTCGAATTG
>DJYW01000026.1 GCA_002450255.1 Gammaproteobacteria bacterium UBA6968
TTCGTCTAGTGGTTAGGACACCGGGTTTTCATCCAGGCAACAGGGGTTCGACTCCCCTAGGGGACGCCACATTTTAGCCAGCCGAATGCCGCGATCAGCCTGCGACACCAGAACTGACTCGGCAAGCCGGGTTATGGCCTTTCGCTAATCTTCAATGTCGTTGAGCCAAGGCGCGCGAGTCTCTGCACCGCCAAATGTGTCCGGATCAAATAGAATGTCGGACCATGGCGGCCCGGGTGCATCGCCGTAGGGCCAGTTTGCTAGCCGCCGGTCAAGGTCGGCGGCGACTTCCGGGAAGTCGTCCAAAACATTATTTTGTTCCAACGGGTCATCGACGAGGTGGAACAGCATCATCTCGCCTTTGTCAACGAACTTCCATGGCCAGTGGTATAACGCAAAACCATCTAGCAAATCGGCGACAACGTAATCTGCCGGCTTTGTCGGATTGCCCGTCAATGCTGCAACTTGGCTACGGCCTTGTAGATCAGCGGGGATGACCGCACTCGCTCCAACAAGATCTAAAAGGGTCGGCAAAACGTCTGAAACGCTAAAAAAACCGACGTGTTGGCTTTGCTCCAGCTTGCCTGGCATCCAGATTGCTGCGGGTACGCGGACGCCACCTTCCCAAAGCTGGGTTTTGCCGCCGGGAAGGGGCGCATTGTCGCTACGACCATCGAGTACGTTGCTGGTTATGAATTCCAGGCCGGGAATCGGGAATGGCGGAATCGGTCTGCCAAACCAGCTATCTAACATAAGCGCTAACTTCTCTGGCGGGGATTGTAACGCGGGGTCTGGGTTGGGCGGCACTGCACCGCCGTTGTCGCTCATAAAGAACACGATCGTATTGTTGAGCATGTCCGCTTCTTCATAAATGTGAAGAATCTCGCCAATGGCGACATCCATCTCGTCTACCATGGCCGCATGCACGGCGCGTCCCTCTTCTAGGTGGCCATACTTTTCGATCGTTGCAGCTGGGGCTTCATTGGGTAGATGCGGTGCTTGGAAAGCCACATACATAAAGTTTGGTTGTTCGACGCGCCGTGCCGCAATGAGCGCTCGGATTTCATCGACCACCAAGTGCGTGACATAACCGGTTTCGCGCACTACCTCGCCGTTGCGGTGCCAGTCGTAACCGCCGCCATGAATTTTACTCCAATAGCCAACGCCACCGGTTAACGACCCGTAGGCATGTTCGAAGCCGCGTGCATTCGGCAGGTGCGCGCGCGTGCGCTTGCCCAAGTGCCATTTGCCCACCAGGAAGGATTGGTAGCCCTGTTCATTCAAATATTCTGGCAGCAGTTTTTCTTCTAGCGGGACGCTGTTTCTCGAGTGCTTGTTAATCGGCCCGATCACGCCGAGCGAGATAGGCGATTTGCCGGTCATCAGTGCGGTCCGAGTTGGGCTGCAAGTGGGTTGTACATAGAATCGATCGAGCTCAATACCAGCGGATGCGATTTGATCAATGTTCGGCGTTTGGATGTGACTACCGTGGTAACCGACGTCATTCCAACCCAGGTCATCTGCGAGAAAAACCAAAATGTGCGGTTTGTCCAAAGCCACAGCAGGCAGCGCACAGTATAAGCAAAGGGTGGCGAGTGCGCGTAGGCCTGGCTTTATTGCGGAATTGAAGCAGGCCACAGACCCTCCTTTTTTAATTCGATGATTTGCTCGGTGGCAAACACGACTAACGGATGAGCAAAGTCCTCGCAGCCGGCGCGAAAGCTGTCGCGCTCTTGCAGCGCGAGCCAATAGTCTTCTATGACTGGTCGTTCGGCGATGAACACGTTGAGCCAATTGCCTTCTCTGAGCCGGTCGAGAATAACCATCATGCCTACGTCTGCGAGGGTAAATTGCGTGCCACAAATCCACGGTCCCTGACTGTTGCGCAGCTGTTCCTCCAGCTCATCGAGGTGTCCGGACATCGCTTCGATTGCACTGTTAATGATGTCGTTAACGGGTTTGGGTTTAAGAAATTTTTGGAGCCCGGCCACTTTCATCACCAGAAAGAAAACTGCGCGTTGCTTAATGCGATGGAATAGCAGGCCTTCGATGATTTTATAAGTGGGGATTCTTGCGATCATCGATGCAAATATAGGAATCGTTAGGCCTGGTACGGCGTTGCCGGCGGTCTCTCTTGGAGCAGCTATCGGGTCGTCACCGATTAGCGAAGTCTTGTCCACCCAGTGCTCCATGATTGCCAGCTGCTCCGCGTTGCGGGGCACCAAAAGGCCTTCCGAATCCACCTGCTCGGCAACGTATTTGAGCTGTTCGTGAGATTCATAGATCGGACTGCCGTTGTGTAGCAATACCGGCACCGTGGCGCCGGGGTTTACCTTTAAAAATGCTCGGCTGATGTTTTGGTAGCGACCGGTCTCGATCAGGTCAATGGGAACGCTTTTATAAGGCACGTTGTACTCTGCCAAACAGACTCGAATTTTCTTAGAGCACAGAGAAAAAGGGTTGTGGTACAGCGTCCATACTTGGTGATAGGGCAGTCTGATATTTGATTGTAACCCGGCCGCAACCGAGTAGGTTTTACGTCGCGACTTTTCCCATAAAAACCAAGCCACGCCGAGTAACAGCAGCATCAATAATATGGTGGTGAAGTTCAGTGTCATACGGTTTCGAACTCTGTTTTGGTAAGGCTCATTTGGTTTTTTATTTTGATGTCCAAAATTTAAGCATTCTGCGGGTTGAATCGTCTTTAAGTACAAACGAGTGATACATGGCGGCGGCAATGTGAACTACAATGAGCGTGAGCATTGCGTTAGTGAAGAAGTCATGGAATTGCCGCACAAACTGAAACTGCCCCTCGTCTAGGTTGCCGATGCTCAATTCGGCAGATTTAAAAACAATAATCGGATCCGTGGCATTCAGTCCGGTAATGACACCGGTTGTGACCAACCCAAGCATCGCGAAGTACATGAAGCCGTGCGCCAGTTTGGCAGCGGTGACCTGTACTGGTGTCATCCCGGCGGGCAGCGGGGGAGCGCCATAGCTAAGCCGCATCGCCAGCCGGATGATCAACAGCACAGTGATAATGATGCCCATACTGCTGTGATCGCCTCGCGATTCGAGTCGGTCAAGCGACGCCATCTCGTGTCCAAATTTGTTGGCAATAAACAGATCCAGACAAATGCAAAGGGCCATCAGCGCATGAATGATTTTTTGACTGACTTTATAGTCAGTCATTGACCGGGAACGCCTTCTGGTCCCCACAGCGTTCCCAACAAATCGCCTGGGCTGCGTTTATGTGAGCCAAAAGACTCGTTGAACAAATCACCGTCGGTGAAATGCTCAAGCATGATGCCGTCTGGATCTTTCCAGTAATCGAAAACCTGACTTCCCAAAATATGCTTGCCCACACCAAACGAGTGTTGGTAGCCCGCTTTTTTGAGTTCGTAGTGACTCTTCATTAAGACGTCCCAATCAGCTACCTCGAATGCAGCGTGATTGAATTCAGCCTGGCCGGCATGAATAAAAAACAGGGTGTGGTGGTCGACAAATTCATCGCCGCGATTGCAGCGTGTAAAGGCGCCGAGGGTTTGTTCTTGGCCGTCGTTTTCCATAACGATCTCGTCAGAGATTAGTAGCTCGAGTCTGGTTTGATACCAAGCGAAGGTTTCATGGAAGTCGTGCACCATAAGTACCACGTGTCCAAGGCGCTTTACTAAGCAATCCACTGGCTCAATCGAGACGCGCTCGCCAAAACGCTGCTTCGCAACACCGGAGTTGAAAGCGGAGCGACCGCCGACAGGTAGCTCGGCGGCATTGTCTATTCCTGTCACCACTTCGACGCGAAAGCCGTTGGGGTCAGTGAGACGGGCGATGAGTCCGCCGCCCGGCATTGGGTTTGATTCGACTTCTACTGCGTCTATAGCTGCGATTTCACGCAGCGCGGTTGCCGATTCTGCAGCAAACCCGACACTCACTAAGCCTGGTTCAGCAGATTGCTCGGCCAGGTAAATATAGCGACTGCTATCGGTGCCTCGGGCGAGTAACAGATCGCCGTCAATTTCGGTCTGTAAACCAAAGTCGTCGAGGAATTGCTGCTGCTTTGTTAAATCCGATACGTTGAACCTGACGTAAAGAATGTCTTTGATGCGTGGCATAGGCGTCTCTCACCCTCATTTTAACTTGCCAATCGACTAGTAATATATAAAGTAGCTCGTCACAAGACAAGTTAAATCCAGAGCCGCCAGTGAATTCATCGCAAAGTGCCATACGACCCGCCGAAGATATGAAGGTACGCAACGCGGAGGCAACCAAACAGAAGTTGCTCAAAGCTGCGCTTGCTGCCTTTTCTACGCAGGGTTACGAGGCCTCCTCCACGCGTCATATTGAAGCTGCAGCAGGGGTTAAACGCGGCCTCATTAACTATCACTTCGGATCCAAGCGCGATCTTTGGGAAGCGGCGGCGGAACACATGATGGCAGTGACCGAGCAAGATCTCGGCGCCGCGATGAAGAATATCGCCCATGTTGACGCAACGTCTCGGTTGCGACTTTTTGTTCGCGCCTATGTCGTCTTTTGTGCGCGACATCCGGAGCTCAATCGCCTGATGATTCAGGAAGGCATGCACCCCGACTGGCGCCTGGAATGGCTGCTCGAACGGTCGGTGCGGCTTTGGTACCGGCGTGTCTGCACGGTTTTTGAGGAAGCCGCCGCACTTGGGGTTGCGCCAGACATGGATGCCCACCATTTTTATTACAGCCTGACTGGCGCTGCGACCTTGATTTTCTCCAATGCGGCGGAAGCGGAGGCCCTGTCGGGACAAAATCCATTGGCTGCAACGTCCGTTGAAGCGCACGCGGATGCAGTTGCTAAACTATTTACGTCATCGGGAGCGCGCATATGAAACTTGTTACTTTCACAGAGTCTGCAACAACCAGGATCGGTCTGCTTAGAGGCGATCAAATTATTGATCTAAGCCAAGTCGCAACGACGTTACCCACAGATATGCTGACTTTTTTGCAGCAGGGCGACACGGCCATGCTGACAGCGGCACAGCACAGAGATGCCGAAGCACAATTTGAGTTAGCCGATGTGGTGATCGAAGCGCCGCTCGCACGGCCACCGAAAATTCTCGCGATTGGCCTGAATTACCGTGCCCATGCGGAAGAAAGCAACATGGAAATTCCGAAGTATCCGGTGGTTTTTACCAAGCAAGGCACGTCTGCGAATGGCCCCTACGCGCCAATACATTCTCCGGAAGAAACCAATCTATTGGATTACGAAGGCGAGTTGGCTGTGATCATTGGCAAGCGTTGCCGTCGCGTCAGTAAGGCGGACGCAAGTCAGGTAATTGCAGGTTTTTGTGTGCTCAACGATGTGAGTGTTCGCGAGTGGCAGTTTTTGGCGACCCCGCCGCAATTCACCATGGGCAAGTCCTGGGATACGCATAATCCCTATGGGCCAGCCATCGTCACGCCGGACGAAGTGGACCCCCATAACTTGATGCTGCGTACCTATGTGAATGGTGACCTGCGCCAGGAAACCAGCACCGACGATTTGATTTTTAACTGCTACGAAATCATCGAGTTTCTTAGCACAGCGTTTACGCTGGAGCCCGGCGATGTAATTGCTACCGGAACGCCAAGTGGCGTTGGCGCTGCGATGCAGCCGCCCGCTACCTTGCAGGTAGGCGACACGGTGCGAGTCACTATCGAAGGCCTTGGCGCGATTGAGAATGTAGTCATCGCCGAGCCGGATACCGCTGTTATTTCATGAACGTAACTCGGGACACGGTATTTGATGTCGCCATTGTTGGCTTAGGCCCGGTTGGTTGTTTTGGCGCAATTTTGCTTGCAGAAGCGGGATTGCAGGTTGTTTGCATTGAGAAAGAGCCCGAAGTTTATAGGCTGCCTCGTGCGGTCAATCTGGACGGTGAAATCATTCGCGCATTGCAGCCGGTAAATCTTGCTGAAACTGTCAGCGCTATGATGCAACCCATTCGGCCGGGGGAGCGCGCCGGGTTTGCTAACTCAAAACGTGAGTGGCTTTTTGGCATTGATTCTCCAGCCACGAGCAGCAATGGCTGGCAACCTGCCAACATGTTCGATCAGCCGGAGTTAGAG
>DJYW01000069.1:0-4923 GCA_002450255.1 Gammaproteobacteria bacterium UBA6968
CGCTCGCGACCATAGCGCTGATAAATATATTGAATGACCTCTTCGCGTCGTTCGTGTTCAAAATCGACATCGATATCTGGCGGTTCATTGCGCTCGTTAGAGATGAAGCGCTCAAACAGCAAGTGCATGCGCGCTGGGTCTACTTCGGTAATGAACAGGCAGTAGCAAACGGCGGAGTTAGCCGCAGAACCGCGCCCCTGGCACAAAATGTTTCGACTGCGGGCAAATTGCACAATGTCTTGAACGGTTAAGAAATAATGCTCGTAGCGCAGCTCGCTGATCATGGCGAGCTCTTTTTCGACCAATGCCTGGGCTTTGGCGGGTATGCCTTGTGGCCAGCGCTCGGTTGCGCCGGCATAGGTGAGCTGGCGCAGATAAGCGGCGGGCGGTAAATGTGGTGGTACTAAATCTTTCGGGTATTCGTAGCGAAGCTCGTCCATAGAGAATTGACAGCGCGCTGCAATGTTCATGCTTTCGTGTAGCATTTCTATTGGGTACAGCACTAGCAGTTCATCTATGGGGCGCAGCGTCCGTTCAGCATTAGGGAAAGCGTGATAGCCCAGTTCGGCTACGCTGGTTCTTAAACGAATAGCGGTGAGGGTGTCTTGCAGTGGCTGCCGTTCGCGGTGATGGGTATGGACATCATTGCTCGCAACAATGGGCAGCGCTAATCGCGAAGACAGGGTGAGGGCATGCGCCGTTTTGTCGAGATCGCGCCCATCACGAAACAGCTCCAACGCTATCCAGCAATCGGGGAAAAGGGCTTTGATTTGTTGGCCGACTGTGTTTTGCGTAACGATATCTTGTTGAGTTGGTATCCACAACGCTAGGCATTCTTTGACGCCCCAGCGAAAATCTTCCAATTTGGCGTGATAGGTGCCTTTGGGCGAACGACGTCTGAGTTTGCTGATTAAAGTGGATAGCTGACCATAAGTGGTTCGATCTTTAGCCAGCAATATCAGCTTTTCTGCTGGGCTTGAGTCATCTAGATGTACCCAAAACTCCGCCCCCACGATTAGTTTTAGACCAACGGCTTTAGCTTTGAGATGCGCTTTTACTAGCCCTGAAAAAGTACATTCATCGGTTAGGGCGATGCCTTGGTAGCCTAAGTCATAGGCGGCTTGCACCAGTTCTTCTGGGTGCGAAGCGCCACGTAAAAAGCTGTAATTGCTAAGGCAATGCAACTCGGTATAAGCGATATGAGTGGTTGGCTGGCTCATGCGAAGTAGCCGTGCAGATACCAGCTGGCACAGGCTGGGCTTTGTGTCGCTGTTTGTTTTGTTTTTGCTGCGCCAGGACGTATAGCCGTTTGCGGGCACGTGGTTTCGCTGAAATTTAGCTCTTGTGGCGTTTTTCTTTCAGTTTTTTCCTGAGTTTTTCTGGCCATTCTTTCTGTTGGATCGGCTGGCAGGCTAGGCGCAGGGTTTGGCTCAACGGCGTTTTTAAGCGCTTGGGTGCTTATTGCTGTGGCTTCGGTAAACACCCAACACAAAGCGCCGCTAGCATGCCGCGCAATATAGTAATCTCGTTGGATGCTGGCCTGCCACCAGTCGGTTTCAATGCGTTCCGGGCCGCTGATGATTTCTAGGCGATGCGCCGGAATGGGTTGAGGCTGTGTAAATAACCACAGTGGGCGGGGTTTTTCTGGCCCTGCTTCCAACGTGGAGTCGGGCATTAGCAGTGTGCCGTGCACGCTCGCTGTGCTGGTTTTATGTGTGCGATTACGGCGGCGCAGGTTGAGTGCTTGGCTAATGGCCAGTATCTGTCCGGCTTGTTCCGGACGATGTTGTTCGTGAGTGCGTATGCCTTGGCAAATGTCGCTGCCGTAGCGGGCGCTGAGCTGGTCGATCAGGTCTTCGATTGAATCATCTGATTCGCTTTGCGCTGTGTGTTGCGAGTTGCCCCGAAATAAGTCGTGGGCTTTGCCTTGCCAGGGCCGTAAGCGCATGGTTTGTAGGGTTATGCTGAGGATCTCTCGAGGCAAATCCAGATGGTCTAGCCGCAGGCTGCTTACCGCTATGAAATCCGCTTGTTGTTGATGACCGCGCGCAAACTTTACTTCTACCGTGCAGGGCGTTTCGCCTTGGCTGGTGAATTGCCATTGTAGCTTTTCGCATCCAAGCTGCTGGCCCACAAGCCAATGCTGTAGTTGCTCGGTCAGACGCTGCATCGGGCCTTCTAGCAGCGTAGTTTTGTTAGTAATGGGCTGCAGCAGATGCAGAGCTTCGCGGAAGTACGGCTTTGGCTGTATGGTTTTTTGTGGGTCTGAGCGCGCGCCGGTTAATTGATCCAGCAGGGTGATGAGATGTTGCCCAAAACGTTGTCCCAGTGCGGAGCGAGGCAGCTGGAGGAGTGCGCCTAAGCTGTGCACGCCCATGTTGCTCAAACGCTCGATGTCTTTGTCGGCAACGCTAAAATGCTCCAAGCCGGCTTGGTATAGCATGACTTGATTGAGGTCTTCGTCACGACTGCGAGCCAGAATGATGGCGGCTTTGGGCGCGCTTGCCCAGCGTGCTGTGCAGTCAAAACCGAGCGTTTGACAAAGGTCTACCGCCGCTTCGATAAGTGACTGTTGGCCGAATAGTCGTTCGCTGCCAGCTATTTCCAGCAGTAAGCAGTCTGGCGCCTGAATGCTGACCAGGCTGCTGAACTGATATAGATATTCCGCCAGACGCTGCAAGGCGGTGGCTTCTAAATCGGTGCGGCGATGGTGGTACTCAATGTCAGCAGCGATACTGAATGCCGTTGCCAGAGTGCTGCCGAGCACAATGCCCAGGTCTGCAGCGGCACGATCCATAAGGCTGATACGCCCGTCTTCCAGCAAAATGCGGCCTGCTGGCAGGTCAGCTGCGTTTTTTTTTGCGGTCCCTGAGGCTGTTGTTGTGGCTGTCGTTTTAGCGCTGTTTGGACTGATGTTGTTTCGATTCAGAGCGTTTCGATTAAGAGCGCTTTGCTTAACCGCTGTTTTGAGGTTGGCTGCTGAGTCAACTCTATTTGATAGGTTGTTATTGTTAGGCTTCTGGGCAAGGTTTTTGGGGGCAAGGTTTTTTTGGCTAAAAGTTTGCCGACTGAACACATCCAGACCTAGATTAGGGAAATGTAAGGCCAACCACAGCATCAGTGCAGCACTCCCCGATTCGGGTCTAAGCTCGTTGCTAACTCTGGTCCTAACTCTGGGCTTAAGTCTGCTTCTGAGTCCGCTCCTGGGTTTAAGTCTGAATTCTGGTTTGGGTGCGGATTCGAACTTGCACTCAGATCCGAGCTTGAGTCTGGGAGCGGTTGTTCTCCGGGCAGCATTTCTTCTGTAAACAGGCTTTGTAGATCGGCCTCTAATTCAGTGTCCAGATTAGTATGCGGGAACGCGCTCAGGTCGCTGGCCGACTGCGCCAACTCGCTTGCATCGCCGACTTTCTTATGACTGGTCATAGCGCTTAGCTGTAAGGCTTGCCGGTGATCTCGCCAGAGCATGATTTGCTTATGCAAATGGCGTTGTCGGCTATCGGTTTGGGCCATTTGTGGGGCCGCACAAACAGCGATATTTTGCAGCGGCCAGCCGCCGCGACGCTTTACAATATCTATATGCAGCTGCCCTGGACGATGCCCACTTTGCAGGCTTAAACGTAACTCTGCCATGCTGGGTTGCTGCGCTTCTTGGCGTGGTCGAAACAGGCAGGTGAGGGTGCTGCCGCGTTTGCTGGCTAACTGTAAACGACGCGTATCTTTGCTCTTGAGCTTGCGCGTAAACGGCCAGGCCAACACGGCTCCGCAGCTGCCGGATTGACAGGCTCGTTCTGTCATCCAAAGAAAGTCTGCATGTGTTTTAGGCGTTAGCACGAGATTTTTTTCCGGGCTAACGCCGGCCTGTGCAAGTGCCGGTGCATAAAGGTGAAAGGGCGGATTAATCCAAATGATCCAGCGTTGCTGGTTCAGCTTGCGCAAGCTGGGTAACAACAGCTGCACCTCGCCCATGCCCGCTGTGTGCATCAGCAGTTCAACTAAGCCATCGCCCGGCCAGCCGCCGCCCCATAAATGTTCGTCCAGTTCAGCAAAGCCACTGGGCAGTGTATTAAGTGATTTGCTGGAGCCGCTGCTGCTTTTATTGTGAGGGTTACTGTGGGGCGCACTGTTAGGTTTGTGCGTGGCTGGCGGATTAATGGCTTCTGCGCCAGTTGGCTCTGCTTGGTGATCTGCACTGTGGTGGGTATTGCTCCGAGCGGTCTGGACAACTGCAGGCTTAGACCACAGCTGCTGACCACGCCAGACCAGCGGATGACTGAATATGGCTGTGCTTTCAGCTGTCGGCTCAATGGTCGCAACAGCCGTAGGCTCAGCTGTCGGGATAGTCATTGCTGAAGCTGTATCGGCAGGTGTTGTACTGTGGTGTTGAGCTGCCACAGACTCGGTTGCTGTGACGCTTGTTGTTGTGGGGTCAGTTGTGGGCGCTTCTTTTATTCTAATGCCTTCTGTTTTGATGCCTTTTGTTGTGGTGGTTTCTAGACCAGCAAAGAGTGAGGGTTGGATCGGTTGTGGTTCTACTTTTTGCTGTTTTACTTTTTGCTGCCTTACTTTTTGTTGTTTTACCTGTTGTTTTACCTGTTGTTGCCTTACTTTGGACCCTGCTCTGTGTTCTGCCTCTGCATTGAGGCTGCCGTTGGGAATAGGATTTGGCGCTACATTTTTTATGATTAAGGATTTTTGCATGGCTAAAATACTGGTTATCTATACAGCTTCAAATACTGTATAGATATACACATTCGCTAGCAAGTCGCAGTTAGCGAAATGTGTTGTTCCGCAGGAAGTCAGGTTAAGGAAACAAGTGAAAGAGGCAGATCAAAGAGGCAGACCAAAGAGCCAAGCGGAACCGTCAGTTAGACACGAACACGAGCCATAGAGCTATATTGATAGAGGCTATATAGATAGAGG
>DJYW01000069.1:5246-16354 GCA_002450255.1 Gammaproteobacteria bacterium UBA6968
TAGATAGAGGTAGAAATAGAGGCTAGGAAAAGAAAGGGGAAAAGACCAGAGACACGCCGGCAAGGCTTAACGGTTTTCTCAACAGCCTGGCTGCGAACTAAGCCCAGCTCACCAGCGGCTATTTTCTCATCCGAGTAAGCCTATTACTTAGGACGACTTGTGCTCAGCACGACCGATACTGTAGTAAGCAAATCCAAGGTCGTTCATCTGCTGCGGGTTATAAAGATTACGCCCATCTAAAATCAGCGGTGTTTGTAGTTGTTTTTTTATCTCTAAGAAGTCGGGGCTTCTAAATTCATTCCACTCCGTCACCACAATCAACCCGTCACAGCCATTACCTGCTTCATCTTTAAGAGTCGCTGCTTTATTTCTGCACAGGGTCAGCGCGCCTTCGTCGGCAAAAATGCGGGCGGCTTCTTGTGCTGCTTCGGGGTCGTATGCCCGTACCGATGCGCCGGCGGCGCTGATTAATTTGATTAGGGTTTGGCTCGGTGCTTCGCGCATGTCGTCTGTATTGGGTTTGAAGGCCAAGCCCCACAGGGCGAATGTTTTGCCCTGAATGTCGCCATTAAAGTGGGCGACCAATTTATCAAACAACACGCGTTTTTGATCCGCGTTCACTGCTTCAACACTATTCACAATGCGGGTTTCGTAATCTACCGAGGCTCCAATCTGAATCAACGCTTTCACATCTTTAGGAAAGCAAGAGCCGCCATAGCCTGTACCAGCGTATATAAAGTGGTGGCCAATACGTGAATCGGAGCCTATGCCGCGACGTACTGCTTCAATATCCGCACCAAGCCGGTCGGCAAGATTAGCCAACTCGTTCATTAAACTGATGCGGGTCGCCAGCATGACATTGCCCGCATATTTGGTGAGTTCCGCTGAACGCACGTCCATATGCACAATTTTGTCGTGGTTGCGGTTGAAGGGTGCGTATAGATCTTCAAGTTTTTGCGCGGCATACGCGCTATCGGAACCGATGACGACACGGTCAGGTTTCATGAAGTCGCTGATCGCAGCACCTTCTTTCAAAAACTCTGGATTAGAGACCACATGGAACGGAATATTGGCGTCTCGCGCCGCCAGCACCTCTGCGATCTTCGCTTTAACCTGGTCGCCTGTGCCTACTGGCACTGTCGATTTGTCTATCACGATGGTTTCCGCTTGCATGTGCTCGCCAATGCTTTGCGCTACTGCCAGTACGTACTGTAAATCCGCGGAACCGTCTTCATCTGACGGCGTCCCTACGGCAATGAAAATGATCTCGCCGTGCTGAACGCCGGTTTCTATATCGGTGGCAAACCCCAGGTGGCCTTTGATCATATTGTCTTTGACCATGGCTTCTAAGCCTGGTTCAAAGATTGGGATAACGCCTTGGCTTAAGCCAGCAACTTTGGCCTCGTCAATGTCGATGCATAAAACACTGTTGCCCATTTCGGCAAAGCAAGCGCCAGTTACCAAGCCAACATAACCCGATCCAAAAATTGTAATTCTCAAAGTGCGATCCTTTTAGCCAATGTTTTTCGCGATCACTTCAAACAGCCAATAGCCACTTCATTGCATATTGAGGCTGCCGAGTTTGGCCACTCGTCATCGCCGGCTGTTAGCCTAATTCCTAATACGCTGTATCTTAATGAACCTGCTGTCTCACGCCTAGCCGAATACACTATGACGCTGTATCGTCTCGCAGCAAATGGTAAAGGGTAGAACAATGACATTTGACTATGACTTGTTTGTTATGGGCGCTGGATCAGGCGGCGTGCGAGCGAGCCGAATGTCGGCCGCCAACGGTGCCCGAGTCGCGGTCGCTGAAAGCACTTATTTGGGTGGGACCTGCGTAAACGTAGGCTGTGTACCCAAAAAACTTTTTGTATATGGTGCGCATTACGCCGAAGACTTCGAGGATGCTGCTGCATACGGCTGGTCGGTGCATTCTGAAACCTTCGATTGGCCGCGTTTGCGCGACAACAAGACTCGCGAAATCGAACGCTTGAACGGTATTTACGCCAACCTACTTGATTCTGCCGGCGTGACAACTTTCCACGGTGAAGCGCGTCTGCTGGACCCACACACCATCTCCATCAATTCGGCTGAAGGCGAGCAACAAGTTACTGCTGCGAACATTCTGATCGCTACCGGAGGTTGGCCTGTGGTGCCTGATTTTCCCGGTAAAGAGCATGTCATCACCTCCAACGAGGCGTTTTATCTGGAAACCTTTCCCAAGCGGGCAGTGGTTGTTGGCGGGGGTTATATCGCGGTGGAATTTGCGGGTATTTTCGCTGGGCTGGGCGCGCATACTACGCTGATTTATCGCGGCTCTCAGTTTCTGCGGGGTTTCGATGACTCGGTGCGTGAGTTTGTACGCAAAGAGCTGTTGAAGAAAGGGATTCATCTGCTGTTTGAAACGGAAGTGACCGAGGTAGCGCCTCAGGCGGATTCGGCGGCCTATCAGGTGAGTCTCGATAATGGTTCTCAACTGGTTGCTGACACGGTGTTGTATGCAACTGGGCGGTCCCCAAAAACCGCAGGTATTGGGCTGGCTGAAGCAGGCGTGCAGTTGGGTGATCGAGGAGAAGTGCCCGTGAATGAGTGGTATCAGACTAATGTGCCGCATATTTATGCCATCGGTGATGTCACCGACCGGATTCAGTTGACGCCGGTAGCCATCGAAGAAGGGATGTGCATTGCCAACAATCTGTTCACTGATCGTCCCAAACAAACGCTGAACTACAACAATATTGCCACGGCGGTGTTTTGCCAGCCGAATATCGGCACGGTGGGTCTGACCGAAGCCGAAGCTGTGGCGGAGTACGCTGGCGATGTCGATATTTACGAGTCCGATTTTCGTCCGATGAAGCACACTCTATCTGGCCGCGATGAGCGCACACTGATGAAAATGTTGGTTCGGCGTAGTACCGATCAAGTACTGGGGATTCATATGGTCGGCCCGGACTCCGGCGAGATCATTCAAGGTATGGCGGTTGCTATGGTCGCGGGTGCAACCAAACGCCAATTTGATGCGACTGTCGGCATTCATCCTACTGCAGCAGAGGAACTGGTAACGTTACGCAACACTTCCAGGAGCGCTTGAAATGCAAACAGTGGACTTAGAAAACGGATTCCTTGGTCGGCCTAGATGGATTTTCCCGCAGATGTTGCTGCTGCTCTTAGTTTGTGCCGCGAGTACGGCACATGCCAAGAATGTGATCTTGTTCGTGGGCGATGGCATGGGTATCTCCACGGTCACAGCGGCACGGATATATGCGGGTCAGTTACAAGGTCTGCCAGGTGAGGAATATGACTTAGCATTCGATCGTTTCGATCACTTGGCTTTGATCAAAACCTACAACACAGACTCTCAGGTGCCCGATAGCGCGGGCACCATCAGCGCGATCATGATGGGTGAAAAGACTCGCCGGGGCGTCCTGAATATTGGGCATGCCGGCGGGCGGGGCGATTGTGCCGCAGCGCTAAAAGAAACCCGCGTATCGCTTGCGGAAATGGCTGAAACCCGTGGGTTAGCAACCGGTATTGTCTCGACAGCGCGCATTACTCATGCCACACCGGCTGGTGCTTATGCACAGTCCGCTAGTCGCGATTGGGAGGACAGTGCGACGCTGCCGGCGGCGGCTAAGCAGGCTGGTTGCGAGGACATTGCCGAACAATTGGTGTATATGCCGGAAGGCGACGGCTTGGATGTGATTTTGGGCGGTGGTCGCCGCCATTTTTTGCCGGATTCAGAGGCCGATCCAGAGTACCCAGACAAAACTGGCGATCGTGACGACGGTGAGAATTTGATTGCGCGTTGGCTGGCTGGCGATCAACAGCGCCGCTATGTTTGGAATTTGGCTGAGTTCGAAAAGCTTACCCCGGGCGCAGGGCAGATTTTGGGACTCTTCGAGCCGTCGCATATGCAGTACGAAGCCGACCGCCCGGACGACACGGGTGGCGAACCGTCGCTTGCCGACATGACACGTCTAGCGATTAAGCAACTCGCCGAAAATGAAGCCGGGTATTTCCTCATGGTTGAAGGCGGACGCATTGACCACGCTCATCACTTTGGCAACGCAAGCCGTGCACTGCAAGATACCGTTGCTTTGTCGGATGCCGTACAAGTGGCCGTTGATTTGGTTGATTTGCAGGAAACGCTGATTATTGTCACGGCAGATCACAGCCATACTATGACCATCAGCGGCTATCCGCGACGTGGCAATCCGATTCTTGGCAAGGTTGAATTTTTGCCGGGCCAGGTCTTACCGGATGCAACGGGCAAGCCTTACACCACATTAAGTTACGCGAATGGTCCCGGTTTTAAAGAAAACCGACCCAATCTGACTAAGATCGATACAGAGGCGCTAAATTATCAACAAATCGCTAGCGTACCTATGGCATCCGAAACCCATGCGGGTGAAGATGTAGCAGCTTTTGCTGTGGGCGTGAATGCTCATCAGGTCCGCGGCGTCATGGAACAAAACGAACTGTATGGCGTCATGCTCGAGGCACTTTTCCCGGCAGACGGTGATTAAAGTCCTCTAGAAAAGGTCATCAAAGAGGGTGCGGGATCTTTTCTTACGACTCGTAAAGACCATCCCGCATCGCGTAAGTCTGGCTGATTTTCGGGTGCCTCGCGATTGTTGGTTACACTAGCCGATCTTCGAATCAACCGGCCAGACGCCTACAAAACCCGAGGGTTAAAAGGGGCCGCGCTTGCGCGGCAACCCGGCAAAGTGGGCGTCCTTTTGACGGGCTTCAGGCGACTTTGAACTGCCTGGTTTTAGTGGCTTGTGCGTCCGCAGCGTTGCGGCAGCTTGTTTAGAGGTTGTCTGTTTTGATTGTTTTGGGTTGGCTTATTCTGGTGCCGCTTACTGGTGTAGGCATTAGTTGGCTAGGCCTGAAGCGAGCTGACAATGCCAGGCCCCGCTGGGCTTGTTAGCTGGTAAATCGAGCAGTGTCTTGCGCGCTATGGCGAGGCCAACGAAAGCACACACCGCAGTAGCAAACGAATAATGACAGTCAGTTTGGGAGCAGCCTCGAATGATCACTTCGATTTTTGAATTTCTCGATCAAAATCTGGGCGGCGCCTTTTGGTTTCCGTTCCTCCTTCTTGGGGTAGGCTTAGTCTTCACCATTTATTTGGGGTTCCCTCAAATTCGGTTCTTCCGTCACGCTTGGCAAGTTTTGCGCGGCCGCTATTCGCATCACGACGACCCCGGTGACACCAGTCATTTTCAAGCACTCTCCACCGCCTTATCCGGGACTGTTGGCACTGGCAATATTGGTGGCGTGGCTTTTGCCATTTTCCTCGGTGGCCCCGCTGCGTTGTTCTGGATGTGGGCGACTGCCTTCTTCGGCATGACGACCAAGTATGTTGAGGTTTCTGTGAGCCACAAGTACCGCAAGCTAGATGACAACGGCTATATGGCCGGTGGTCCCATGTATTACATGAAGTACGGTTTGCAGCCCAAAGCACTGGGCATTGTCTTGGCCTACTTTTTCGCCATAGCCACCGTGGTGAGTTCGTTTGGCTCTGGCAACATGCCGCAGGCGAACAACATGGCAGTGGGGATTGAAACGTCTTTCGCTATACCGACCTGGATCACAGGCGCAGTTTTAGCGACTTTGTTGGGCTTGGTTATTGTTGGCGGTATCCGCCGCATCGCTTTGGTCGCGTCGACGTTAGTGCCCTTGATGGGCGGTTTGTACGCCGCTGGCGCGATTGCTGTGCTTGCAACCCACTATGACAACATCCTGCCGTCGTTTATGGCGGTATTTCAGCAAGCATTTACCGGCTCGGCTGCGGTCGGCGGTTTTCTTGGGGCATCCTTTGCGTACGCCTTCAATCGCGGCGTGAATAGAGGCTTGTATTCCAATGAAGCGGGGCAGGGTTCTGCGCCTATTGCTCACGCATCAGCAAAAACCAAAGAATCGGCTGCGGAGGGCATGGTGGCGATTCTCGAGCCGTTCATTGATACCTTGATTATCTGCACTCTTACCGGCCTGGTCATTTTGTCGTCGGGCGTGTGGCAGGAAAAACATGAAACTGACTTCGCCGTATTCGACACCGAAATTGTGGTTGGCGAGTTCAGCGAATCGAATCCAACTCATGTGGCTCAGTTGTCAGCGCATTTGGATCTCATTCCACCTAGCAATGATCCGGTTAAGCCCTTTACCGGAACTCTGACAAGCCAGGGCGGCGCATTTGATCTGACTGGCATCACCATTCTGCACAATCGTTCGATAGCCGAAAATGTCATGGTCCTAAAAGCGGGGGAAGCCTATACCGGACCTGTTGAGATTGCCGATGGGGCGCTGGCGGAGAGCGGTTTTACCCTGCGCGGTGATTCACTGCTACATTCGGTGCCGCTAACTGCGCAGGCGTTTAAGAGTAGCTTCCTTGGCAGTGCGGGCGAGTACATGGTAACCATTGGGTTGGTCTTGTTTGCGTTCTCTACCGCTATTGCCTGGTCTTACTATGGCGACCGCGCAGTAACCTTTCTAGTGGGTACGCGCTGGGTACTACCGTACCGCATGCTCTATGTCGGCGGTTTCTTCCTGGCGACCATTGTGGACACCAGCTTACTGTGGCTGATCTCTGCAGTAACCGTCGCGCTAATGACCATACCCAATCTCATCGGCATAGCCCTGATGGCGCCAGAAGTGCGTCGTATGACCAACGATTACTGGCGCAAGCAGGATGGCTCAACCGAAGAATCTCAAAGCTCCGGCTGAATGCACTCCAAGCACATCGCATAGCGGGTTAGCGGCGCTTCGCTCTCTAGCAGCGGCGCCAATGTCTGACTCGCTTGCAGCGTGTCCTGCAACCAATCGGGCAACGCTGGCGCATGCGTTTGTAAACCCGTCGATTCAATAACGTTTTGAATCATAGCCTGCCACTGATCGACTTCTGGTCGCGCCATGCGGGTCTGCCAGCTGTCGAGTTCCGCCAGTTCGGCAGCGTGGGCAATGGCTTCGTCGATACTACCGAGCTGATCTGCCAAGCCCAGGTCGATAGCCTTGCGGCCCTGCCAGACACGGCCTTGTGCAATGGCATCGACAGCTTCTGGCGTCATGTCTCGGCCTTTCGCAACCAAGTTTATAAACTGGCGGTAGCCGTACTCAATATTGGTTTGATAGATCTCGGTGATGGTGTCGTTAATTGGTACGAACGGACTGTCGGCGGTTGTTAGCGGTGTCGTCCCCACCCCATCCGCATTGACACCGATTGCCTCAAGCGTGCCATCAAAGCTGGGAAACAGGCCAAAGATACCGATAGAACCGGTGATGGTGGTGGGTTCGGTAACGATGTGGTCCGCCGTGGCAGAGATCCAATACCCACCCGAAGCGGCGAGTCCGGCAAAAGAAGCGACTACCGGACGGCCACTTACTTGGAATAATTCCAGTTCTTGGCGAATCAATTCCGATGCAAAGGCACTGCCACCCGGCGAATCGACGCGAAGCACAAGCGCTTTGACGTCGTCATCGTTACGCGCGTCGCGAATATATTCTACAAGCTGATCCGCCGCAGCGACCATCGAGCCTTGCATAGGGGATTCAACGATTGTGCCTTGTGCGACGATGACTTCGATTACATCGTCAGAATCTGACGCTTCTGTGTCATCGTTGCCATTGACTTGGTTCAGGGCGCGATAAGTGTCGAAGTCAACCTGGTTGATCTCATCGTCTTCCCAGCCAACTTGGTCACCGATGCGCACGCGAATCTGATCAAGCGTCAGCAGTTCGTCGACCAGATTACTCTCCAACACAGCCCGAGCCATATCGCCCTGGGTTTGTTTAAGTACTTCGGCGTAGTCGTTGGCGTATGCGTAAACGTCGTCTGTGCTGAGCTTACGATTCGCTGCTACGTCCTTAACGAACTCGCTCCACAGGCCGTCGTAGAGAAATTGATTCGCTTCTTTTGCGGCCGGCGACATCTCATTACTGATGAAGGGTTCCACAGCAGATTTAAATGTGCCAACCCGGAAAACATTCATTTTTATTTTGAGTTTATCCAGCATCTCTTTGAAAAATAGACTATTTCCGCCATACCCCATTAGCATCATGGCGCCGTCCGGGTGCAGATAAACCGCATCGGCGTAAGTCGCGAGATGGTATTGCCCCTGGCTGTAGCTACGGCCATATGCGATCACTCGCTTGCCACTTTCTTTGAATTGATTGATGGCTTCGCCGATCCGATAAACTTGAGCGGCACTGGTTAGCTCCAGGCCGGTAGAGGTCAGCACCAACAGCTTGATCTTGTCGTCCTTCGCTGCGTGCTCGATGGTCTTGATCACCGATCCGATTTCTATGTTTCTCACCTGACTGCTGGTCAAGGAAAACTGGACTGGAATAGCCTGCTCGACCAGCGCGCCATTAGGGTTGAGGAACAAGGCGCTACCGCTTGGTACTTCTGGCGCACTGTCGCCTTGGAATGAGGCGGCGACGAGCCCGATGAGCACGACATAGAAAAACAGGTTTAAGAAAAAGTTGCGGAAAGCTGTGAGCCACCCGCCCAGGCGTGAGAAAAAACCTTTATTTTGTGTGTCCATTAACGACCACCTTGCATAGTAAATACCCGACAGAAGATAGCATGAAACCCTAGTTATACCGTGATGCCGTCTATCTCGCTCCAATTAGTATTGATCGGTAACCCTCAAGTTTGCTTGGCATGGGCCTTATTGGCATAAGCCAAGGACTAACCGGTACACTATGGTCATGGCGAAAGCGTTCACTTCTATCCCCAACCTCTGGTCGCTTACCGAGTTACAGCGCCTGACCGATGCTCAGCGTGGGTCAGCTGTGCCAGAATCGTGTGATGCCGTTACTCGCTTGAGCATCGACAGCCGAACCGTTCAACCTGGTGATCTGTTTATTGCTTTGCCTGGGGATCCGGGCGAACGCTTTACCGCAACCCGTCGCTCGAGTCGCGATGGTATTGATTTTGTGGCGTCTGCTCAGGCGAACGGTGCAATTGCGGCGCTGGTGCATCGCGAGGTTGCTGCGCCTATAGATCAGTTGCTGGTGCCGGATACCTACGCAGCTTTGTGGGCTGTCGGCGCTGGCGCGCGAAAACGTCTAACGGCTCCCGTCGTCGCGATAACCGGTAGCAGTGGAAAAACCACTGCCAAGCACTTTCTCGCGTATGCCTTAGACGCTTGGGTGCCGCCGGGTAGTTTGAATAATCATATCGGAGTGCCACTGTCGCTTGCGAATGCCGACCCAGCGGCGGCAGCTTATGTCTTTGAGATCGGTACAAATCATCCCGGGGAGATCGGGCCGTTGAGTGAGATGGTTTCGCCGGACTTGGCACTGCTGCTCAATGTGCATTCTGCCCACCTCGAAAACTTCGCTGATAGAGCTGCCCTGTTTTCAGAAAAGAAATCGATTTTTCAGGGGCTTAGCGCAGTTAATTTAAAAGTATCTGAAGATGTATTAGGCTTGGATTCGCATTCTTTCGGCTTCACGTTCGATGCGGATTGCCGCATTGTTTCGCTGCACCACGATTACGCCGACTTGAATCTATTTGGCCAGCGGCTCCGCGCTCGCGTGCCAGGTGGTGGTTCGCATCGCGCCTTGACGATGGCGGGCACTGTCTTAACTGTCCACCTGTTAGGCACAGATTTAGCCCGAGCTTTGGAAATTCCCAGCGACGTTATTCCTGCGGGTCGCGGCAATCTCATAAGGTGCGGTGATATCAGGCTCTGGGATGATAGCTACAACGCCAATCCGGAGAGCATGCAAGCAGCATTGGATTGGTATATCGCTCAGGATACAGTCGCGACAGCTGGCCGCAAGATCGCGGTGCTCGGCGAAATGTTTGAACTGGGTGCAGATTCTGAGGCTGAACATGAACGCATAATGGGTTATGTTGCAGGTTTGGACGAGGTCTTTTGGGTCGGGGCTGCTTGGCAAAATACTGATGCTGATTCAACGTCTGCTGGCAAGCATTTTGCGGCCGCGGACACTGCCCTTATGGATTGTCTGATAGAGGCACTGCGCCCGGGTGATCAAGTCATGATTAAAGGCTCGAATGGGGTCTTCTGGACGTCGCAATTTGTCGAAAAACTGGCTGCACAGTTGAACGAGCATGCCAAATAGGAGTATTCACACAGCGTGACAACACCGGGTTCAACAGAGCTGATTACCGACCGCTTAGGGCGGCGATTTCGCAATTTGCGTTTGAGTCTAACCGCCGCTTGTAATTATGCGTGCACCTATTGTGTACCTGACGGTAAGCGTCTTCAGGCCGCTGCCTATGAACTCGATGGTGATGCAATGGTGCGCGCGGTGCGCCTTTTGGTTGCTGCGGCGAGCATTGATAAATTACGCATCACGGGCGGTGAACCACTGCTTTCGCCAAAGTTCCCGGAAATTCTCAGCGGCGTGATGCAACTCGGGCTAGAGGACGTTTCTCTTACCACCAATGGCCAACTCATCCCACGGCATGCCGAAGCGATTGTGGATTCAGGTATGCGTCGCATTAATATCAGCCTTGATACGCTCGATGCTGAGGTATTTAGGAGCATAGCGCGGTCCGGTGATTTGGCTACGGTCTTGCATGGCATCGATCTTATGCAAAAGGCTGGTTTGAAGATCAAGATCAACATGGTGCCCATGCGGCAAGTGAACGATCAGCAAATTCTGCCAATGCTGGAATACTGTTTGGAGCGCGGCATCGAACTGCGCTTCATCGAACTGATGAATATGGGCCATCTACGCTCTGGCAATACCTACACACGGCAATTTTACGGTATGCAGGAGTTGCTCGATTGTATAGCTGAACGGTATGCATTTAGCCGTACTGAAGCCCCTTTCGATTCCACCGCAGTTCGCTTCGAGATTCCGGGGCAAGGTACCTTTGGCATTATTGCTAATGAGACTGAGCCGTTCTGCCAGACCTGCACTCGCCTGCGACTTTCGTCTAACGGGCAGCTGTACGGCTGTTTGTCCAACGCCAAGTCACACTCTATCCGTGAAATATTTGAGCTGTCGGATGCTGACGCTATTACGCATTTACGGAACGTGTTGGGCGCCGCCCTACAAGATAAGCAAAAAGTGAGTTTTCAAGGCGAAGTCACCGTGATGAAATTTATCGGCGGCTAGTGCAA
>DJYW01000069.1:16697-39138 GCA_002450255.1 Gammaproteobacteria bacterium UBA6968
TAATGCAATGTCTAATGCAATGTCCAGGTGCTTATTTAGCATCCGCAAGTCGATTGGCCTAAGTTAGCAAACGCACGAGAAAGCTAGATTCGCAGCTTGGCGGTTTGGCCACATGGAAGCGGCAGCGGCTTTTAGCCGGTTCAACAGCTACCGCGAAGCTTTTCCACCAGTATTTTGATTCAGCACTTTGCTCCAGTTTTTAGCGCGTATTGTCCAAGCATGGCGCGAAGGCCCCTTTCTGAGGATTGAGTAAAAGTGCGTCGCAAACCCCAGCTGGCTTTGATACGGGCAGATAACAGAACGAACACTCACAAGGTTGATCTATGTCATCGATTGACGAGCTATTTGATACGTTAACTCGGCTGCAGGCGAGCAAACGGTTGCCGCCGGTAGAACAATGGCAGCCATCGCATAGCGGTGTGATTGATATCACCATCGATACTGGGGGTTTGTGGTATCACGAAGGGAAGCTTATTGAGCGACAGCCGCTGGTGGATTTGTTTGCAACCATCCTGCGAGTGGAAAACGGGCAGTACTTTTTAGTGACACCGGCTGAGAAGATGGCGATTAGTGTGGCAGAAGTGCCTTTTATTGCGACGGATTTAGACGTGCGCGGCGATGGCGTGCAAACTGATTTGCTGTTTAGCACGAATGTGGGTGATTACATTGTCGCCGACAGCGAGCATGCGGTATACATGGTGGATGGTCGGCCGTTTATCCATATTCGCAATGGTTTAGTCGCGCGAATTCATCGCAACGTTTTCTATCGCCTCATCGAGGTGGGGGTCGAGGAAGCGGGCGTGTTGGCTGTCTATAGCGCAGGCTATCGTTTTGAGCTGGGTGCCGTGACCTGATGCGAGGAGGCTCCCGGGCATCGTGAGCGCGGCAAGATAGCGGGTTCTATCCCGTGTTTCGTAGAGTTAATCCCTCTTAAATTGATCTCTCGCAGATTGAGTCCTCGTCGATTCAATCCCGCCGCTTTACTCCTATGCTCTTTAGGCAGCCTTCTCGACGCCGCTATCTCAAGCCGGGCCTATTACCGTCGCCTACTCGATAGGAGGTACTGTCCAGCCTGATTGGCGGCAGTGCTAGCACGATTTTTCACGTAGAGCTGCTAGCAAATTTCTCAGTAAAACTGAGTGCATGACGAGCGGTGAAAAAGGGAAAATACAACAGAGCGCTTCAGCATAACGGTCTCGAATGCAGATCGAAATGATGTCTGGTTCGAGCCGGCAGATAGCAAAAACGGCCGCATGTGACCGTTTCTGGCTTATCGGATGAGGCGTCATTGGCCTACATATTAGGGTAGGTCGGCCCGCCAGCACCCTCCGGCACAATCCACGTAATGTTTTGTGAGGGATCTTTGATGTCACAGGTTTTACAGTGCACGCAGTTTTGCGCGTTGATCTGAAAACGTGGGCCGTTCGCTTCCTCTATTACTTCGTAGACGCCTGCAGGGCAGTAGCGCTGAGCCGGTTCTGCGTATTGCGGCAGGTTGTCGCGGATCGGCACTTCTGGGTCACGTAGGGTCAGGTGACATGGTTGGTCTTCTTCATGGTTGGTCCCGGATAGAAAGACCGACGACAGTTTGTCGAAAGAAATCTTGCCATCGGGTTTTGGATACTCAACGGGCTTGCAGGCCGAAGCTGGCTTTAGTGTGGCATGGTCTGGCGTCGGATCTTGAAAGGTCCAGCCTTGTTTGCCGGCGAAGAACTGATCCACAAAGGAATAGCCCGCGCCGCCTAGCATTCCAAACTTATGCAACGCCGGCCCGGTATTGCGCGACCGATTCAATTCTTCAAACAGCCAGGAATCTTCGAACTTCGCTTGGAAGGAATCCAATTCGGTGTAGCTTTCGCCAGCAACCAATGCTTCGAAAGTGGCTTCCGCAGCCAACATGCCCGACTTCATAGCGGTATGGCTGCCCTTAATCTTGAGCACATTCAGAAATCCTGCATCGTCGCCGGCCAACAGTCCGCCAGGTACCGCAAGCTTGGGTAGCGCTTGCAAGCCGCCTTTAACCAGTGCACGCGCGCCGTAAGAAATTCGCTCGCCGCCTTCGAGTAAGTCGGCAATCAGCGGGTGATGCTTCCAGCGTTGCATCTCGTCAAACGGCGACAAATGCGGGTTTTTGTAGCTCAGGTCGATGATCAATCCCAGAGCAACCTGGTTATCGGGCAGATGATATAAGAAGGAACCGCCGGTTGCGCCGCCTGGCAGGTGATCCAGTGGCCAACCCACCGTGTGCATCACTTTGCCCGGAACGTGCTTGGCCGGGTCAACTGACCAAAGTTCCTTAATGCCGATACCGTAATGTTGTGGGCCACAGCCCTCATCTAGATTGAACTTCTTGATGAGTTGCTTGCCGAGATGTCCGCGGCAGCCTTCGGTAAACAGGGTGTACTTGCCAAGCAGTTCATAGCCAGGCACAAAGCTGCCTTTTTGCTCCCCGTCAGTGCCAACACCCATATCGCCCGTCGCGATGCCGCTTACCGAGCCGTCTTCGTTATACAAGATTTCCGCGGCAGCAAAGCCAGGGAACACGTTTACGCCCAGGTTTTCTGCTTGTTCGCCCAACCAGCGGCACAGGTTGCCTAGGCTGATGGCATGGTTGCCTTCGTTATGAGAGTCCTTCGGGACAAAGAAGCTGGGCACTTTGATGCGGTTGGTGTCGTTGACCATATAATAAACTAGGTCTTCGCTTACTGGGTTGTTGAGCGGGGCACCCATATTTTCCCAATCTGGGAAAAGCTCGTTCAGCACGCGCGGTTCGAAGATGGCGCCGGAAAGGATATGCGCGCCAATTTCCGAGCCTTTCTCTACCAAGCAAACGGACAGCGGATGTCCGGAGGCTTCGCTTAACTGCATTAGCTTACACGCCGCGCCTAAACCGGCTGGGCCGCCACCTACGATGACGACGTCAAATTCCATGGACTCTCGCTCAACTGGCTGCTCAGTGCTCATTCTTTTAGCATCCTTATTTAAAGTAGGGGTAAGTAAATCGGCGATGATGTGAAATCTCAAGCCTAAAGTATAACGCGATTTTCACAGTGTCTTGACCTTGTCCTTAGCGGTAGCGACAATACCTCGCTCAAAACCTCCGAGGGTTTATGAAGCCCTCCAACTTCAACCCGCCTTTGAGACAACTCTAACGCCAAGTCTTCGACTAGGAATTAGGGTGCGAGGTAAGTAAGGAGTTTGGGTGGCCCCAGGTTGCCGTTGGGCAGCAGAGGGGCGGTCAACACAAAGAGTGCGTACATTGTACTCTGCTTGAAACAAATCATTGAAGAAAATTTGTTGATCGATTTTGATGATCAGGGGATGTCTGATGCCTTGTAGCTCGGTTAGAGCTTGCTAGGCGGGACAACGCAAACAGCAAAACCAAATGATGCGGGGCAAGAACATTAACGTGATGGCCTGTGCAGTTATACGGACACGATAGAAAGGATTGTTGAACATGAAGGTACTAGTACCCATCAAGCGCGTTGTTGATTACAACGTCAAAGTGCGCGTCAAGCCAGACAACTCCGGCGTCGATCTCAATAACGTCAAAATGTCGGTTAACCCATTTTGCGAAATTGGCATTGAGGAAGCTGTGCGATTAAAGGAGGCGGGTACCGCCACCGAAGTCATCGCAGTTGCCGTAGGCACAACAGCAAGCCAGGAACAACTGCGAACCTGCTTGGCTTTGGGTGCTGACCGCGCCATTTTGGTCGAGACTGAACACGACGCACAGCCGCTCGGCATTGCCAAAGCACTTGCCGCGATTCAGGCGAAAGAAGAAGCTGGTCTGGTCATTTTCGGTAAGCAAAGCATTGACAGTGACAATGGGCAGACCGGACAGATGTTCGCTGCATTGACCGGTATGGCGCAGGCTACGTTTGCATCCGAAGTCAAGATTGAAGACGGTAAGGCAGCGGTCATCCGTGAAATCGATGGCGGCTTACAGACTCTGTCGATCACTCTGCCAGCGGTAGTCACCACAGACTTACGCCTAAACGAGCCACGGTATGCATCGCTACCGAATATTATGAAAGCCAAAAAGAAGCCATTGGATGTGATGACACCCGATGAACTCGGCGTCGATTTAGCTCCTACTATGGAAGTTCTGAGCGTTGAAGCGCCAGCCGAGCGTCAAGCCGGAATTCGGGTAGAGAGCGTCGAAGAATTGGTTGAAAAACTGAAAACTGAAGCAAAGGTGATCGAATGAGCATATTAGTTATTGCAGAACACGATAATGCTGAGCTGAAGCCTGCGACCCGCGTCGCGTTGGCCGCGGCCCAAGCGATAGGCGGCGACATTGATGTATTAGTAGCAGGCAGCGGATCAGCGGAAGTAGCGAATCAAGCTGCGGCGGCTGCAGGCGTCAGCAAGGTGCTGCATGCAGACAACGCTGTATATGAGCATCAGCTAGCTGAAAACGTCGCCGATCTTACCGTGTCGTTAGCTTCAGGCTATAGCCATATAGTTACTGCTCACACCACTAATGGTAAGAGCTTCTTGCCACGTGTCGCAGCGAAATTAGACGTGGCGCAAATTTCCGACATCATCAGTGTGGAAAGCCCGGACACCTTCAAGCGACCGATCTATGCAGGCAACGCTATTGCTACGGTTAAGGCAAACGACGCAGTGAAAGTGGTATCCGTGCGCGGAACGGCTTATGACCCAGTACCCGCCGAAGGCGGCTCAGCCAGCGTTGAAGCCGTGGATGCGGTCTGTGACGCAGGTGTTTCCAGCTTCGTCTCACAGGAAATTGCCGAGTCTGAACGCCCCGAGCTCACTGCAGCAGGAATCATCATATCTGGTGGTCGCGGTATGCAAAGCGGCGACAACTTCACGATGCTGGAAGGCATCGCCGACAAGCTTGGCGCGGCTATTGGCGCTTCTAGAGCGGCAGTCGATGCCGGCTTTGTACCGAACGATATGCAGGTTGGCCAAACGGGTAAAATCGTCGCACCAGAGCTGTATATCGCTGTTGGTATCTCCGGTGCGATCCAGCACTTGGCCGGCATGAAAGACAGCAAAGTTATCGTCGCCATCAACAAAGATGAAGATGCTCCGATCTTTCAGGTAGCCGATTATGGTCTGGTAGCAGACTTATTCACCGCTTTGCCGGAGTTTGAGTCACTGATCTAAGCCATTTGCAGTCGCGTTGGGCACCTAAACTTGGTGCTCAGCGCGTAGCGCTGCTTGGTCAGTTCTCTTTGCTGGTAAATCTGCTGATACCCTTGTTTGCTAAAAGGCGTCCTTTATCACGCTGCGTGCCTTCTCTGTCCCTCTGTCCCTCTGTCTTTCCGTCGTGTTGAAGCTGTAGTTTTCTTTGCTAAGTCAGGAGTGTCGCTTACCGGCTTGTGCCGTCCATCGTCCTTCCGGCGGCACCGTTCTATTGAAAGAGTAATCCGAGTAAGATTCAGACCGTTTGGATAAGTTCGAACAGCCTTGGATTCGCGCTTGTGCTTTATTAACTCATGGGGAAACCGGCTATGGATGCACAATCACTTCGCAGCCAGCACGACCTCGCGCTTTTTAAACAATTGCTGAAGGATCCCGACGTAGAACGCGTGAACAAGCAAATCGCAACCCAAGCAGAACAAGGCAATTTGGGGATCAGACGTCAGCTATTGGCTACGTCGGTTAGATTGAGCCAAACCATGGCGAAGGATCTGCACGCAACCGCTGATGCTTGTCGCGAAAGGCTGGGTCTGCACCTGCCGCTAGAGCTCTATGTTTATCCGAGCCCTATTTACAACGCCGCATGTGTCAAGCCGGAAGCAGGGCGACTGTTTTTGATGTTCAGCTCCGCCATTCTGGAATCATTCACACCCTCTGAAATTCTCTTTGTAATGGGTCATGAGCTGGGACATCACCTTTACTCACATCACGATATTCCTATCGGCTACATCCTGCGCAGCCAGAATCGACCCAACCCGAAGCTGGCTTTAACGCTCACAAGCTGGTCGCGCTATGCCGAGATATCCGCAGACCGCGCTGGTGCTTATTGCGCAGAAAACTTGGAATCCGTCGCTCATGCATTGTTTAAGCTAGCGAGCGGTTTGAGCGGTCACTACGCCCGTTTCTCCATCGAGGATTTTCTGGCTCAAGTGGATGAAATGCAGCTGGAAAACGGACAACCAGGGCAGGGCGCGCCTACCGAAGACTGGTTTCTTACGCACCCCTTCAGCCCGCTGCGAATGAAAGCCATAAGGTTGTTTCACGACTCGGAGCTAATTGGCCAAAATAAGTTAAATATCAATGATTTGGATATAGGTATTGAGTCACTTATGAGCTTGATGGAGCCTTCATATCTGGAGGGTAAAACGGATACAGCCGAAGCCATGCGTCGGCTCCTCTTTGCCGGAGCCATAGTCGTTGCGGACATCAGTAGTGGTATATCAGAACAGGAAAAAGCCGTGTTTGAGGCATTTTTCGGGCGGCATTCCCTCACAGACAAACTGGATATCGCACTGCTTAAAACCGAGCTTACTGATCGGATTGCGCAAGTGAAATCGCTGACCTCTGTGCCGCAGCGCATGCAAGTCATTCGCGACTTATGTCTGGTGTCCCGGTCTGACGGGCAATCGAGCCAGGCCGAGCGTGGTGCCCTGTGTGACATAGCCCATGCTCTCGAAGTGCCGAAATTGTTTGTCGATCAGACGCTATCGGCAGAAGCAGAGCTCGACTAGCACTTGGTGCGTAGATTCCAAACGGGGCTGTATCTGGTTTGATTTGAGGCCGACACCGCCGGATTTGCTGGCGAGCGATTCCAACGCAACGTCAAGATCAGCACAGAATGCTCGCAAGCACCTGGTTGGCACATCTGATCGATACTGCGGCGTCAGCGGTTATCTGAAACGCTCACGCCGATATCCTGTATTCTTCTAAGCTTATGCATTATTTCTTTACACGCGTGGTAGGAGCCCTGGGTTTTGAGGGAGGCCTGAGCACCATCGCGCTCCTGACCCTCGCGGTAGTACCCGCGTTGTGGCTGGCGCACCCGGCGGTCGGCCTGGCGGGTGGTGCGGCTTGTGCCCTGCTACTTGGGCGTAACCCAGTTGCGCATAGCAGTAAGGTAGCCAAGCTGTGTCTGCAAACGGCTATTATCCTTCTGGGACTGACCATGAACGCGGCGGCACTGGTCAGTCTGAGCAGTACCTATTCTGGCGTCGTGACGCTCTATGTGCTAACCACGCTCATCTTTGGCTGGCTGCTAGCTAAATTCTTGCGGGTTGACGTCGTAACAGGAAGCTTGCTGGCAATCGGGACCGCGATATGCGGCGGCACTGCCATCGCAGCTTGCGCACCGTTTTTCAAGGCCGATGCCGGCCGCATTGGCCTCGCCTTAGGTGCGGTATTTCTGCTTAACATGTTGGCTTTGTTTGCGTTGCCCCCGCTCGGTGAGTGGCAGTCGATGACGCAGGAGGAATTCGGTGCTTTCGTAGCCCTAGCTGTACACGATACCAGCTCAGTGGTTGCCACAGCAGCGGTCTATGGCGATGAGGCCGCAGAAGTCGCGACCACCATAAAACTTGGTAGAACCCTTTGGTTGATACCTGTCGTTGTGGTGCTGGGTATGTGGAAAAACGGCGAACGAGGCAGCGTTCTGTTGCAGCGCGCACGGGTACCGGGTTTCGTGCTCGCGTTCATAGCTGCGGCAGGTTCGGCCAGTATGTTTCCGCTTCCGATCGAGTTGATTGATGGACTGAAGTGGGCGAGCAAGCATTTGCTCGTCGTCGCATTGTTTTTTGTCGGGCTTGAACTGACGCGCGAGACGTTGGCCCGGCTTAGCGGTCGCGAAGGGATTTTTGCGGTATTGATTTGGTTGGCCGTCATGCCAATCGCGTTTGGACTGGTCTTGTTCGCCCGATAGCATAACGATACAAATATTTGTTCTTTGGCAGGCTGGATCGGTCACAGTATCGTTGCACCCATGATTGCACGTATTAAATCTTATTCCCTTCAACTCATCGAGTTGCCGCAGCTGCGCGAGCTTGCCGGTATTGGCGCTTTATTGGCGTTTGTCGGTTACGCGCTATTGCCTCTTTTTAGTTAGGATCCGGCTTTTCTTAGTTAGAACCGCGCCTCTCGCTTTTCTTTCCGCAATTGCTCGCCTATCTGGAATCTTGCTTCTGTTCGTGCAAGTCCTCTTTGTTGCCGACGGTGATTACGCGATTTTTGCCGCTTCTAACGTTTACCCTTTGTTACAAGCTGGACCAGTGATGGCGAGGGACAGACTGAGGCTTATCCAGTCACCCAGGTAGCCTGAAACGTTTTATTGCCTTCACTAAGCGACCTAGGTGAACTTGTTGGGGCTTTGAGCGATGGCTACGACGCTGAGAAGCTTGCCCTCGTCTTGAGCTCGCCCTGCCAACGCTTAAGATTGTCCAATTCTGGCAACTCAACAACCTTCACAGCGCGGGCAAAATCCACAGCGACGCACAGGCTAATATCTGCAATGGAAAATTGATCGCCGGCAAGATAGGGCGTTTGCGCCAGCTGATCGTCAAACATGTTAAGTGCTTTGGACGCCTTTGCGGCGCAAACATGGCCCCAGGCTTCGACGCACGTTTCGCGGTCTTTAAAGATAGCTGTGATATTACGGAAAGCGCCCGCTACCTCATTAAAGAAGTTAATTTCAGCGCGACGTTGCCACATATCGATCTGGGCCTGAGCCAATGCGGTGTCGCCAAACAGAGAGGGGCCATCGGTGATGGCGTCGAGGTAGCGAGAGATAGACACGGATTCTCCGATAAAGGTGCCATCATCAAGTTCGAGTACGGGAACACGGCCGCCGGGATTCTTCGCCAGAAACTCGGGGCTGAGGTTTTCGCCAGCACGAATATCTACCGGGACGCGTTCAATCTCGATCCCTTTCTCAGCCATTGCGATATGGACTCGACGCGCGTTCGGCGATGGGGCTTCGTGTAGTTTCATGTGGTTTTTCCTGTTTGGCTAAAGGGCTGTTTCGCGTATCCATATCGCGCAGTGCTTTGCAACGATTTACACGATTGAACTTAGCGTCTGTTCAGACCATGCTCAAGCGCATTGAAGAGGCTGTAAGAATTATATTGAGGAGATTGTTATGGGAACCCCTGCTCGCGTCGTCATATTGCCCGCCGAATCGTCTACCTTACGGATCGAGTCATTGGAACTGCCTGACCCGGGTCCGAATCAAGTTGTTGTGAAGCAGTTCGCATCTGGTGTTTGTCACTCGCAATTGCATCAGATGCATGCGCCGCGCAAAAAGCCTGTGCTGTTAGGCCATGAGTCCACTGGTGTGGTGCTTGAAACCGGTAGCGCGGTCGCTCACGTTGCCCCTGGCGATGTCGTGATGGTGACCTGGGTGCCGCGTCAGGCGCAGGCGGAAACCGTGCCTCCTGTAGCTGCGTCGCTACAACTTATGGAAGGCTTGGCAATATCGCAGAATGTATTTACCTGGGCGGACCACACCATCGCGGATCAGCAGTATGTGGTGAAAGTAGATCCAAACATCAAAACCGATGTGACCGCTATCATCGGCTGCGCAGTTATGACGGGCGCTGGTGCAGTGATCAATACGGCGGATGTTCAGCCAAATGAGAGCGTGGCAATCTTTGGTGTCGGTGGTGTTGGTTTATCTGCCGTTGTCGGCGCACGCATGGCGGGCGCGACGCCCATCATTGCCGTCGACCTTGATGACGCAAAACTCGAGTTTGCGAAGCGCTTTGGCGCCACCCATGTGATCAACGCCAGCAAGGAAGATCCGGTCGCGGCCATTCATCAACTCACCATAAATAATGATCGGTTCAATTTTGCGGGAGCGCCTGTATCTGGCGCGGATTATGCGTTCGATTGCATCGGCATCAAACAGACCATGGCGCAAATTGTTGCGGCTTGCCGCAATGGTCACTTCGGCGCGCACGCGGGGGGCAAAGCGGTTTTGGTAGGCGTACCGACTACGCCTGCGGAGCTGAACGCAGTAGATTTGCTGATTAACGAAAAACAATTTATCGGCAGCATTGGCGGGTCCTGTTCGCCGGATAGGGACTTTCAGCGCTTTCTTGAATGGGAAGACAACGGCGATTTGGCTCTGGATCAAATGGTCACGGAGCGCTTCAGCATTGACCAAATCAACGAAGCCACCGACGCGTTAGCCAATGGCGAAATAGCTGGCCGAGCGATTTTGGAATTCTAAGCAGGTTAGCGTAATGCAACGGCGCTGCTGTTTGGGTTGTGCCCGCTTGTCGCTTTGCCTATTAACATTTGGAGAAATTGAGTGATCAAGGTCCTGACTCGTCTGCTATGTCTCGTTGGTATTAGCGCGATGTCGGTAGCGAGCTATGCCATCGACATTCCCCCTGGCCAGGGTATTGCGCCGCCGCCTGGAAAAAATTCAATCCGATTTGAAGTAAATTCGGTGAGGGTAGGTGAGAAGTACCGGGACAGTGAGTCGCTAAACACGGGTTCGGAACTGGAGTTCAACAGTCTTGGCATTCAGTACTCGCGTAGCCTGATGATCAAAGACCGATTGGCAGGTTTTTATGTCAATTCAAGTGTCGCAAGCGCGGTCCCCGGTGGCAGCATTGCTGCGCAAGGCGACGCTAGCGGCATAACGGATTCGGCTGCCGCGCTTGTGACCTGGCTACATGCCGACAAGGCGAAAGGACGATACGTGGTATTCGGTGGCTTTGTGGTCGTGCCAACAGGTGATTATGACAGCGACCGCGCGATCAATTTTGGTGGCAATCGCTTTGCTGGTGGATTTCAGTTGGGCTACCACACTCGGTTGGCGAAAAAGTGGGATGGCATGGTGACCACCGACGTTATGTTCACAACGAAAAACGACGATTATCGAATCACCCACCAAACCTATGAACAAGATCCCCTTTATTCAATGCAGTTCACTTTGATGCATAACATCGACCCAAGTCTGATGTTATCCGCGACCTACTATATCTATCGGGGCGGAGCAGGTCACTTAGATGGTGTGGCTATGGATAACGACGTCTCCCGCAACCGCTACGAAATGGTTCTGTCTAAACGCGTAAAATCTGCCAAGTACTATTTGTTTGTCGGTAAAGACAACGATACTGCAAACGGATTCATCGAGGATCGACGTGTATCACTGCGGTATCAGTACTACTTTTAGGGGTAAGCAGAGGAAGGCGCTGTGCTGCTCAAGTCTGACGGCCTTGTATGCGCGGGTTTTTTGTATGGCGGCCAAGCGTAGATAAGAAGCTATCGCTGCAACAGTTTGGAATGCCAGACTTTTAATGCTTTGTCCTTGTGTTCTTCCTCTGTATTTATCATTTGTGTCGCTGCACTTGTGTGGTGACCTGTCACATACTCGCAATGATTCGGCGTAGGCGTTAAATCTTATTGAGGATTTGCTTTTCTGAGACATATCACGCATATCTACCGGTAACGCGGACTTCCAAGGGAGAGCAAGGATGGACGGGATTCACGACCTGGGGGGCACTCAGGGTTTTGGCGCAATCACTGTCGAAGTGGACGAGCCGACTTTTCATGAGCCTTGGCAGGCGACAGCTTTTGCGCTGATGATGGCGACCCAAATCGTAATGCGTAGTCACAACGCGGACGAGTATCGCCACTCAATTGAGCGCATGTCGCCGCCACATTATTTGTTGGCCGACTACTACGAGCGGGTACTAACGGGCACGACAACGTTATTGGTGGAGAAGGGCTTTCTCGATGCCAAGGATCTTACTAAACGTGCCGGTGCGGCATTTCCATTAGCCGGACCTGTCGCGGCAAACCCGATGGCAGACCTTGCGCCACAGCCAGAACCGCGGTTTAACGTCGGGGATCGTGTGCGCGTTTTACCAATTGGTCCAGCCGGTCATGTACGTGCGCCGAAATTCTGTCGTGGTCATGTCGGCGTTATTCTGCATAGAGCACCAAGGTTCCGTTTTCCTGATGCATCGGCGCATGCTGGCGAATATCGGAAAGAGCATACCTATCATGTTGAATTTACTGCGCAAGACTTATGGCCCAGCGCAAGCGTGGACAACGCTTCTGCTCGCGATTCCGTAGTAGTAGATCTTTGGGACAGTTACTTGGCGGCGGCATCATGAGTGAGAAACCCGTAGCCGCTATCGCAGCGCGCGCCGAGGCGGTAAAGGCGGCCTTAATCGAAAAAGGGTTGTTGTCCGCCCAGCAAATCGAAGAATTCGAGCACCTGGCCGAAGCCTGGCGGCCCGAGAATGGAGCACGAGTGGTCGCGCGGGCTTGGACTGATCCCGCGTTTCGGGAGCGGCTCCTTACCGATGCTACTGCGGCGTGCGCCGAAATTGCTTCGGTTTGACCAACCGCAATCCCTAGTATTAGGCCTATTTCTGCAGGGCGTTGCCCGGTCAACGCTGATGACGGTGCTTATACTCATTTTAGTCGAATTGCCCGAGATCGGTGAGCGATATGCGGGCGTTGCGAGTGGTATCTTCTTTTCCGCGGCCGAAATAGGCGGCGTGCTTGGCCCGCTGCTAATGGGCATTCTGTATATCCCGGGTCAGGGGTTCGGTGACGGTCTTTGGCTTCTCACGGCGATCACTTTGTGCTTTATCGTCGGCGCGCAGATATTGATTGGTCGCCTTCGGGCTAGCACTTAGAGACTGAAAATGGATTGCCGCTATTTGCTCTCGCCCTGTTATTTAGGCGCTGTCGATTACTGGTTGGTTCGCTTTGCACCTTGATCCGCGGAACTTAGCGAGCGCGGTCACCGACATACCACGATACGGGTTTGGCATGCACGTCGACCTGGTCGACTACGTCTAATACCAGGGCAAAAAGCGCCATGCGCACAAGCATGCCGTTATCAGTTTGCCTGAAGATGGCGAGATTCGGATTTTCATTGAGGTCATCGTCCAACTCGTTCGCGTGGTCACGGGAATCTCTTGGCAGTGGGTGCATGATCACCGTATTGGGCGCGCAGTTTTGGGTATAAACGCTTTGGTTGAGCCGGAACAAACCGCGGTATTTGTCGGCTTCGGTTTGCGACGGAAAGCGTTCCTCCTGAGTGCGCGTTACATAGATGATGTCCACGCCACTGATGCCGTCGTTTAGATTTTCGAATGTGCTGACGGTGTGCCCTGCCGCTTGGAGCGTGGCTGAGATTGCAGCCGGCAAAGTCAGCTCGGGCGGGGCAATTAATTTCAATGTTATGTTGGCGTAATAGCTGAGTAACTTGCACAACGAATGCACGGCGCGGCCAAATTTTAAATCGCCGATTAATGCAATGGTGAGTCCGTCTAAGCCGCGGCCGGATGCCTGCATTTCTGTGCGCATGGTGTACAGATCGAGCAGGGCTTGGCTGGGATGTTCGTTGGCACCATCGCCGCCATTGATGACGGGCACGCGACTGGCTTCAGCAAATTCGGCCACCGAGCCGGCCTCCGGGTGGCGCATTACAATAACATCGCTGTAACCGCTCAAAACCCTTGCGGTGTCGTAAAGCGATTCGCCCTTGGCGAGCGAGGAAGCTTTGACTTCGGTGGTTTCCCGCACCTCGCCGCCCAAAAGGTTGAACGCCGAGCCGAACGAAACGCGGGTTCGGGTGCTGGGTTCAAAAAACATGTTGGATAAAATCGCGCCTTCTAGCACGCGGGTCATTTTTTCGCGTTGTGCGTAAGGGCGGAGTTGGTCTGCAACCGTGAAGACCTGGTCTGCGGCGCTACGTGAGAATTGATCGACCGAGATGATGTGGCTGCCAACAAACTGCAATATAGCGCTCCTATAGTTAGGTTAGCCATACTATGCAGCAGCGTGGGTAGGGTAAACAGTCAGCCACAAATTAGTGTTGTCGTGCGGTAGCCAACTTGCGCTGCTTGGCCCAGGCTCCCGACAATCGGCCTTCTGACCTGTTGCATTATGATCATCTGGTCTAATCGCCTTTTGGAATAGACGTCTGGCACAGTTAGAAAATGCGTGCTTCGCGTAATCATCGGCCAGACTGTTATGATATGACCCGCGAGGCAGAGCCAGTTGTCGTTTTGTCTGCACCGCTTATTCAGACCCAGCCGAAACAAGGTAACTTTACGGCGCAAGCGAATGAGAGCACCAGGAAACTGCTCTCGAAAACAACCACGGAGTGAATGATGGAACAGGCGTTGAATGCGAATCCGGATCTATCTGATCGGGAAGAAGAAGCCGTAGTCGAAGCAGCGCTCAATACCCATAACCTGCCTTTTGCTTTCGCGCGCCGCTTCGGCGTCGTGATTTCTAACGCCGCAGCAAGTCATGCTGAATTGGATATGGTGGCCTATCAAATGCCGGCATTACGAACGTTGGCCGAGGCTCGGCGTTATCTTGCCCGGCCGTTCAAGTTGCGCCTGGTTGAACAAGCGGTCTTTGATGAGATGCTTGCTCAAGCTTATGCCAGAGATTCGAGCGAAGCACGACAGATGGTAGAAGACCTGGGCGACGAGATGGATCTGGCCAGCTTGGCGGATTCGGTACCGCGGACCGAAGACCTGATGGAACAGGAAGACGATGCGCCGATCATTCGCTTAATCAACGCGGTTCTGGCGGAAGCTATTCGTGAAGGGGCTTCTGACGTTCATATTGAAACGTTTGAGCAGGATCTGGTCGTGCGTTTTCGGGTCGATGGGGTAATGCGCACGGTCGTCCAACCGAAGCGCGAGTTAGCGCCGCTTTTGGTCTCTCGAATCAAGGTCATGGCCAAACTCGATATCGCTGAAAAGCGCATTCCCCAGGATGGGCGTATTTCACTGCGCGTAGGCGGTCGGGAGGTAGATGTTCGCGTTAGTACCATGCCATCCAACGCTGGTGAGCGAGTCGTCCTGCGTTTGTTAGACAAGCAGGCAGGGCGATTAGACCTGGCGCGCTTGGGTATGGCAGAACACAGCTTGCAGGCGCTGCGCGAAATCGTCCACAAACCACACGGTATTTTTCTGGTCACTGGACCAACAGGTTCCGGTAAAACCACCACACTTTATGGCGCGCTTGCTGAGCTCAATAGCCGTGAAATTAATATTTTAACGGTGGAAGACCCGATCGAATACAGCCTCCCTGGCATTGGCCAGACGCAGGTGAATAACAAGGCAGATATGACCTTTGCGCGCGGGTTGCGTGCCATCTTGCGACAAGACCCGGACGTGGTGATGGTGGGAGAGATTCGTGATCTGGAAACCGCAGAAATTGCCGTACAAGCGAGTTTGACCGGTCACTTAGTGATGTCCACTTTGCACACCAATACGGCGGTAGGCGCGGTTACCCGTCTGATGGATATGGGGGTCGAGCCGTTCTTGCTATCGTCGAGTTTAGTCGGCGTTTTGGCGCAACGTTTGGTTCGTGTTTTATGTCCGTCTTGCCGTACACCGAAGCCAGCCGACGCCAGCGAGCTAGCCTTGCTACAGGAGACCAGTGCGACAGTTTTCGTCGCGAATGGCTGTGAGGAATGTGGGCACACCGGGTTTCGTGGCCGCACCGGTATCTACGAGTTGGTCATTCTCGACGAAAAGATGCGTCAGATGATTCACGACTGCGCCAGCGAACAAGATATGTCGGCCTATGCTCGAACGCGTTCACCGAGCATACGCGAAGACGGTAAGGCGAGAATTTTAGCGGGCGTAACCAGCGTGCAGGAAGTACTTCGCGTGAGTTTAGATGACTAACGCCGATCTTCACCTAATGTTCAGCAACGTCCTGTATTTCGAGAACTAGACCATGGCAGCGTTTGAATACAACGCTCTGGATAAGCGCGGCAAACAAAAGAAAGGCGTCATCGAAGCTGATAGTGCCCGCCATGCTCGGCAGTTACTGCGCGATGACGGCTTGGCACCTATTGAAGTGCAGTTATCCCAGTCGCGATCCAGCGGTAGCGGCCTACAGCTTTCTTTAACCCGACGCTTATCGGCCTTCGATCGCATGTTGTTTACACGGCAATTGTCAACTTTAGTTGGCTCCAGCCTGCCGCTTGAAGAAGCATTGGCGGCGGCGGCGGAACAAAGCGACAAGCAGAGTGTGCGCGGATTGATTATGGCGGTGCGCAGTAAGGTGCTTGAAGGTTATACCTTGGCGAATAGTTTGCGAGAACATCCGGCGAGCTTTAACTCGCTGTATTGTTCCAGTGTCTCCGCCGGCGAACAGTCCGGCTTTTTAGCGCAGGTGTTAGCGAATCTGGCGGATTATCTGGAGCGCCAGTTTACCGCGTCGCGAAACGTCGAAATGGCCTTGTTTTATCCCATTGCCTTGTTGGTGCTGGCCTTCGGCATCGTTGGCGCACTGATGGTCTACGTTGTGCCAGATATGATTCAAGTCATCGAAGACAATGGTCAATCGCTGCCTTGGTATACAGAATTGCTCGTTTCGATTACTGAGGTACTCCAAAATTATTGGTGGCTGTTGCTCCTTGCCATTGGTCTGATTGCTCTAACAGCACGTCAATTACTGCGTGTACCGCACATTAAACTACGCTGGGATCGCAATTTGTTTCGCTTGCCATTGGTGGCCAAAATAGCGCGTAGTGCGAATGCCGCTCGGTACGCCAATACCTTGGCGATTTTGACTAAATCCGGCGTGCCGCTGGTGCAGGCGATGGGCATCGCCAGCGACGTAGTCGATAACACCTGGCTAAAGCAGGGGTTGCAGAACGCTACCCAAACCGTCAGCGAAGGGGTAAGCCTGAAAATGGGCTTGGAGCGGGTTGGTCATCTGCCGCCGATGATGTTGCACATGGTTGGCGCGGGAGAGCAAAGCGGTGAGTTAGACAACATGCTTGGGCGGGTCGCTGAATATCAGCAAACCGAGGTAGAGCGGGTTGTAGGTACCCTAGTGAAGCTTTTTGAGCCCATGATGCTATTGATTATGGGCGGGCTGGTAATGTTTATTGTGATGGCGATTCTGGTGCCGATGCTGAGCATGAATCAAATTGTGTGAAGCCGGCCTATAATGTGGCGTAGCGGCATAGTAAGCGGTTGCTTTGATGCTGAGCGAGATTCGATTTTGAGTTTAAGTGTTAGGAAATTAAGTATGCGTAAGTGTAGGAAAAATAGGGGTTTTACTCTTATTGAAATTCTTGTCGTAGTGGTTATTTTGGGCATTTTGGCTGCATTGGTAGCACCCAATTTGCTGTCGCGCCCGGATGCAGTACGTGTGCAAGCGGCGCAAACTGATTTGCGGACATTGTCTTCAGCGCTAGACGTTTATCGCTTAGATAATTATCGCTATCCCTCGACGGACCAGGGTTTGGAAGCACTGGTAGAGCGTCCTAGCGGATTCCCGGAAGCCAAGAACTGGAATGCCGGTGGCTATCTCAAAAAATTGCCTGTCGATCCATGGGGCGTCCCATATGTATATGAAAATTTAGAAGGCGATTTTAATATCTATAGTCTAGGCGGCGATGGCGTTGAAGGCGGCGCCGGTACGGATGCGGATATTCATCTGCGCGATTTGTAGCCTGTTATCCAAAAGCTGTGCGTGAACCCTGCACCTCAGATCCGTTGACTGGACCGGTGGCACACAGGGCTGCACCAACTCCCAGTCAAAACCAGCCACGCGGTCGGCCACCTCGCGCGATCCCGTCCAACCCCGGCTATAACTCTCCATTCGATGATCTAACCGCGGCGCGCGGACCGCACCGGCGCTTGGCCGGTGCGCGAGGTTTCACCCTAATTGAAATCCTAATTGTGGTCGCGATTATCGCTATCGCAATGGGGGTAGTGGCATTGTCGGTTGGGCGTGCTGATCAGGAATATGCCTTGCAAGGCGTTGCCGATCGGCTTGCGCTACGTATTGAAATGGGACGCGATCGAGCGCTGCAAAGTAATCGTGAGTGGGGTTTATTCTTCGCTGATGGATCGTATCGTTTCGCCGAATACGATGCCCAAAACCGGCTTTGGATGAATGTCTTTAGCCGTGGCTTCGAACAGACGGAGTTGCCGGTTATTTTTAAAATCGAAGCCGACAGCTATGAGGGCATTCAACAGAGTGATGGAGAAGAGGCTGAGGTGCCGGATATCGTTCTTTTTTCCAGCGGTGAAGTCACCCCGTTTGTCATTCAAATGACCGCCGAGGTCGAAGAAGAGTGGGTCTGGTCGTTGGCCTCCGACGGATTTTCGGTTACCGAAGTGACGCGTAAGGAAGAGCGCTAAGAATGTTTTGGGCAGCCTTAATGAGCAGTGGCTTCGAGCGAATTCATAGGGGCTTACGTGTTGTCTTTGCGCCGCCAATTGGCCTTGTCGGCCTCGCTAATCGATTGCGATCGAGTCGCCCGGGTTCAGGGTTTCGGTCCCTTAGCGCAAGTCGTTCAGGTCGACCGCATCCGCCAATAGCCATTAGTCATCGCTGTAAAACGGCAGCGCGTCGCGCCGGGTTCACACTGTTGGAAATGTTGATTGCTGTGTTGGTCATTGCTGTTGTGGGTACTTCTGTTGCTGTTGCGCTGGGCGAATCCGCAGGCCAGACGAGTCGTTTGGAACAGCGTACGTTAGCGCATTGGGTGGCGAGCAATCACATTCATGAAATGCGCATCGCGCAACGCCTGAATAAGGCCCCTTTAGCCGAGGGCAAACGCGCCACTCGAAAATATATGGCGGACCAAGAGTGGCTGATTGAAACCGAAGTGAAAGCCACCGATCAGGAGCTTATCCGCCGTGTTGAAATAGACATCTTTCTGGTCACCGACGAAGACCGGTTAGGGCCGCTGGAACACTTGGTCACTTTGATGGGACAGCATTAATGGGCCACCTGCAAACTCGGCACAGAGCGCGGTCATTAAGCGTAGGCAGTGGGCGTAATCAACAGGGGTTTACCCTGGTTGAAATTCTTGTAGCCATGCTGATTTTTGCGGTCATAGGGCTGCTTAGTAGCCAAATCCTTTCGAATAGTGTGCAGACGCAAAACATCATTAAGGATCGCGGCGAACGGCTGGCGCAAATCCATCGCGCTATGCAGGTGATTCAACGTGATGTGATGCAATTCAGCGAGCGTCCGGTGCGCGAATACTCTGGTGATTGGGTGCCCGCGCTGCTGCTAAGTAATGAAGGCTTTATTGAGTTTTCTAGAGTCGGCTGGCGCAATCCACTTAGTCAGCCGCGGTCAGAGCTACAGCGTGTCGGCTATCGACTGCAGGATGGCAAACTGTTCCGAGGTTATTGGCGGGTGCTGGATCGCAGTTATGACACAGAGCCCGCTTTTCAGGAGCTCTTGGACGAAGTAGATCGCATTGAGTTTTATGTGCTCGATAGCGCGGGCCAGCAGCACAAATTCTGGCCGCCTCAGGACGGACCGATAGACGTGCCGTATCTGTTAGCCGTGATCATGCGCATAGAGATGGCACCGTTTGGCATTGTTGAGCGGATTTGGGAATTGCCACCTATCGAAATCAGTTCGTTATTGAGGCCTGGTGCTGTACCTGAACAAAGTGGCGATAGTGCGCCGGGTCAAAATAGCGATCCAGACGCCACCGCTAAGAATTCAGACGGTGGACAGAAAAGTGATTAAGTGGCGTGTTGGGAAACTGTTGTTCATCCGAGCTCTGGTAGTAAGGATGGCAGGTGTTCAAAGCACTGACCCAGGTCGACATACTGCCGCGACGAAACGCGGGCAGTTACATAAACAGCGCGGTGTGGCCCTGATAAGCGTGTTGCTGATTGTGGCGATTCTAATGGCGTTGACCACTCGACTGCTCTCCGGACACCAACTGGTCGTGCAGCGACATCAGAATACGTTTGGTCAGAATCAGGCACTGCAGTACGCGCTGGGAGCGGAGGATCTGGCGCGTCAGGTTTTGTTCAAGGACCAACAGCTGAGCGGCGAAATTGACCATTTGGAAGAGATCTGGTCTCAGCCGATCACCCCGTTTGCGATAGATGAATCCGGCTTTATCGAGATACGGCTGCGCGATCTGCACGGTTGTTTTAACCTGAACTCGCTGACCATCCAAGACAAGGCCAAAGCAGATCGCGCGCGGACACGGTTACTGCTCCTGCTGCAAAATCTCGGCGTTAACCCCGGAATAATTGATCCGCTAATGGATTGGACGGATGCGGATTCAGAACCCAGAGCGAGCGGTGCCGAGGACGATAATTATCTGAATCGGATTCCGCCATATCGAACCGCGAACCAGCCGTTATATGACGTTTCAGAGCTCTATTTGCTAGAGGGCGTGGAGCGCGACGAAATCGCCTTGTTGCTGCCGCATGTCTGCGTAATTCCCGATAGTGATGTTAAAGTAAACATCAATACGGCCAAGGCCGAGGTCATTGCGGCGCTGGACAACACAATTGGCATCGCCGTTGCCGAGGGTATTGTTGGCGTGGAACGACGTTATCAAAATGTTGACGAACTTATACAGAGCTACGATGTGTTCACGGCGATAAAAGAAGATATAACGGTGCAGAGCCGCTATTTTGAGTTACATGTGCGAGTGACCGTAAATGACAGCACGGTAACCCTCAGATCGACCTTGGAGCGGGAGAGCGGAGGCACCATAAGATTGCTGCAACGTAACTTCGGTAAATTATTTCAAATGCAGACTCTTTTCGAATCTGATTTGCAGGACGACGTGTGACCCAGATATTGCTACAGTTTTTGCAGGACCCGACGCTTTTGACGGCGGCGGACTTTGTCGCGCGGCAAAGCCAAAATGAGTCTGGTGGTGCCAGCGAAGGAGCAAAACATTTGCGCTCGCTGCGGTGGACAGCGGAGACGGACGACGGTGAGCGGGCGCACGGCGATGACCTGCCAAGCTTGCTCGACTGGATGGCGACGGATGCAGGGGAGCAGGCTCAAATCGGTGTTGTGTTGCCGACCGAACTGGCTGTCTCGCTGCGCTGCGACGTGCCTGGCCGCACCGCAAATCAGATGCAACGCGCGTTGCCCTACGCCCTGGAAGAATACCTAGCAGGCGAAATCGAGTCGATGCACATCGCGACTCGCAAATTAATGCAAGGACAAGCAGCGGATTGCCTGGTGATTGAAGCGGCGAAGTTAGAGCAATGCATTAGCCAAATCACGGATTTGATAACGACCCCGACCGCTATGTGGCCAGAGGCGCATCTGCTTAGCTTGCTTGCTAAGAATGCGAATAGTGTGGTGCTGAAGTTCGGTCCTGATACCGTGCTGGTGGTCAATAGCAGTGACGCGGCGCTGATTCAGCGTGAGCATCTTGTTGCGGTGTTAGAGAGTATCGAACCTGAGCAAGTCATCTGTATCGAAGGCCGGCTAGATGAACTTGAACGAGGGCAACTTAAAGATGCGATTGATGTGGTTCAGCCGGAACAATCCGTTGTAGAACTGCTGCAACACTGCGCTGCAGATGCGCAGGCCATCAATCTGCTGCAAGGCAAGTATCAACCCCGCACTCAAAGCCGTCCGCAAACCAAACAACTCACTGCATTAGCAGCCATGGCTGGCGTCTGGTTTGTCTTAGGAGCTACCTTGATGGCTGCCTCAGGCTATTGGTCCAGTCAGCAAGCGGCGCTTTTAGAAGCAGACAATTTGACCGCCTATCAAAGTCTGTTTCCAAGCGATAGTACGCCGCGCTCCGCTACTCAACTGCGCCGGAGGCTAATGAGTAAGGTTGGCCAGCGCTCGGCCACTGGCGAGGCAGTGCAAGGTGGATTTCTGGATTTGAGCGTGGCAACCAGTGCCGCCCTTACCGCAGATAACCGCATTACTTCGATGACCTATAACCAACAGCGCCAGGAGTTGTTGATAGATCTGACCCTAAGCCAATATGAACAATTAGAAATGCTGAAGCAAAAGTTGTCGCAAACGGGTATTCAGCTCGAAGTCGCCAATGCTGAGGAAGAGGGCAGTCGGATTCGAGCCAGAATCAAGACGAGCTATCAGTCATGAACTTCACTGCAAATCTCGCAAGTACCATCAGGCAGTCGAGCATCGGGCAAGGCTTTATGGCGCGTAGCAAAAGCGATCGAATGGTGATTGTTGGGATTGCGGTGTTCACGGTCTTGGTGGCCATTTACAGCTTGATTTGGAAGCCGCTCGCGGATTTTCAGGCTGCTTCGCAAATACGACACGGGCAGGCCCAGGAGTTAGCGGATTGGATTGCGCTTAACAACACCGCTTTGCGAGAGGCGAGACAATCAGGCGGCGCAACTGGTGATCCCTCTGAAGCCGGGCTGATCCCCCTGATTACCAATATGGCCAATCAGACGCAGCTAAAGCTCAATCGGTTAAAACCCGAAAACAATGGCAGTGTGAGCGTCAATCTGCAGGAGCAATCCTTCTCGCAGGTGGTTGAATGGCTCGATGGCTTGGAGTCAAAGCACGGCATAACCGTTGCTCGCGCGAGTATCGATCAAGGCGAAAAATCAGGGTATGTGAATGCGCAGATTAGGCTAGCCCGGTAAGAACGGTTAGCGCAGCGGCGAAATTTTTCGCCCGTTTCGAACATCGCTGCTCGGTACATCATTGGGTCGCACCCTTATTGGATCGTACCTTTTGATCAGACCTTTTGATCAGA
>DJYW01000069.1:39508-44717 GCA_002450255.1 Gammaproteobacteria bacterium UBA6968
CTACCTTTCGACCAGATCGCCCGATCAAATCGCTCGATCACTTCTCGCGGCCACTTCCATGCGCCACATTAGCCGGCCATATTCATTGGCATATGCGCTAGGTTAACCACACCTCGATCAATGCCTTGGTTTCTTGTTTTGGGCTGCAGTTCCTTACTTCAGTGCTTAATTGTCCTTTCGTTCGAATCCCGTTTCTGTTCGTTCCCGACGGGCTCGATGGGCATCGTTTGTTAGGAGCTTCAATCCGGAGACAAAGAGGCAGTTCAAACGGGTAGGCGATATAGCGGGTAGGGAGGGTTCATGTTGAGTTTTCGAGGGCCCATCGCATTTGTCGCAATTTACAAAACCAATAAAAATATATTCATATTCTATGTTATTTCTTTTTTTTTGCCTAAAAAAATATACTATTCGAATTTTGCGACATAATGGAAATCAATGCTGCCTCAAGCTGTTTTGGCGAATACCTCGGATGAAGTGGGCGAACAGCCTTGGACAACGGCGCGCCTGCACGCGGCTCTGCGGAGTGAGAGTCAATCCAATTCGGTGCGTACGACGGAAAGATTGATTCAAACCAGCCGTTTGCTACCCGACGTTTTAACACTTGGCGATGTCCTGGCTGAACGACAACAGGGATTGAAGCACCTTGTAGCCGACCATCTGGTAGCGACCGCCAAGCAGAAACGCCTAACCGTTATGTTTGCGCAGATTTACGTCACGCCTTGGGGGCAATCGTTGCTGATGGTTAACGACCGTCGTGGCAGTCGCTATTGGTTATTTTTAAATGATGCCCTGAATACTGCCCCGAATGCGGAATCGGATGCGCTACTGCACTACCTAAAGCGGATCGTTGGCCCTCGGCGGGTAATGCTCTTTCCGCATGATCAGTTGTCGGCAACCGCCCGCGACTGGGTGGCGCTAAACGATGGTCACGACATGGTCACGGATCAGGGCGGTCTTATTCGTTTCGCGCTAACGGCTTATCCAGATTTGGGAGAACAAAACACTATGGGGAATCAAGCGACTATTTCGAGCGCGCGCCGGACTAGCACGTCATCGCAAACAGAGCTAAGCCATCTAGACCGGCTGGAAGCAGAGAGCATTCACATCATGCGGGAAGTGATGGCATACGCAGAAAACCCGGTGATGCTCTACTCCATAGGTAAAGATTCTGCGGTCATGCTGCATCTGGCGCGCAAAGCGTTTTATCCCGGCGTGCCGCCATTCCCGTTATTACATGTTGATACACGCTGGAAGTTTCAGGAGATGTATCGGTTTCGCGACCGCATGGCCAAAGAATCCGGGATGAATTTGATCGTGCATGTTAATTCTGATGGCGTGAAGCAAAACATTAATCCATTCGATCACGGTAGCGCGCTGCATACCGACATTATGAAAACGGAAGGGTTGAAGCAGGCGTTGGACGAGCACCGTTTTGATGTTGCTTTTGGTGGCGCTCGTCGTGATGAGGAGAAGAGTCGTGCGAAAGAGCGCGTATTTTCCTTCCGAACTGATAAACATCGTTGGGATCCAAAAAATCAGCGCCCGGAGCTATGGAATTTATATAACGGGTCGAAGCGTCCGGGTGAGAGTGTGCGTGTTTTTCCCATATCAAATTGGACTGAGCTGGATATTTGGCAATATATCTATCGCGAGAATATTCCGATTGTGCCGCTGTATTTTGCAGCGGAACGCCCGATCGTTGATCGAGACGGCATGCTGATTATGGTTGATGACGACCGGATGCAAATCCTGCCTGGCGAATCCATTGAGACTCGCCGAGTCCGGTTCCGCACCCTTGGTTGCTACCCGCTGACTGGTGCCATCGACTCGGCTGCTGACGATCTCCCAGCAATATTGCTAGAACTGTTAGAAAGCAAAACCAGTGAGCGCCAGGGTAGGGCGATCGACAGTGATTCAGCCGCATCCATGGAGAAGAAAAAGCAAGAAGGATACTTCTGAAGGAGCCCGCCATGTCAGAACAAATTTCGTCAACGGTTCATCAGCAAATCGACCAGTATATTGAAGAGCAATCCGGTCTCGATTTGTTGCGCTTCATTACCTGCGGTTCCGTCGATGACGGTAAAAGCACACTAATCGGCCGCATGCTTTACGAAGCGCAAATGATATTTGAGGATCAAGTTGCGGCACTGCGTAAAGATTCGAAAAAAATGGGCACCCAGGGCGAAGAGATCGACTTCGCGCTGCTAGTCGATGGCCTAGCAGCGGAACGCGAGCAGGGCATCACAATAGATGTTGCCTATCGATTCTTTAGCACCGACAAACGCAAGTTTATCGTGGCTGACACGCCCGGCCATGAGCAGTACACAAGAAACATGGTGACAGGCGCCTCCACGGCGGATGTTGCGGTGATCCTAGTGGACGCATCGCAGGGTGTATTGACGCAGACCAGAAGACATTCGTTTATCGCATCGTTACTTGGCATTGAGCATGTTGTGCTTGCAGTCAATAAGATGGATTTAGTCGATTTCGATAGGAACCGATTCGACGCAATCGTCGCCGACTACGAGACTCTTCGCGATCATTTCAATTTTGCTAGCGTGACGCCTATCCCATTGTCGGCTTTACAAGGCGATAACGTCATTGAGCGGTCAAAAAATACTGACTGGTACAGCGGTCCGACCTTGCTCGGATTTCTGGAAACGGTGCGCCCCGGCAGGGCGGAACTCGACGCGCCGTTCCGCTTTCCTGTGCAATGGGTAAACCGACCGAATGCTGATTTCAGAGGGTACTCAGGCACGATTGCAAGTGGTCAGATTAAGCCGGGTGATCGGGTGGTTGCTTTGCCCTCTGAAGAGATTGCACACATCGAATCTATTTGTCTGTTCGATCAGGAACTAGCGCAAGGCTTTACCCATCAAGCGGTGACACTGACTCTCGATCGCGAAATCGACTTATCTCGGGGCGATGTGCTCGCCGCCGCGGAAGCGCCTGCACAGACCGCGGATCAGTTTGCAGTACAGATGGTTTGGATGGCGCAAGAAGCTGGATATATAGGCCGATCCTACTGGTTGATGATGGGAACGAACAAAGTCGCTGCGACCATATCAAGCATCAAGTACCGCTATAACGTGAATAGCTTCGAACATCAGTCCTGCCATGAATTGCAGTTGAATGAAATTGCTGAAGTCACGTTAACCCTAAGCAAGCCCATTGCATACGAACCTTTCAGCACCAACAAAGTCCTTGGTGCGCTGGTGTTAGTTGATCGTTACAGCAACAGCACCGTCGCAGCCGGGATGATTAGTTTCGCGCTACGCAGATCCAGCAATGTGCATGCGCAAATAATGGTCGTAGACCGAGCCAGTCGTGAAACTCTGAACGGACACAAAGGTAAGCTGATCTGGATGACCGGCCTGAGCGGGTCTGGTAAGTCGACCATAGCCAACGCCGCAGAACAGGTTTTGCATAAGCAAGGCTACCGAACCTATGTGCTCGATGGTGACAATATGCGCCAGGGATTGAACAAAGATCTCGGTTTTAAAAATGCAGACCGCGTTGAGAACATTCGCCGCACCGCAGAAGTTGCCAAGTTGATGGTCGAAGCGGGCTTAGTTGTGTTTGCCGCGTTTATATCGCCGTTTCGCTCAGAGCGAGACATGGCTCGATCACTTTTCGCAGAAGGTGATTTTCTCGAGGTTTTTGTCAATGCACCGCTTGAAACCGTTGAGGCTCGAGATACTAAAGGTCTCTACAAGAAGGCCCGCAACGGAGAATTGCCGAACCTGACCGGGATCAACAGTGAATACCAGGCGCCGTTGTCACCCGAACTCGAGTTGCATACAGCTGACCAGGCGCTCGAGCCGTGTGTAGAGAAACTAGTCAGGAAGATCGTTGAGTGAGCTTAGTCTGTAGGCAAAATGTGAGCAGCGAAACCAATCAAGCATTCAAACCAGATTCAACTTGCAAAAAGAAACCCATTTAAGAAGTTTGTCGAAATCGATCAGTTGGCGAGTCGTCGCTACGTTGACGACAATCGTTATTGCGTACGCGGTCACCGGAGCGCTTGATCAAACCCTGATCATTGGTGGAGTAGAGTTCTTCGCAAAATTTCTGATTTATTATGTGCACGAGCGGCTTTGGGCTAGTCTTTAATGTAGCTAGCTTCTAAATCTTATATTTAACATAATACACATTATGCGAATTCACGGGCTGGGCGTGCCGCCAGTTAAAGATAAAGCGTACGGTGCCAGCGATTGGTTTTTTTCGCTCGTCTGACGAGTGCTCCAAGATTAGCACCACAAGTTGGATGAGAATTTCCGATAAGTGACAGATCAGGAGATCTCACAATGAAGAAACGCTACAACGAAGAAGAAGTCATCAGGGCATCAATCAGCATGAGGCTGGCGCCAAGATAGATGACCTTTGCGGGGAACTGGCATCTCGAACGGCATCCTCGAACTGGTGCGAAGCGTAAGGGATCGAACTGGCTTACATCTAAACAGGTAAGCCACCGCAAAAAAGCTTGGATCTGGCGGCTTTATTACGATGATGAGCGACCCCGTAAGCCTTCGGTCAATCTGCCGCGTAGTGTGTACTGGCAGAAACAGGGAAACGCTACCTTAGAACTGTTGCATTAAGGGGGAAATAGACACCGTGGTAGTGTGTCTGGGGAAAGGTCAACAGCGGGATAGCAATGGGCACCCTTGCCTGCTCCCATGAATGCAGGAGCTTAGTAACGGCGACTTACAAGGTTATTTTGGCGCAGTAGAGGGCCTTTTATTCGCGTCCGTAACGATCCTCAAATCTGACAATATCATCCTCGCCCAGATAAGATCCGGACTGTATTTCAATTATTTCTAATAATGATTCCCCAGGATTTTCTAACGCGTGTTTGATGCCGATCGGGATGTATGTCGACTCATTCTCTGACAGTAAAAAAGTGCTTTCACCCTTCGTCACCTGAGCCACACCAGAGACGACGACCCAATGTTCAGTGCGGTGATGGTGCATCTGCACGCTCAGTTTCGCCCCAGGATTCACAGTGATTCGCTTAACCTGATAGCCCTTTCCATTATCAATTGAATCGTACTTACCCCAGGGCCGATACACCTCACGATGCACCTCCCACTCGCTGCGGGATTCTGATTTTAATTGACCTGCAATAACCTTCGCGTCCTGAACCCGGTCTTTATGAGCCACCAAAATCGCGTCCTTTGTCGAGACGATGACCAAATCCTCAACACCAACC
>DJYW01000069.1:45032-45185 GCA_002450255.1 Gammaproteobacteria bacterium UBA6968
CCTCAACACCAACCGCAGCAACTAATTGACCGTCGGCCCTAACGTAGGAGCTTTTAGTGTCGTGTAGTATGGCATCGCCGACCACCACATTGTCCGCTTGGTCCTTATCGCCCACGTCCCATAGTGAAGCCCAGGAGCCGACATCATTCCAAC
>DJYW01000070.1:0-5178 GCA_002450255.1 Gammaproteobacteria bacterium UBA6968
CACGCCCTTGGCATCGATAGGCACAAGGATTTGAGACTGCTGCTTGTGAGCGGGCGCGTCTGGGCTGGTCTTAACCATGGTGATCATGATTTTGCAGCGTGGGTCTCCGGCACCTGAAATGTAGTACTTCTCACCGTTGATCACCCACTCGTCGCCATCAAGCACAGCTTGGGTGCAAACGTTCTTGGCATCAGAAGAGGGTACAGCAGGCTCGGTCATGGCAAATGCAGACCGGATCTCGCCGTTCAGTAGGGGCTTCAGCCACTGTTCTTTTTGCTCTGGGGTGCCGACGCGCTCAAGGACTTCCATGTTGCCGGTATCAGGTGCGCTACAGTTTAGCGTTTCTGAAGCGAGTGGGCTCTTGCCAAGCTCGTTAGCGATAAAGGCATAGTCGAGGTTGCTAAGACCTTCTCCAGTATCTGCATCAGGCAAGAAAAAGTTCCATAGGCCGGAATCTTTGGCCTTTTGCTTTGCGGTTTCGAGCAACTCAAGCTGCCCGTCACCGTAGCCCCAGTGTTCTTTGCGACCTTCGCCCAGGCGATGATACTCCTCGGTAATAGGGTCAACATTTTCTTTAATGTGTTTTTTTACGGCATCCAGAAGCGGCTGCGCCTCTTCTGACATCGTTAGATCAAACAGATCAGGATTCTCTAGGACTGCTTCAGTCATATCTTCTCTCTCCGCGGTTTAACTGTCAGTTAAATAATAACCGAATCGCTTGGTTATGACACATCGACAAAAGCCGGCCAATCGGATTTGGCCAGGACACTGATTAGACGCACTCCCCCTTGCGCAACGCGCCCTATTCCTTAGCAAGCACGCCGGCGAAGTCCCCAGATGAGGTTTTGCTGCGTTTAGCCTTGGCTATCGCAAAATCTTCCAAAATTACATAAAGGCTTGGTATCAACAGCAGGGTTATAACGGTGGCAAACAGCACTCCCCACGCCAACGATATTGCCAAAGGCAAAAACATCATTGTCGCAATGGTGGGTGTAGACATTAGGGGTATCAGTCCCATAAATGTTGTCACAGAGGTCAATAAGATGGGGCGAAAGCGCGTTGTAGCAGCGGTAATGATAGCTTCCAAGGCACTTTTGCCTGCTGCCCGGCTTCTGTTTGCTGAATCAACCAAGACGAGCGATGCATTTACTACCACGCCCTGCAGCGCAACCATCCCCAGCGCCGAAAAGAAAACCAAGTCGTAACCTAGCAAGTAGTGACCGCCTATCGCGCCCACCGCCCCAAAGGGTATGACACTCATGATGATTAAGGGCTGCATGTAACTTTTCAGCGGCACCGCTAACAAGATGTAGATGAGCAAAAGCGATAGAAATGCTCCAAGTGCCAGTCCCGTTAGCGATTTGTTTCGTTCCTCTTGCTCGCCACCCATCTCGATATCGAGGCCGGGAAATTGAGCGCGGATGGCAGGTAAAACACTGGTTTCTAACGCCTTGACCACTTCCTCAGGCGCCACAACCGTTCGATCCACGTCCGCAGAAACAGATACGTTGCGTCTGCCGTCGTAGCGATTGATCACCGAGTAGCCCCTGGCGATATTAAAACTAGCGACAGAATAGAACGGCACTTGCGACCCATCCGGAGTGCGGATGTACATATCTTCCAGGTTACTGATGGATTTTCTTTCCGCTTCTGGGAAACGCACCATCACTCGAACGTCATCTTTGCCGCGGGCGATGCGCTGCGCCTCGGCGCCGTAAAAAGCCCCGCGTACTTGTACTGCTAAGTCATTTAGGGTCAAACCCAGATTTCTAGCCTCAGGCAACAAGTCGAGCTGAATCTCTTGTTTGCCGGTTCGCCAGGAATCGGATATGTCGAATACGCCGCCGAATTTGGTCAGCTCGGCTTTGATTTGCTCGGCCGCAAATCTCAGTTCGTCTACGTCGTCGCCTCTGAGTTGATATTCCAAGGCAGCGCCAGTGCCAAATTGATCCGCGTCGTAGGTCAGTCTCACTGCGTCGGGAATTGCACCCACTGCTTCGCGTAAGCGGTCCGCAACGATGTCAGCAGACAATTCTTTGCGCTGGCTCACCGGGGCGAGTCCGACCACGATCTCGGCGATGTTACTGCCCCAACCACCGCCTGGGCCTCCCGGACCTTGGCGTTCAGATTTTTTCCCAACGGTGAGGAAGGTGTGTTCGACCAAATCGCTGTCGAGAGCTAGTTCCCGGGTCAATTCTTCATTGACGATGGACACGGCTCTTTCGATTTTTGTTGCGGCCTCGAGCGTGACAGATGCCGGTGTGCCCTCAGGCATTTCCAAACCTGCGTACACCAAGTCACCCTCCACCGGTGGGAAGAAACCAAAGACCACACGGCCACTAAGGATCATGGATAACGCGACGATTAGCAGCCCCACACAAATTGCTGTCGTTGCATAGCGCCAGGCGACAACCTTGCTGAGGAATGGTTGATATTTGAGTTGAGCAAAGTTGGTAAGGCTGTCACCCAGTGTGCGCTGGAGTTTCTTGAACCCCTGAGTGAAGCGATTGCCCTGTGTTGATTGTCGCCGGTTCGCTAGGTGCGAGGGCAGAATTAGCTGTGACTCGACGATGCTGAAGATCAACGAAAAAATGACCATCCAGCCAAGCGGCGCAAAAAAGTCTGACATCTGACCCTCTACCATTACCAGCGGTAGGAATGCTGCGATAGTGGTTAGAACGCCAAAGATGACTGGTGTGCTGACTTCCCAAGTGCCATCGATAGCAGACTGGAGTTTTGATTTACCATTTTGCTCGTGGCCGTAAACCCGTTCACCGACAACAATGGCATCGTCGACAACGATGCCAAGTACCAAAATAAAGCTCATAACCGTGAGGCTCGAGATGTTGATGTCAGTGAAGGGCAGCATTCCGATTGCACCCATTAGAGCGACTGGTATGCCGATAGCCACCCACAGCGCGAGTTTGAATTCTAAAAATAGTGCCAAGATCACTAATACCAGCAGCAGCCCGAAGCCCGCGCTCTTGCCTAATATAGATAACCGATCGTTTAGGGTGTCGGCCCCATTCATCCAGATAGTGGCGGTAATACCCTCGGGCAGTTTCGCTTTAAATTTCTCTACCTCACGTTTGGTAGCATCGACTATGAAGATCAAATCTTCGGATTCAACCTGGTTGACGTTGATCATGGCAGCCCGCGAGCCGTCAAATTCAGCCAGCAGAAACGACTCCTCAAATGTATCTCGAATCTCTGCGATATCTCTAAGCAAAAGCCGGGTACCGTCTTTGCGTGTTAGTACGACGACCTCCTCGAATTCCTCGCCGCGGTAGGCTTGCCCGGTAGTGCGAATAAGAATTTCGCCGCCACTCGATCGAATTGTGCCCCCTGGCATGTCAAAGGATGAAGCTCGAATAGCTCGAGCGACGTTATCAAGTGTGAGGTTGTATTCTTGTAGGGTTTGCTCTGACACCTCGATTGATATTTCGTATGGCCGAATGTAGTCAACACCTACCATGGAAATGCCTCTGACTCTGGCAAGGTTGTCGCGCAGGTCACGAGCCAATTCTTTTAGCGTACGTTCGTCGGTATCGCCGCTTAGAGCAATTTTGACCGCGGGCCGAGCACGAGTGATTTTCGCAACAATAGGCTTCTCGGTTTCTACGGGGAAGCTATTGATCCCGTCCACCTGGCTCTTGATTTCACCAAGTACGACGGTTTTATCGACGTCTTGGTCGATCTCCGCGAGAATCTGACAATAGCCTTCTACCGCCCCGCCGATTGTTCGATCAATGCCCTCGATTCCTTCAATAGCCTCTTCAATTCGGATACAAACGCCTTTTTCGACTTCTACAGGCGCCGCTCCCAGATAGGGCACACCAATTCGCACGAATGGCACGTCAAACATTGGAAATTCTTCTTGCGTGGAGATATAGGTACCAAAAGAACCCATGGCAAGAAGCATGATCATCAATAAATTTGAGGCTACCGGATGGTTGGCGAACCAACGAATCGCAGTAAACATGTAGGCTTAGTTCCTCAGCGCAGCAGATAAATTTTGGGTAACCGGTCTTACCGCCATGCCGTCGATGGCGGTCTGCACAGCTGAAAGACAGACCAATTCTCCGGCCTCAAGCCCATCTGCCACTAGCACCATGTCTTTGTAGTGTCGCAGCGGCTGAACTTTACGAAATCGCAGTCGGTTGTCTGCGTCGACTACCAAAACGTTGTCATCGTTGCGCATGGCAGAGCGGGGTAAGCTAATAATGTTGTCAACGGCAAGGCCCGAAATCTCCGCAGTGACAAAGAGCCCCACAGACAATTCTTGTGACATCTCGGAGCTTTTGACTTGAGCTACCAGTTGTACCATGCGACTCGACGTATCGATTTCTGCTTCGGCGCGCACTATTTTTCCAGACCACTCGCGAACCTGGCCGCCATATTCCGCGCTTAGCTTCACGTTTGGCTGCATCGATGCCGGGAAGTTACCGTTGCGCAGCGGCGGAAGATTCAAAAACGCAAGTTGTCGGTCTGCTATTGGCAGCCGTACCTCTACTACATCGTTGGCGTAGAGAGTAGCAATCGCTTGACCGCGAGACGCGAACTGACCAATGTCGATGTTCTCTGCGCGGACTAAACCGGTGAATGGTGCGCGCAAAGTTGTACGTTTGAGGTTTTCTTCGGCCTGATCAAAGCTAACTTGCGCGTCCTCAAAAGCCGCTTGAGTCACTCTGTAAGCGCGCAAGCCATTTTCCAGCGCCGATCGAGAGACGAGTTTGCGCTCGGCCAAACTTCGCATGCGGCTGTACTCGTAGCGTGCATGCTCCACTTCCGCTGTGGCGCGCTTCAATGCTGCTTTGGCCCTATCTCTTGAATTCCGATGATCCAGTGTATCGATTCTTGCGAGCTCTTGGCCTTCCTCAAAAAAACCACCTGCGACTAGGCTGGGTGAGGTCCAAACCACGCGGCCAGAAACTTCTGGGATCAGCTGGCTGATAGTAGATGGGACCACAGAGCCTTGAGAGTGCACTTTTAGCTCTATGGACTCGCTCTCCACGGTTTGCACTCTAACCGTCAGCGGCTCGGGCCTGTCGCTTGAGGGTTCTAGTACCGGGGAAGTAGCCATTAAAGTGGCGGCTAGTGAAAGAAAAACCAGCACAATAACCATCGGTATTACAAACGTTCTCATCATTATGCTACGGCCTCCTGGCCGCGTTGCGC
>DJYW01000070.1:5596-6001 GCA_002450255.1 Gammaproteobacteria bacterium UBA6968
CCCGTCAGGGCTCTATCGAGTTGTCTTGCGTAAACTGCATAACGCTCTCGATCTGGTGAGGCGTAGTCAGCAACCGCGCTCATATTGGGAGCGAATTGGTTGAACAGGGTGCGGGCAACGAGCTGTAGCGGCAAGTTTTCGCTGGCCAGTATGAAGTGCTGCATTAATCGAAAACGCGCCTCGCCGTGGTTTGCGTCATTGTTTGTTGCGTCGGCGAGAGAGAGCGGTTTGAGAAGCTGTCTGATCTCGTTAATGGTCTCATCGCTCGCGGTCTTAACGACTTGGTGCGCTGCTAAGGAAATCATGGCATTGAAGATCATCAGGATTTGATCTACCAAGTCGGGGTCTGGTAGAGCGGTTTGTGTGAGCAGATAGCCAATGATGTCCAGGCTCGCCTCTTCACGT
>DJYW01000089.1:0-6556 GCA_002450255.1 Gammaproteobacteria bacterium UBA6968
TAGATGAGGTAACCAGCAGGTCCGAGCCGAAGGCCGTGTAGGTTTCAGCTGTTACGAAAGAGATCAGGAAGCGCAGAGAGACTCTAATTGGTTATTTCGGCGGATCCAGTTGACGAGACTACGCACGCTTTCTTCGTCTTTTCTCGCCTGCCACTTAGGCATTTCTGCGACACCGATGCCGCGATCAAAACAAGAGGTGTAATTCTGGGTATCTCGCAACGTAGCCACTAACGGAATGTCGAGGCTATTGATGAACTTGAGTAGCGACTGGTAGACCACTGTATTCGACTTGACCCGGTTAGCGATAATACCAACGCGTCTATCCGCATGCCGGAGCTTGGAAACAAGCAGCAGGTCGGAAATACACTTTACTGCGGCGTGAATATCTATCGCAGAAGGCATGACTGGTATCAGAATGGAATCAGCGCCGCGAGTTGCTTCCACCAATCCGGTACGGTCTAAAGCCGCTGGTGTATCGATCACAACGTAATCGCAATCTTGTGGTGAACGCAGTTGGTAGGCACGCGTCACCCCGCCCGAAACCTCATAAGCGGCTATACCACGTATCGGGCGTCGTGAAAGCTCACGGCGCTCGAGCCAGCGCATGCTTGAGCCCTGCGGGTCAAAATCCATTAAAGCCGGTGAGTGGCCAGCACTGGCCAACGCTGCAGCCATATTGGTCGCAACCGTCGTTTTCCCCGATCCGCCCTTAGAATTTAAGACAACAATCCTGTGCATAGAAGCCTGCCGTGTTGATACGTAAAGCCTAGCAGCCCTTTTGCGAAAAACAAGATCACTGCGCTCGATGTTCGTCATAGTCATAAGCCGAAACTAAAATTTGCACCAAAGAAGAGACATGCGCGACTGCTACTAGCCGTATTAGCCGCAGCGTCACTAAGTATTCGGCGTAATAGCTGGGGACTTTAGATTTTCGAAACACTTTGGTTTTCCGCAAATAGCATGCCGTCCCGTAATTTTGGTCGCCTATACCTGAATCAAACCACAAAAGGCGGCGCGAAAGATCACTCGCATTATGACAGTTACCATTCGAGACAGCCCCATCCGAGACAGCCCCACTCGAGCTAGATCAAGTCCGCTTGGTAGCGCTTAGCCGACGCAACACACCACGCAGAATCTGTACTTCAGTCTGATCCAACTGTTGCCTCACAAACATCCGCCGCAGACGGGTCATTGTATAACCAGGATAATTCGGATCGACAAAACCGCTCGCATACAGGGTTTCCTCTAGCTGTTGCATAACGCCTTCGAACTGCTGCTGATTTGCCGGCGGTTTATCCCAAATGCGTCGTCCTAGCGGCGAGTCAGTCTCGGCTTGCTCGGCTTCCGCGCCGTCGTGTTCGACGCCATCAATTGAGTCTTTCGAGTATAGCGGTGCCTGATCTTGCCGCCGCGAGTCGTACCCGCCGAAGAGTTCATAAGCTACCACCTGAACAGCCATCGCTAGATTTAAGGAGCCGTATACGGGCGAAGCGGGTATTTGCAAATGACACTGACATCGCTGTAACTCTTCGTTCGTAAGGCCGCTATCCTCGCGCCCAAACAAAATGGCCACTTGTGCCGATTGTGGCTGTTGCGCCAGCACATTCCAGATTTCTCTTGGTGTGATCACAGGCCATGGCACGTGCCGCAGCCGAGTGCTTGTACCAATCACGAAATGACTGTCGGCAATACTCTGCGCCACGTCGCTCACCACTTCAGCTGTATCCAGCACGTCCAGCGCGCCCGCTGCGCGCCAGTCCGCCTGCGGATCGGGAAAACGCTGCGGGTTGACTAAGGACAGCCGGCTCAAACCCATGGTTTTCATGGCGCGCGCCGCGCCGCCGATGTTGCCTGGATGACTAGGCTCGACTAACACAATTTTGATTTGGTCTAACACTCAATGAACCACCTTGTTAAGCCACACAAAGCACAGTATCTGTCCTGTTTAACTGAATCTGATTGGCTTGCAGAGCTTGAAGCCGTAGCATGCAAAGCGCCGCATCATGCCAACTAAGGACAACCACATGCAACCAATGGCGAACATTGCACTTCGCGCAGCGCGCAAAGCGTCAGACTACCTGACAGTCGCGTTTGGCCGGCCGGACTCATTCGAGGTAACCAGTAAAGCTCGCAATGACTTTGTGTCCAACGTTGATCGCACGGCCGAATCCATCATCATCGAACAAATTCGGGAAACCTATCCTAACCACGGCATCATCGCAGAAGAATCTGGTTTGCATGAGGCCAACAGCGAATTTACCTGGGTCATTGACCCGTTAGATGGAACTCTGAATTTCCTTCAGGGTATTCCGCACTTCGCGATTTCGATCGGCGTCATCAAAGGCCGTCATTACGAGCACGGCGTTATCGTTGATCCTTTAAACAACGAAGAGTTTGTTGCCAGCAGAGGTGCCGGTGCCCAGCTAAATGGCAAACGCATTCGCGTCAGTGGCCGCGCAAAGCTGGAAGAATGCGTGCTTAGCAGCGGGATTCCACCCGGCGCCGTATCGACCCGTCTGGAAGACTATAGCCGCAGCCTCAATCAACTCACCGGCACCTGTCGCGGTATGCGACGCATGGGTAGCGCCGCTTTGGACCTCGCCTATGTAGCCGCTGGCCGGACCGACGGCTTCTTTGAGATGGGGCTGAGTCGCTGGGATATCGCAGCAGGGATTGTAATCGTTAGGGAAGCCGGCGGGTTTATTAGCGATTTTCAGGGCGGCGAGGGCTTTTGGGATTCGGGCGATATCGTAGCCATCACCCCTAAATGTTTCCGTCCTTTAATTCAGATACTCAACCAAAACTAGAGTCCACCCGAAGGTGCGACCACAGTCAGCGCTTCACAACTGCGCAAAGACAAGACCGGCTACTGGTTTACCTGGTGAGCTGCTTCAACCCGTTAGCAGGGCGTTAAGACCGAGCTCGTGTTATTCGAGCCGCTGTCAGCGATAAGAAAAGAAATGGCAACGAGACATAACAGCCACTTGAGCTAAGGATAGCTTCCGTCTTCGTTGCCCTGCTCGCCGGTCTCTGGTGGCAACAGATCTTCTCTGGTCAGATCCATCGCAAGCAAAACGTTAGCCGCGACATAAATGGAAGAATACGTACCAACCAAAACGCCCAAAGACAATGCTAAAGCAAATCCGCGAATCACCTCGCCTCCAGCGAAAAGCAGCGCTAACAATACTAATAAGGTGGTTAAAGACGTTACCAAGGTGCGGCCCAAAGTCTGATTCAGTGAGAGGTTAATGATGTCAAACGGACGCATCCGGTGCAGCTTACGAAAGTTCTCGCGGATACGATCGCTCACGACAATGGTGTCGTTCAGCGAATAGCCGATCACCGCCAAGAGGGCTGCCAGCACGGTAAGGTCGAAGGTCCAGCGAAACACCGCAAAAAAGCCCAGGACAATTATCACGTCGTGGGCCAACGCCGTTACCGCACCAACGGAAAACTGCTTCGTAAAACGCAGCAATATATAAATCATGACGACGATCAGCGCCGCCAACAAAGCCAAGCCGCCATTCTCGGTGAGCTCTTGCCCAACAGCCGGCCCGACATAACTCGATTGACGCAGATAAACCTCTGGAAACTGCTGCTGCAGCGATGCAAAGATCGCGTCACCCAACTCAGACTGATTGTCCGCTGTCTGCGGCGGCATACGAATCAGGAGGTCTTTGTTAGAACCGAAGTACTGTACCGTGCCGTCGTTAAATCCTGAGCTCTCCAGAGACTGACGCACGTCATCCGGTCTAACCTCTTCCGCAAAACCGACCTCCACCAGAGAACCGCCGGTGAAATCGAGGCCCATATTCAAGCCGCCCAAACTGAGGGACCCGACCGAAATTACCAACAGAATGCCGGAAATAATGGTGGCAATCTTACGCTTGCTCATAAAATCGAAGCTTGGCACGTTCATATCTTCAAGGATTCCAATTTGCGTCGGCCATACATCAAATTAATGACTCCGCGTGTCACCAATATCGCGGTGAACATAGAAGTCGCGATACCTACCGCTAACGTCACGGCGAAGCCGCGTACCGGACCGCTACCGATTGACAGCAAGATAATGGCAACAAAGAAGGTGGTGACGTTGGCATCTGTAATGGTCAACAGCGCGCGATCAAACCCCGCTTGTATGGCCTGCTGAGGTGCAAGTTCTTTAAGCTCCTCACGAATGCGCGAAAAAATAAGCACATTTGCATCCACCGCCATACCAACGGTTAAAACGATACCTGCAATACCAGGCAACGTTAGCGTTGCACCGAGGACCGACATGATTGCCACTAACAGCATTAGGTTGGTCGTCAGCGCGATATTGGCGGCCAGCCCGAACCATCGGTAATACACCAGCATAAACAGCAAAACGCAGACAAATCCGAAAGTGACCGAGCGCCAACCGCGGCTGATATTTTCATCACCAAGCTGCGCGCCGATCGTGCGTTCTTCTACAATGTACATGGGTGCCGCAAGCGCACCGGCGCGAAGCAGCAGCGCTAAATCCTGAGCCTCACGCAAATCTAGACCCGTGATGCGAAAACTAAATCCAAGCGCAGCCTGAATAGTCGCGACGGATATAAGGCGGCGTTCTTCGACGGTATAAAACTCAGTCACGGTTTCACCATCGACCTCGCGCGTGCGCTTACGTGGCTTCTGTTCGATAAACAAAATGGCCATGGCGCGACCGATATTATCCTTGGTTGCCGCATTCATTTTGCGACCGCCTTCGTTATCCAATTCTATGTTGACTTGTGGTTGGCTGGTTTCGGCGTCGTACCCCTGCTGCGCATCCTGCACATTGTTACCAGTCACAATATTGCGTCGTAAGATCTCCTGGGCACGCCCCTGGTAGTCGTAAGACTCGATTTGTGAGCGGCGTGACGCCGGCGCTGCGGCAAGCCGAAATTCCAAATTCGCAAACTTGTTGAGGATTTCTTTCGCTCGAGCGCTGTCTTGTATGCCCGGCAAATCGACCACGATACGCGATCGACCTAACCGCTGTACTTGCGGTTCAGAAACGCCGAGCTCGTTCACTCGGTTACGCAAACTGGTCAAGTTCTGGCTGATCGCGCGGTCTTCCAGCGAAGCCACTTTCTCTTCTGTCAGGGTGAATGTGAGGCCCGGATTACCTTCTACATCTCGCTCTGAGACCAGAAAGTCGACATAGTCAGTGAGTGCCGTGCGCGCGTTATCGCGGTCGTCGGCGTTGCGAAAGCTGATTCGAATGGCTTGATCGTCGACCCACTTGCGTCCAGGTATGAACCGGATTCTTTCGTCTATGAGCTTATCGCGCATGCCCTCGGCAGTATCGCGAACCAGGCGATCCAGGTAATCCTGCATATTCACTTGTAGGAGGAAGTGAGCGCCGCCGAACAAATCCAATCCAAGCGACATGGGCTTTGCGCCCAAATCCTGTAACCACTGTGGTGTGGTACTGGCTTGCGCAAGCGCAATAACATAACTGCCCTGATCTCGATTTAGGCGTGCTGCAGCGACCTCCTGAGCCCGCAATCTCGCTTCGTCGTCGGCAAAACTCACCAGCAGCTGATCGCCATCCAAAGTCGCTTCTAGCGGCTGGATAGCTGCATCGGCCAACGCTTGCTCAAGAATCCGCACGGTGCTTTGGGTGACGGGTACGCTGGCATCCAGGGAACGGATTTGAATAGCGGGCAGCGGCGGGAATAAATTTGGAGCGGCGTAGATGGCACCCAAAGTGATTGCTATGGCGATCAGCACGTACTGCCAAAGACTGAAGGTATTGAGTTTATCGCCACCCGTTCCCCGCGGACGATTCCCGCCAAACAAACCTAGCGGTGGTGGGTCTACGCCTTCAGCCACTTGCATGCATCTCCATTGAGCCGGGCACCGCGACGGTTACCCAGAGCTAGACTATTTACCGTTTTCGAGGGACTTGATGGTTCCCTTGGGCAGCGAGGCGCCGATAGAGGATTTTTGAAAACGTAGTTCGACGCCCTCGCCGACTAAAACTTTGATGAACTCGTCGTCCACCTTGGTAATCTTACCCAGCATGCCGCCGGCAGTTACCACCTCATCGCCTTCTGAAAGACTTGTAATCAGGTTTTGATGCTCTTTGCGGCGTTTGTTTTGCGGTCTGATTAACAAGAAGTAAAAGATGAGGACAAAAACGCCCAACATCACCAATTGAAATATTCCGGCTTCAGAGCCTGGGCCCTCAGCGGCGTAGGCAGTGGTCTCAAGCAGATTCATAGGTCTCATTCCAGTCGTTTCGGAGGGTGCTTACGAGGGTGCGAAATGTACCTGTTTCTAAGGATCCACGCAATTGAGCCATGAGATTGTGGTAGTAGTAGAGATTATGAAGTGTCATGAGCATAGCCCCGAGCAATTCTCCGCAGCGATCCAGGTGATGCAAATAGGCGCGGGAAAAATTCTTGCAGGTATAGCAGTCGCAGCGCGGGTCTAAAGGCTCGTCCGCATTGCGATGTTTCGCGTTACGAATTTTGACCATGCCCGCTGAGGTAAAGAGATAACCGTTGCGGCCATTACGAGTCGGCATCACGCAGTCGAACATATCCAC
>DJYW01000089.1:6855-7816 GCA_002450255.1 Gammaproteobacteria bacterium UBA6968
CATCACGCAGTCGAACATATCCACACCGAGTTCAACCCCTCGCAGCAAATCCTGTGGTGTCCCCACACCCATCAGATAACGCGGCTTTGCCGCGGGCATGTTCGGCAATAAGTCCAGCATAATGCGATCCATATCGTCTTTGCTTTCGCCAACGGAGAGACCGCCAATCGCATAACCATCAAAGCCAATGTCTTGTAGTCCAGCCAGACTTTCATGACGCAACGATTCGTACATACCGCCCTGCACGATGCCGAAAAGTCGCGCACCCGGATTAATACTGCGCTCTTGATAGGCGTCGAAGGCGGCACGACAGCGCGCGGCCCAGCGCAGCGATAAATGCATCGAATCACGCGCTTGATCTTCCGTAGCCGGATGCGCGGTGCATTCGTCCAGAATCATTACTACATCCGAACCGAGATTACCTTGAACCTGAATGGCCGATTCCGGCGTCAGCGACACTGAGTCGCCGTTGATAGGCGATTTAAAAACAACTCCTTCCTCACTGAGCTTGCGTAAATCACCCAAACTGAAAATTTGGAAACCACCACTATCCGTTAAGATCGGGCCATCCCAGCCCATAAAACGATGCAAACCGCCCAGCGCGCGAATCTGCTCATCACCAGGGCGCAGCATCAAATGAAAGGTGTTGCCCAACAACATTTGCGTGCCGACCGTGCGCAGCATATCCGGTGTCATGCCCTTGACGGTACCGTATGTGCCACAGGGCTGAAAAACCGGTGTTTGCACCGTGCCATGGGGCAGCGTGAGTTGGCCCCGGCGTGCACTGCCTTCTTGAGCGATTACTTCAAACATCGCGATACCCCTTCAATTGAGCTGACAAAACACACCTCTCCGTTTTCATGTAAACGAAACGCACCACACGGTGTCGGCTGATTGAAACGCTATAACAGACGCAGTTCACTAACGGGTCGGTAAGCTGTTTCGGTCTATTTCGCAGCGC
>DJYW01000160.1 GCA_002450255.1 Gammaproteobacteria bacterium UBA6968
CTGGGCTTCAAACTCGTGCCTTGGAACCAACGAGAGCTTTTTAAGCACCTCCTGCACCCTGGATTCGATATCCTGACTAAGGGAGCGCGCAAGGTCAGTGGGCAAGGCCTCGTCAAGTAACGGCTTTATCGTTTGAAGTAGCGCGGCGAGCGGATCAATTTGCATTCATTCTCCTTCTTAAACACCTTGGTTTAAGCACTTTTGTATAGTCGGCATTCTTCGAGGCATCGATTCTACTAGGCCTCGCCCTCAAGTCCCTATGCTGAAGTCGAGATAGTTCTTTGTGTCCCGACGAGAGTGGCCCCGTGGTTGTACAGACCGACCAATTTTGACGTACCTCGCCCGATTGCAAATGGTGTTTTTCCAGGGTTCACATAGGCATTTGCTGGCTACTGCGGCGTTTAACTCGCACCAATACAAAGCATGGCCACTCCAATATGTTTTATTTTGGGGCGCAATTACCCAAAAAAGCCCAATGACGACGAGGTTCTCGGCTTAGAAAAGTGCGCTGGGATTGTGCGCTGTCGTCTTATGGCCCCGTTGGGTGCGTTTTTGCCCTGATTTTGTGCTTTTTTCAGACTTCGACAAAAAGTAGGCATGCATATTGCTTTTAAAGAGGCGGGACCCTAGAGCGGAAGCTCGTAGCCTTGAAAAGCATGCGACTCAACCTTAACGCTACCCAACGAGTCTCGATTCATGGAGAATTTCAGTGCCATAAGCATCAGATCTTCCACATCAAATCGATACTGGAGCGTTTAGGCGGTCTGGGTGTCCCCAACGTTTAGGAGAAAACAATGAAGTTAATCACCGCGGTTATAAAGCCGTTCAAATTGGACGATGTTCGCGAAGCACTTTCGGAGGTCGGCGTGCAAGGCATGACAGTAACCGAAGTCAAAGGCTTTGGCCGTCAGAAAGGTCATACCGAGTTATATCGCGGGGCTGAGTACGTCGTAGACTTCCTGCCGAAGGTCAAGATCGAGGCGGCGATCGATGACGCGCTTCAAGATCAAGTGATTGAAGCGATTAGCAAGTCTGCAAACACAGGCAAGGTCGGTGACGGCAAAATCTTCGTTGCTACACTCGAAGAAGCCGTCCGAATCCGGACCGGAGAAACAGGACCAGGGGCAGTATAGCCCAACACATTTGGAGTAAAGATTGTGGAAGATCTAATTCAGCTAGCTTACGCAGTAGACACGTTCTACTTCCTTATCATGGGGGCCATGGTCATGTTCATGGCGCCTGGCTTTGCAATGCTCGAGGCGGGCATGGTGCGGTCGAAAAATACTTCAGGCATTCTGGTGAAGAATATCGGCTTGTTTTCGATCGCTTGCATTATGTATATCTTGATCGGTTACGACGTGATGTACGCGGGCGGCATGCTGCTGACCCCTGACAACGCCGTCGAAGATGTTTTGGCGTCTGGAGGAGACGTCTACTACTCCGGTAAGTCGGACTTCTTCTTCCAAGTGGTGTTCGTCGCGACAGCGATGTCGATCATTTCGGGTGCTGTTGCTGAGCGCATGAAAGTCTGGTCATTTTTGTTATTCGCTGTTGTTATGACGGGTTTTATTTATCCATTCCAAGGAAGCTGGAGCTGGGGCGGCGGGTTCCTCTCCGACGCAGGCTTTGTTGACTTCGCGGGATCAGGCATCGTTCACATGTGCGGTGCTGCTGCAGCGTTAGCGGGTGTTTTGTTACTCGGACCACGATCGGGTAAGTACAATGACGACGGGTCAATAACGCCAATTCCAGGCTGTAACATGCCGCTGGCAACGTTGGGCATGTTCATCCTTTGGTTTGGCTGGTTCGGATTCAACGGTGGATCAGAGCTAAAGCTTAGTAATGTTGATGAAGCCAACGCCGTCGCCCAGGTGTTCGTCAACACCAATATGGCGGCAGCCTGCGGCGCAGTCGCCGCCCTGATTATGTCGCAAATCATGTTCGGCAAAGCAGACATCACCATGGCACTTAATGGCGCACTTGCCGGATTAGTTTCAATAACAGCTGAGCCATTGTCGGGCACTCACGCCGAATCTATGATGATCGGCGCCATCGGTGGCATCATCGTAGTGCTCTCTCTTGTTGCACTGGACAAGATCAAGATCGACGATCCAGTCGGTGCAATCTCTGTGCACGGCACTTGCGGGATCTGGGGTCTGTTGGCAGTGCTCATCACGAGTGATGATGCAACACTGACCGGTCAACTCACAGGCCTAGGTGCGATCCTTGGCTTCACCTTCGTCGCCTCTTTGATCGTTTGGTTCATCATCAAGATGATCGTGGGTATTCGAGTCTCAGAAGAAGAAGAGCTTGCTGGACTAGACTCTTCCGAAGTGGGTATAAGCGCTTACCCAGAATTCGACAAATAGTTGATTCGCGTTTGATCCGAGGGTGGCGGTGCCAGACCGCCACCCTCGTTTTACAGGCTAAACCCTTCAGCCCTCACAATGCATAGGCGTTGAGTGAAACAACTCTTAGCAGCAGCGAGCCTGCGGGGCGGCTTGAAGCCAATAAAGCAAATGGAGAGATTCGGTGGAAGATCTTGTTCAATTAAGTTACTCGGTAGATACATTTTACTTTTTGGTCATGGGGGTCCTCGTGATGTTCATGGCGCCTGGTTTTGCAATGCTCGAGGCGGGCATGGTGCAAAGCAAAAATACCTCGGAGATTTTGACGAAGAACGTGGCGCTTTTTGCCATCGCTAGCGTCATGTATCTGTTGATTGGTTACGCCATCATGTACGGTGGCGGAGGCTTACTCATCGGCTCTGAAAATACCGTTGATGATGTACTAGCCTCTGGTGGAGACGTCTACTACTCAGCTCGCTCGGACTTCTTTTTCCAGGTAGTCTTTGTCGCGACAGCGATGTCGATTATTTCAGGTGCAGTGGCCGAGCGAATGAAGCTATGGTCTTTCCTGCTGTTCGCCGTGGTTATGACGGGTGCCATCTACCCGTACCAAGGCAGTTGGAGTTGGGGCGGCGGTTGGTTGTCTGACGCAGGGTTTATCGATTTTGCCGGATCCGGCATTGTGCACATGTGTGGTGCTGCAGCGGCGCTCGCAGGAGTGATATTACTCGGACCACGTAACGGTAAGTACGGACCCAATGGCGAGATCAATCCGATCCAAGGCTCGAATATGCCACTTGCAACTCTGGGCATGTTCATTCTTTGGTTTGGTTGGTTTGGTTTCAACGGTGGATCAGAGCTAAAGCTAAGCAACATTGACGAAGCTAACGCCGTCGCACAGGTATTTGTTAACACCAACATGGCGGCTGCAGGCGGACTGATCGCAGCACTACTGCTCGCTCGAGTCATGTTTGGCAAGGCTGACCTGACCATGGCTCTGAACGGCGCACTGGCTGGGTTGGTGTCGATTACGGCGGAACCGCTATCGGGTACGAATGTTGAGTCAATGTTGATCGGTGCGGTTGGTGGACTGATCGTTGTTCTCTCAATCGTCGGCTTGGATAAAATGCGCATTGATGATCCAGTGGGTGCGATATCGGTTCACGGAACATGCGGCATTTGGGGTCTGTTGGCAGTCCTCATCACTAATGACGACGCTACTTTGGCCGGTCAGCTGACCGGACTCGGCGCAATCTTGGGTTACACCTTCATAGCGTCTCTCGCTGTTTGGTTCATGATCAAGATGGTGTTCGGAATACGGCTCTCAGATGAAGAGCAAACGGTGGGCGCAGACGCTGCCGAGATTGGTATTACGGCTTACCCTGAGTTCTCTAAGTAGAACTGAATAAACCGTAAGCGGGTGAGATATCTGTTTCCCCCAAAAAAGCCGCCATGAGGCGGCTTTTTTATGTCCTGTCAAAACTTTTACTTCAATGATGCTCGCGACGGTTTAAACTGGCGCACCCGGTTGGTTTTTCGGAGCTTTATGAAATACAAAAGTACCCGCGGTCAGGTAGCTGACTTAGGTTTCAGCGATGCCCTACTCATGGGTCTTGCTTCCGA
>DJYW01000157.1:0-1692 GCA_002450255.1 Gammaproteobacteria bacterium UBA6968
AGCCACGGCATTTAAGCTGGCTTTAAGTCTTAATCCGGCTTTGGTTTACGCTCGGTGTTGAAGGCGAGGACAGGCGCATCGCTCGAGTCCAATAGCTCGCTAAAGTCTTGGTGTTGCAACCACTCGGGCGACACACCGAAAATGCTTGTAACGCTGTCAAGATAGTGTCGCAAGGCCTCTTCTGAATCCGAGCCCTGCACAGCGCGCTCCCATTGCAACCAAGTAGTCGGTTGGATCACCTCATTAGCTGCGAGCGTCACTCGATATGCGCATTCTGCAGCAGACCAGCCAACAGCCAGTCTCAGCAGATGCAACCTTTCACCTAAGGATCTGTCTAAGGCCATTTTTGCGTCATTTATTGGCGTCTCGTTTTGGCTCCGCTAGAGGAGTCCGCTGGCGGAGGATGTGCCGCTTGCTCTGCCTGTGTACTAAGGATAAGCGTCTGCCATTCCTCGTCTATCGCGGCGGCTTTCTGTTTTGCCTCATCAAGGTTGCTGGTCCCCAAATTTTGCGACCATAGTCCGGACCCCAATACAGGCTCAAGCGCTTTAAGAATTCGGCGTTGATACCAATAGCCGTGCTTGCGTAGGCGAAGGTGGCGCAATGCTTAGGCTTCGCCGGTATTGAGTTGGTTGAGCCTCACCGTTTCGCGATGCTCGGTCTTTACGCCTTTGGCGCCGACGCCAATCATCTCTTCAAAAGCGGTGCGGTGGACAAAATCAGCCTGGGAGATGCCAACAGCGCGCAGACTATCGAAGGCCGCCGAACGGCTGCGAAAAGTCAGAGTGCGGCCACGCTCGTCGAGGATCGGGTTCAATGCATCGCCGTCTCGCTGGAAAACCAAGTAGATGCTTGGGTCGACGCCGTGTACCTCTAAGGCTGGACGAAAACCCGCGTCGACAGCGGCACTTAAATCGATATATTTCAAAGTGATCTCCGAATTAGATAGGTTTGATGGGGGATAAATCAGCCGTATCCTGATGCAGCCAATTGCGCAGACCGAGATAGATCGCGAGGCCAACGGGTGCTGACACCATTGTCGCAATCAAGAATGGCGCTATGACCAGTCGAGAACAGTGGCTAGAGGCATCCTTAGCAATCCAATAACCTGCGCAAAAGTCGAGGATGAGATAGTGCAGCCAACCGGCCAGCATGAGTTCTGGGACGCTAAACAATGCAATCAAGCCGGCCACACTAGAAAAACTGCCATCGGCGGGCGCGCGGTCCATGAATCCGAACAAAAAGTAGGCGTAAAGCACCCCTAAGAACGCTATTACGGTTGTTAAGGCACCGCGCCGCAATGGCTGGGCTGAGGGCTTCGTCAGTAACAGAACCAACCAAGCAGCACCGACCAGTAGCATGCTAGGTAAAAAGAGTGCTTCAGGGGACATTGCGTCTTAACGGCTATGTGGAGCCAAAAAGATGCCCGCCAAGCAATGAAAGCAATGTGAAGACTCGGTGTGGATCAACCGAATGGCATGGGTAGAAGCAACGGAGCGCAAAAAAAGTGCACTAATCGATCCTCGATGCTGACCAGTGCCCTGTAAAGCACAATGCATTGCAAGCCATAGATCAAAAGGCGCCGCCATTATGAGTGGCGAGAAATGACGGGCGCGACGGTAATCATGAGATGCCGAAATCCTGCCATAAGAACCGCGAGACTTCGGCTGATTTGAGGTGCTAAATTAGGAC
>DJYW01000157.1:2032-13403 GCA_002450255.1 Gammaproteobacteria bacterium UBA6968
ACGCTGTGGCTATCTAAGGACGCTTCGGCTGTATAAGAATGCGGCTTGGCTGCAGCGGGCTTAAAGCGAATCAAAGGCGCTTGGCCGTCAGCGGAGATAGTCCGTGTCAAAACATCGAAAAACCATTAAATAAAGATATGGAGGAGTCAGCATGACCTCAATATGTAGGCTTATTGTTGTATTGGTCCTAATTACCGGTTGCGCAAAGTCGCCGGATATTCTTACGCTGCCCTCGCCGCATAGCCAATTGAGCGGTGCCGCGCTCGCACCGAATTTGTCGTCCGATCCTTTCGGACGGCCCTTGCTAAGTTGGATTCAAACACAAGCCGATCAAGCGACTTTGTATTATGCCACCTGGGATGGAACGGCCTGGGCAGAGCCGCAGGCGGTAGCTTCAGGTTCTGACTGGTTCGTAAATTGGGCTGATTTTCCGTCTGTGCGCGCTTTCGAAAATGGTCTCTGGGCAGCACATTGGTTGGTCAAGAGCGCGGACGCGACTTACGCTTACGACGTTCACGTTGCGCTATCCTTTGATAGTGGCGACACCTGGACAGAATCTGTGGTACCTCACAATGATGGCACACCTACCGAACACGGCTTTGTCAGTTTATATCCGGTTGCTGAGGCCGTTGGCGTGCTTTGGTTAGATGGTCGGCAAACCGTAGGCCAAACCTCACATGACTCCCACGACTTGCATGAGGCGGACGATGTAGGCAAGCCTGCAAGCGGGATGACCTTGCGCTCGGCGGTTATAGGCCGCGATGGAATTGTGCGCGAGCGCATGCTGGTTGATGATTTGGTATGTGATTGTTGCCAGACCGATGCGGCCGTTTCTAGCGCGGGTATCGTTGCTGTTTATCGAGATCGTAGCCCAACCGAACAGCGCGATATCTATGCCAGCCGTATGCTTAATTCGAACTGGTCCCAGCCGCAACCGGTTGCCAGTGATGACTGGACGATCAATGGCTGTCCAGTGAACGGTCCATCCATTGTTGCTGATCAAGATAGAGTGACTGTCGCGTGGTTTACTGCCGCTGGTGGTCGGCCGCGTGTTTCGGTTGGGCAATCGATGGACGCCGGCCAAACCTTTGATGCACCTATCCGGTTGGATGAAGGCGGTGCTTTGGGCCGAGTCGCGACCGTATACGATCATGCAGGTCAGGCTTGGGTAGCATGGCTGCAAGAGTCTGAGGCAGGCGCTGGACAGATTGTTATACGTAAGGCGAGTGCAGCTGAGGCGTGCCCCATCATTCCAATCGCCGAAACCACACCTCAGCGGCAATCCGGCTTCCCGCAACTGTTGCGCTGGCGAGAGGGTCTGATGCTGGCATTTACCGATGCGCAGCAGGCTGAGTCAGCGATTCAGGTTAGGTATTTCGAGATTTCTCAGTAGGCAGAGATCAGCCAGCCTTCAAAAACACGTCTAAAGTCTACTCGAAGAGTGATCTAGCTCTTTAAGTTATTAGGCTGCGATCGAGTGGCGCCTAATAGTCTAACGACCCTTATGATAATAGGTAGAATATGCAAGATGAAAGGTAGATGTGATCTTTTACCATGCGTCGCCACTGTTCTTTTAGCATCCTATCAAACCCTTGTTCTAAGCCACGGTAAGGTTGTTTGCTGCCTAGGCGAGGCGCAACGGGGAGCCTAACTTTGGGTTAGGAAAACCAATCAGTAGATGGATTCCGCTTGTTCGATGTGGATCGCTGGAGGCACGACTGGCTGGAAAAGTGGTGATTAGCCACAAAGCCACACGCTTTGTGCGCGCTTCAAAGCGGGCGTCTGAATGTTTTTTAAGCCGCTCAAGGCGCAGGGGAAACGCGTTATGTTTCCCAAAAGAATACACGAGCGCGGTGGCTGTTTACGCGAATTAACGGCCACAATGTTTTGCGCAATGAGCGCGCGCCTTTGCGCAGCCGTTAGCAACGGTTGCTTCGGGTGACAGATAGATTCAGTTACTCTGTCGCTCTGCAATGAAAGATAATTTCCTAACAAGAGGGTGGTCTGCTTTGTTGATATCCCATTCCGAATTGGCGACTGCAGAAAGTTTCATCGTGCATTGCAGCAGTGATTTTTTAGACCTCGAAACTTATCACGCACCGGACATAGTAGCGCGTGGTTATGCTAATAAATTCAGCGTTTACTGGGTCAACCAGCCGGCGAGACTAAAGCGGTTCTTTAAAGCCATTTGGATGAAAAACCCTAGGCAATTCCTGAATATTTGTGGCGAATTTGACGCAGCGTTACCGTCTCTAAATGTGGAGGGCATTGGCTGGGTGGTGACTCGCTTTGGTGGCTACGTACACCTGACTTTGCGGGTCGCCGAGGAGATCTATATTCGTAGGGTACCGAAGAATTTAGGGCGCGCAGTGGTGGCTTTGGCGAAGTACGAAAATCGGTTTTTAGACAGTGGGATTTACCTTCATGCGGAATGTCCGCGAAAGCATCAAATGTCGCCGCGTCTGGCTGGCTTGCTGACGCTTCAGTAAAGCGTTAAATCGACGTTTCCTAAAAATTTACGTTAGTTTACTAATTTAAGTTAAGTACTCAGCAGCCTCATACGTGTCAACGCTGCGTATTTTGAACTGGTTTGTCACCCGAAAGATAACACCTCTTGTCTGGAAATTTGCTTCGTATATCTGAGGTCTAAGGCATTGGAATTGTGGTAGTGGGAGCCTGCGAAGCACATTAATCACTGAGGAAGTAGGAATTCGATAAGTGAATTAAGTCAGTCGTTGAGGGGTGCATTGCATTGCGTCGCTTAGACAATCGTCTCTTGTTTACAATCCAAAGCAGTTAGAACGATATAGAAATACTCTTGATAAGTTCAGCGATAACAAGAATAAATGCTTGAAGCTTAACCGCTAGCTTTAAGCGCACTCAGTTGCAAATAGAACAAGGATTTAGCGCCAAAAGCAGCGTAGGATTTATCTGTTTAAACAACTGTTGGACCCATTCCAGAGCATAACTAGGAACTTCGCTCTGAGTTATATCTGTGTAACAAAGCAAAGCAGAACACTGCGCAGCTTTATTACTCTAAGCGAGGTCGTGAAGTAAGAGCGATGGAGTATCTTCTAATGCGATTTCCTGTAGGAGATGGAGCGAGGGCTCGAGAAGAAATTTTAACAAGACTTCAAGCTACTAGAGGCTAAAGAACGGTATGAGAGCCTCAGCGTGAACCCTAAAAGAGTCTGTAGGATATGAAGTTTTACCCACGGCGAGTTCCGATCGTCTCACGCGACTTCACTTAAAACACCGTTTGAAATCTCCGCTGAACAAAATGGCAGTTAAATTTTCTACACGTTTGCGCGCGCTACGAGCAGAACACGCACTATCGCTAAGGGCCCTTGCTAAGGAAATCGGTGTGACCGCTAATGCTGTCCTGCGCTGGGAAAAAGGCGAAGTCACACCAACTCGTGAAAAAATGATAGAGCTGGGAAAGTTCTTTCGCGTTGAAGCAGGTTGGTTGGCTTGGGGTTTGGGTGATCGAAATCTACAAGTCGATATCGACCGAATCTTTGAGCAGCTTCGCAACTGCAACGAAACAGAGCTATTAGCGATAACTGGATTGCTCGAAGCATTCAAAGAAAAGTCTTACGAAAATGCCAATCCAGCAAATCCCAAGCCCTAGCTAAAGCAACGACGTTGGTAAGCTAAGTGGTCTGGCTGTACACCTTCCTCAGCTTTGCGGCGTTGCCTCGGCAAGAACCTGGATGGTTCTGCTGGTGATGGTCCTGCTGGCGATTGTCCAACTGGCGACGGCCCGGCTGACAGTTCGCTACCGGCTATCGGCAAAAGGGGAATAGACAGCTAGGTAATGAGACACACGGGTTGATAGGAAACTGGTAGATGGATAAAAGACGCCAATGTTCGCCGGTATTGCGGAACATTGCCGTATCGAATGCGGGAACGGCGATCACCCAGCAGTATTTTGAGGCGTATTCTGCACAAGACTAGACAGCGCAATGATTTTGTTGGGGTCAGGCGCTAGTAGCTCGACTTTTTCATAGCTCGGGATCGTGTGTCTCTGAGTAGCTAATCTGCCGTGCAGTAGGTAAACGCTAAACTAACGCTGCACTCTAGATTTCAGGGTTACATAAATGACGCCTACAAACTAATCGCCCAGTATCATCCTTAGGATTTACGTTGAAATAGGTTGTTCAGAGCGAGTCTGCTGCGCAATCTGGTGTTTTGACGATTTAGGGCGGATAGCTAACGGCTGAACGGGAAATTGCCACGGGAGTCGACTCTGCACCTCTACGCAACTTGCCAAAGCTTCGATACCCGGTATGAATGCATCAGATGAGGTGTCTACGCCTTATTCATAAGCATGTGGGTTACCTCGCTAGACGGCAAACACCGCACCAGCGCTCAATGTCTGGTCCACCTACAAAATTCTGCCCTCTAACGGTCCAATAACGAACCAGTCAACTAGAAAAGAAATAACCGCTAGAGCAACGCAGGTTAAGAAAATTACACCGAGTAATCGCCCCACCCGGAATTTCGCACCATCATCTTTATGGGGGCTTTGCTGCTCGCCCTCCCAATCGATGTCATCAAGGGATGTGTGGGTATTGATGCCGTGCTTCCTATCATTTTCCATACTGCTTAGCTCTTGAATTGGGCCACACCAGTGTATCCCACCTAAGTCGACGGAATGTCGAAACTTATAAAGTCTACGATTTTGGTTTGCCAATAAATTCGAGAGACTTAATCTGCGCGCGTCTTTTTTATAGGGTTAGGGCGCGCTAGCAGCATCCATTTCAGCTTGGCTCAAACCCGCTGCGGTTCCGGACTGAATGAAGTCAGCCCAGCTGTTGTCATCTATTTCGATACCTTCTGTGAGCAGCCTTGCCCGGGTTTTGCGTTCTGGATCACCAGGTAAAAGAACCGCTTCTGTGCCTGCCGCAGGTTCGCTGCTGTAGATGTAATCGGACATTGCGCTGATTTCGGAGTTTATCGCGTCCTGATCACCTACGGCGGCGGGATCTAAGATGATCGACAACATATTGTTCAATGTGGCGCCTTTTCTTGGGTTCTCTGGTTGCATAGTAAACAAGCCCCCTAAAGCGCCGCCCAAGAGCTCGCAGATCACCATAAGCCCGTAGCCTTTATGCAGCCCGAATGGTTGCATCGCTCCACCGCCGTTGCCGAAGATAACGCCTGGATCAGTGGTTTCCTGCCCCGACGCGTCAACCAATGAATGCGCTGGAACTGAAACTCCCTGCATATGTGCAACGCGGACCTTGCCTGCGGCAACGGTGGTCGTCGCCATATCAAGCACGACATGATTGCCGTCCGGGCGCGGGATAGCACAGCAATAAGGATTGGTTACGAAGCGGCTGTCTCGTCCGCCGAAAGCGACCACCAACGGGTCATGGCCGACCACATTGACGTAGTGGGTGGAAATAAAACCGGCCTCGGCGCAATACTCCGCAAATGCACCAATACGACCCAAATGCGCGGCATTACCTAGGCCAACACAGGCGATTCCATGGGTTCGAGCACGCTCTAAGCCAACATCCATAGCCTGCATGCCAACGACGCGGCCGAGACCCGTGCCGGCTTCAAATCGGACGACGGCGCCATGATCGTTAACTAATGCGGCATCTGTATTAGGGGCGATGACCCCTTTGAGCATGGCATGCACATAAGACGGCACCATACCGATGCCATGGGAGTCGTGGCCTTTAAGATTGGCCTCAACTAAGTGTTCGGCGACGGCCGCAGCCCGGTCTGTCTCGGCCCCTGCCGATGATAAAATACGCGTGGCTAGTTGAGTAAGTTGGGTCGCTTGAATACGCATAGTTCCTCCCGATAACAGCGTGATCTTTGTGCGAAAGTATCATGGCAGGAACGAGTCAGCTTGGCACTAGGTGGACGGCGTCGCGATTTACGGTGTTATGACATTTTCCAGGCTAGCTGATGTCCGTGCTTATATTAGCCTGGTTGCTACAGGCAAAGCCGATCGCGTCAGGGCATGCCTCCTGCGAAAGTTATCCCTCGCTTCCGGGGCGGATTTGCGTGAATCTTCCCAAACAGAAAAATCCTCGTAACGCGTTAGCAGCAGCATATTGCCGTCATTTTGGCCACTTGCTTTGTTGCTCACACCTGCGAACAAACCCTGAATTTCGGTGGCAAAGTCGCGTTCGAAAGTCACCCAGGCGTTAGCGGACAGTTCGGCGATTTCAGCGACATCGCTGGGGCTCACTTTAAACCAACGGAAAACATACAGGCCTTCAGTGAAGCGTTGGCTGTGGTCAATCGGGCGTACTGTTGGTGCCAAACGGTAGCTTTCTAATAGGGTGAACCCGTGTTTCGCTAGGCAGACTTTGATTGAAGCGGCCACAGGATCGTTTGCATTATTATCGGCGTATGCCTGCATTCGCGTAACCAACAGGTAACATTCGTTCGTGGCTAGCCCGAATAGCGCGCCGAAAATTCCATAAAGGCCCGCGTTTGCATTGGCTAACGTTGATGGCAAGTCGTGCTCCCGCAAAGCCGTCAGCCGGCGTAGATCCGGGTAATCAGGGTCTTTTAGATGACAGAGCAGATATTCAGGCATGGTTAAATCCTGCAACAAGCGGAGCTTGCATACTAACCGTTGCGTACCGACTTCGGTATCGGCGAAACTGGTTTAACAGGTGCCTGGATGACGTTCTGTGCATTTACGCATGGCGAGATGCCTGTAACTACTTATGCATCCGTTGAGAAAATGAGCAGGCCGGATCGCCACTTTCGATGCTCTGCAATCCAGCGATTGTCAATTTAGCTCGAACCTCGAAGGTTTCAAAAAACAGGACAACGCCGCAAAAATGAATATAATCAAGGTATGTTCGACTGAAACATGTTGATAAGCGGACGAACTGGGGAAGTTCGTAACGCAGTACAATCCAAACGCATACCGAAATGTAGGAATCGTATTAGTCCGCCTCGGGCCGAGAAAGTCAGCCGTAGCGTTTACTACAACCCGGCACGCATGAGGGGCAGGGAATTAAGCTACTAAGCTAATTAACATTAAATAAAGAAATTTTTAGATGCCGCTTCTGGCGGCCAAGATTAAGTGGAGGAAACTATGGAATACGATCTGATTATACGCGGAGGCACCGTTGTCGATGGTTCTGGTGCCGACACATTCAAAGCCGACCTCGCTATAAAAGACGGCCGCATAGCTCGCATCGGCGAGCTCGGTGACGCCACGGCAGAACGGACAATGGACGCCACCGGTAAACTCGTTACGCCGGGGTTCATTGATTTACACACGCACCTCGACGCACAGGTAGGCTGGGATCCGCTTATGAGCTCCAGTTCTTACCACGGCGTGACTACAGCCATGATCGGCAACTGCGGCGTAACCTTTGCGCCCGTGAGTAAAGACAATCGTCGGTATCTCGCAGAATTAATGGAGTCCGTTGAGGACATTTCCGCCGACGCGATCATGGATGGCCTCCCTTGGGATTGGACCAGCTATGGTGAGTATCTGGATTCAGTGCAGTCTATGCGTCCCGCGCTCAATGTGGTGGGTCTTGCTGGCCACTCGTCAATTCGTTACGAGGCGATGGGTGATCGCAGCATGGATGAAGGGGTGCAGCCTAATGATAAAGAGTTGTCTCAGATTGCATCGATGGTTCGCGAATCGGTAGAAGAAGGTGCAGTCGGCTTTTCAACCTCCCGCTTCCTGTTGCATACCGTGCCGGACGGTCGTTGTACGCCAGGAACCTGGGCGGACCTGCGTGAGACGGAAGCCATTCAGCGTGCGGTTGTTGAAGGCGGCGGTGCTGGCGCTTTGTTCCAGTCCGCAAATGACTTTGCTACTCGCCGCGACATCGAACTGCAAATGTTTGCGCAGGGCACCGAGCTTGGCTGTACTGTTCTGTTTTCTGGTGGTGCAGGTGCCGAGGGCGACGGCGGTGTCGGGCGCTGGGCAGAGTTTTTTGAACGCCAAAACGAAGGTGGCAAGCGGCTAGCGAGTATCTGTCATACCCGTCCGAGCGGATCATTTTTCGGTTTGGCACAGCTCTCGCCGTTTACTCGTACGTCACCAGCTTGGAAGGCGCTGATGTCGCTGCCGACGATCGAAGATCGTCTGGCCGCCTTGAAGGATCCGGTACAGCGCAAACGCTTGGTCAGCGAAGGCCAACAGGCTGGCGATCTAGATCGACTGGCGTGGCAGCTGCACCCATTTGGTATGGCTGAGAAACCAGATTTGGATTTGAATCGACGCGCCAGCCTGCAGCAGCTTGCTGATGAGGCGGGACGTAACGTGGTAGACGTTTATATCGATCGCCTAATCGAGTCAGAGGGTAAAGAATTCTTTAACTTCTGGATGTTCGGCGGAGCCTTGCAGAATCAGTGGAAGTACATGCAACTGCCACAAGTGATTCCGATGTTAGGTGACGCGGGTGCTCACGTTGGCTTCTTCACCGATGCGGACTCACCTACGGTTCTGTTGGGTGAACTGACTCGCGAGCAAGGCGTTTATACGTTACCTGAAGCGGTAAATCGTATCTCCGGAGCGTCTGCAGAAGTGATCGGCCTTAAAGATCGCGGCTTACTTAAAGAAGGCTGGCAAGCTGACATTAATATTATCGATTACGATAATTTAGGATCTAAGCAGCCTTACTACGTGAACGACTTCCCGCACGGCGGTGGCCGTTTCGTAGTTGAGAGCACGGGTTATGACGCGACACTGGTCGCGGGCCAAGTGATCATCGAACATGGTAAGCACACGGGCCGTCGCCCCGGTAAAGTTATCCGCGAATTCCATCGCGGTTAGCCGCCCGGATCTGAGACAGAATAAAAGGGCAGGGCACGCAGGACGCATTAGACAGACAGACAGATCGGATGTCGAGCATGCAGTCTAATGGCAATCAAAAAAGGCGCTGGGTTAATCCAGCGCCTTTTTTTGTGCGTTAAATGTCATCGACAATTGGCTTGCGCGTTTAGGTCTATGCGGACCCGGCTACACCCCGTATGTTGGCCTGTCGGTAGGACGTTCATACGAGTCGTTTATCAGTTTGCAACGGCGGCGACTAAACGCCTGCGCGCATGGCTCCTAGAAAGTCCATTTTGCCCAGCGGCGTGCCTTGCATGCGCAAAATATCGTAAGTCGTGGTCGCATGGAAATAGAGGTTCGGATGAGAGAAGGAAAGAATGAAGTTCTCGGTTGTGAAAGGCACTTCGAATTTACCCATCTTAAAAGTCACGGTGCCGCCGGCCAGGCCATTGATTTCGTCTTCAGACATGGCCTTTAGCTCGTCTAAAGAGGCCTGTGTCAGATCCATCAAACCTTGATAGTCCATGCGGGCATAGCCTGCCGGCGGATTGAACTCGCCGCTTCGGAGTGCGTGAATCGCGCGAACGGATTGGTGCGTAATACAGACAACCTGGAAGTGGAAGTCGGCCATGTCATCAATGATTTTGGTTTCCACGACTGACGCCAGGTCGATGTTTTGTTCTTCGCAATAAGCTTTACCTTTCGCCAGAACACCCGTGGAAGCCTCCACCACTTGAATGAAGGATTTAACGCTGAGGTCGAAAAGAGAAGTAGACATGGAGCACTCCAGATTGATGTAAAACGATGGCTGCTAATGCAGAGGACGGCTAACGCTGACGTCATCAGAGTTAGCTGATTCGGTTTTTTGTAAGTGGTTCTGGACCGTTATCTAGATCTTAGTCCCGAGTACACTTAGCCGATTAAAAAGCGGTCGGCATATATTGTTATTATCTCCGCTCTGAGTCGATCTTATTAACCGCTCTTTATTCGGCCTTCTGCCCATCCTCTCGCCGACAACTGCCTGACCCTAATCGGGTCATCGTCTGGCCTTAGCTCTGCTTAGGATAATATGGCATTTGTCTAGCGTCTCGGACTGCCTAGCTGCTTTTGTCGAGGCCTGCCAAATTACCCTCTTCGCGCCATGCAGCGGTGATTTTGAAATAAGGGCGGGAGCCTTTTCCATACGGGCCGTTTTGCACACTCTGCGGATTAGGTTGGCCTTCATTGTTGTAATAGCCCGGCGTGCAGGCCGCTTGAAATTCTTCACTAAAGCGGGACACTGCAATGATTTCCTCCACCCAGGCGTCTTCCGCTTCTTTGGTCGCTTCGACGGTGCGCCAGTTTTCGCTGCGGCAACGGTCCAAGATATAGCCGATATGGCGCGCTGTTTCGTCCATCGCGTGTGGAAAGTTTGTGGTAAATCCGGCTTGCGAGTTACTGACGATAAACAGATTCGGAAATTCGTTGACATGAATGCCGTGTAGCGTGCGCGTGCCGTCTGCCCACTTTTCGCTGAGGGTCTGGCCAGTTTTTCCAATCACGTCATAGCCGGCTCTTTGGGTGTATGAAGTGCCGACCTCGAAGCCGGTTGCGTAGATGATGCAATCCACTTCAAATTCCTGGCCATTGGCGACAATGCCGTGCGCGGTGATTTTGTCTACGCCTTTACCGTCCGTATCGATGAGTTGAACTGAAGGGTTGTTGAAGCTCTGCAAGTAACTGTCGTGGAAACAAGGTCGTTTGCAAAACTGGCGGTACCAAGGCTTGAGTGATTCTGCCGTGTTGGGATCTTCCACCAGCGCCTCAGCGCGCGCTCGGATTTGTTCCATTTTTTGAAAGTCGGCGAGTTCCATCAGTTTTGGCACTTCGTTCCAATCCACGTCAGTGCCGCGGTAATTGGCCATGGTGATCAAGTTACGAACAATCTCGGTCCAGCCGTCCTGCACCAGGTCCTTTTCAACAATCCCGCCCGAGCAGAGCGTATTGAAGTTTTCCATGCGTTCTTTCTGCCAGCCGGGTTGCAGTTCTGCAGCCCAATCTGGGTCGGTTGGCCGATTGTTGCGCACATCGATGGAAGAGGGCGTGCGCTGGAAGACATACAATGTTTGCGCGGCTTCGGCTAAGTGAGGCACGCACTGAACTGCGGTCGCGCCAGTGCCGATCACGGCGACGCGCTTGTCCGCAAGTTTTGTCAACCCACCGGTCGAGTCGCCGCCAGTGTAGTCATAGTCCCAGCGGCTGGTGTGGAAGCAGTGGCCTTTAAAGTCTTGCATGCCGGTTATGCCCGGGAGTTTGGGACGGTGCAGAGGCCCGTTTGACATAATGACGTAGTGCGCACGCATGACGTCACCGCGATTTGTGTTGATGATCCAATTTTGTTTGGTCGCGTCCCATTGCATCGCGGTTACTTCGGTCTGAAGACAGGCGTCCCGGTAGAGGTCGTAGTGCTTAGCTATATGCTTGCTGTGCGCAAGAATTTCCGGTGCTTGGGCATACTTTTGGTGCGGTAGATAACCGGTTTCTTCAAGCAGAGGTAAATAGATGTATGACTCGGTATCGCAAGCGGCACCGGGATAACGATTCCAGTACCAGGTG
>DJYW01000157.1:13723-14075 GCA_002450255.1 Gammaproteobacteria bacterium UBA6968
CCAGTACCAGGTGCCACCGAAATCAGCCCCTTTTTCAATTAAGCGGATGTTCTCAAAACCCAACTCGCGTAACCGCGCGCCGGTAATCAGCCCGCCGAAGCCACCGCCAATAATAACGATATCGACGGTATCGGTGAGCGGCTCTCGCTGCAGTGTTTCCTCGATGTAGGGGTCTTCAATAAAGCCTGCGTAATCACCTTTGATTTCTTGATATTGGCTGTTGCCATCTCGTCGCAAACGCTTGTCGCGTTCTTGCTGGTATTTATTGCGTAGTTGGCGCGGGTCAAATCCCAGTGCCTCGCTTGGGTCTGCTGTATTCAGATTTGCACTGGTCGATACGTCTCTAGTCATG
>DJYW01000157.1:14438-14668 GCA_002450255.1 Gammaproteobacteria bacterium UBA6968
TCCTGAGTTTAGCACCATATTTCGTTGCGCAAACTGTCTGCCCGCAAAACTAGTCCTCTACAGGTCGCCTTCAGAAGTGTATAAATCTATCCCGGCAACACACTATAAGGGGAGACGAGTATGCAGCCGTTAAAAGTTTATGGCGTACCATTTTCACAGCCGGTCCGAGCGGTGCTGTGGCTGTTGCTGCTCAAAGAAAAACCGTTCGAATTGGTGCTGATTAATCCCGG
>DJYW01000157.1:14997-15231 GCA_002450255.1 Gammaproteobacteria bacterium UBA6968
TCGATGGGTAACAACGGCAGCCGTAATCCTGATTATCTGGCAAAAAATCCAGCGGGGACGATTCCTTGCATTGAGGAACCGGATACGGGTTTCACGCTTGGAGAAGCCCACGCCATCATGACCTATTTGGCGCGCACTGAGGGTTGGACCGATGTTTATCCTGCGGATGAGCAAGCGCGTGCGAAAATCGACGCGTATATGCATTACCACCACAGAAATGTGCGCGAAGCGTCG
>DJYW01000063.1 GCA_002450255.1 Gammaproteobacteria bacterium UBA6968
TTTTTCTTCGCGCTAAAGGCTTTTGCTTTGTGCTAATGGCTTTTGCTTTGCGCTGATGGTTTTTGCGTTGCGTCGCAATGTCGGCCTTATGCCACAATCTTTTGCTTAGAGCCGATGGCCGGTGCTCTGTCATTACAGGCTTTGGTCGTGGGTATCCTTCGCGCGGGTGAGGTGGAGAGGCTCTGTAGCCTCAGCAAAGACGCGCGCAGAGACAAGAGCGTTACGACAGCGTGGAATACGCGTAGCGTCGGGAGAATCTAACTGGAATGCCTTTGTGATTGTCGGCAAGCTTCCAATGGGCCTGAAATGCATGAGTTAGGAGCCGCTAATGGCGATGGATTGGGACGACTATAAGTACTTTAGCGCGTTAGCCGCGACTCGCTCGGTACGCGCTGCTGCACAACAGCTCGATGTGAACCCATCTACCGTGAGTAGACGGCTGGAACAGTTTGAAGCCCGGCTTGGCGTGCCTCTGTTCACGCGATCTAAATCCGGTCTGACCATCACGCCTGAAGGAGCGGAGGTGATCGCTCAAGTAGATGAAATCGCTGATAACCTGGGCAATATCGAGAGTCGGTTGGTGGGTCGCGATCAACGTTTGTCTGGTGTGGTCCGGGTGGTCATTCCAGAGGTCATAGCGCTCAGCCTGTTGGTGCGCGAGCTGCCGCGCTTTCGCCTATCCTATCCCGACATTGAAGTGCAGCTGGTGCCCGGCCATCAAACTCCAGATCTCAGTCGACGCGAGGTGGATATCGCTATTGAGGTGACCGACCACCCGTTGGAAATGATGGTAGGGCGCCGTCTATCGCCCACCGCATTCGCCGCTTACGGCACTGAGGATCTAATCAACGCGAGGCGTAATGGCGATTTCACACCCGACCTCAGCGGCAAAGTACTTGAGCCTTGGGTCGACTTTCGCGCCGCTAGCGAGGTAGCCAAGACCTGTCGCGAGTTGCGCCACGCATATGTACCTGACGTGCTGATAGCGGTGCGCTGCAACAGTCTGTTATTGCATCTTGAAGCCGCTCGGCAGGGATTGGGCTTTGCGTTTTTGCCGTGCATTTTAGCCGAATCAGATCCGTTGCTGTTTCGGTTACATTCGTTGCCTGCCAAGTTGGGACCGTCGATGTGGATGCTGACGCATCCGGACTTGCGCAAGACCCAACGGATCTTGGTGTTTATGGAGTTTGTCCGCGATTTATTTAAGCGGCGTAGCCATGAGCTGCTGGGAGCCGAACTCGCTGAAACGGAGGCGTTTGCAGAATAGCTGAGGCAACTCGGGATTTGACTGAGTTCGGTACCTCGTGACGACTTAAGCGGTCAGGCCGATTGTGACTTAATCGACTCGCTGGACTATCTGTTTAGCGATTGCTTATTGGTCTTTGGCCGGGCCTCGTTTAGCGTAAGCTTGCGTAACTGATCGCCTTTTTGCGGCGCAAACCATCGCGATACTTGCCAAAATTCAGCGTGCATGATGCAAATTGGGGATTTGCAGGTGGGCACTCTAGGTGAGTATGTGATCGCAGAGCGCCGTGAGATGGACTGCTCTGAAATATGAGTCCTCAGACAGACAGCCATTAAATAGAAAGACAGTGGTTAGATAGCGCGTGAAAAACACGCGTTTGATTAGGAAAAGTGTGCACAATGATGAATGGCCCGACTTCACATAACTTCATTTCGCAGCGACTGCGATTGCATTACGTCACCTGGGGGGATCCCGCGAACGAGCCATTGATTTTTGTGCACGGTATTCGCGACCACAACCGCACCTGGGATCTGATACTCAGTGAATTTGCTGATGATTATTTCATTATCGCGCCGGATTTGCGGGGTCATGGTGAGTCCGAATGGGTCAATGGCTCCGGGTACCACTATCTCGACTATGTTTACGATCTTTTTCAATTGATCAATCAACTTGGCCTGCATCAGGTAACGTTGATTGGCCACAGCCTGGGTGGTGCCATTGTGACGTTGTTTGCCGGTGTTTATCCGGAGCGAGTGGCTCGACTGATAGCGATCGAGGGCATCGGTCTTTGGTCCCGCAGTCAGCCGCAAGTGCCTGCGCATGAGAAAATACGTGGCTGGGTCGATGCGAATCAGCAGCTCGCCTCGCGCCGGCCGAGGCGTTATCCCGATTTAGATACCGCGGCGGTGCGCATGCAAGAAGCGAATCCGCAGCTCGCCGAGCACCAGGCGCGCCACCTCACGCAGTACGGAGTGCTACAGCACGAAGATGGCACCTTTAGCTGGAAGTACGATAATTATACTAATAACTTCCTATCGTCATTTGGCCTGACTGACGCACACACAATAGATCTTTGGCGCAACATCCAGTGCCCCGTTTTACTGATCAATGCCGCTGAAGGGTTGCCACATCGCATCGGGCACGAAGAGACGCTGGAGTATTTTGCGGAGGTAGAGCTGATTGACATCCAAGCTGCGGGGCATTGGACTTACCACGATCAACCGGACCAGGTCGTGGGTGCGATGCTGAATTTTTTGCGGCCGAAGGACTAAAGCATTTCCATATTGCACGTCTTCTCGAGCGTCAGGAGTAATGGAGAGGCTAAATTGGACCGTAAAAATACAGCCTGCCGTGCGCCAGTCGGCTGTTACAGGCGTGAGGGGTCGAAGGTGCGATGAATATGCTCAAGCGATGCTCTCTGCATGCCGTGAGCCGAGATAGTCCATTACTGCTCCGCGTTCTCCCCGAAAGACAATCCGCTCCGACTTCTTGTTCAGCTGATAGTCGTACATCGGGTCATAGTATTCCCTCAGTAAATACTCGATCCAAGCTTCATGACTACCGGCGCCGGTAAAGGCGGCCTCGATGTGTCGCTTTGCGGTGGCAAAGCGATCGCCGCCCAGGCGTTTTGCGATACGACTTAGCGCATCGAGAAATGAAGCCTCTAGTTCGCCTGGAGTATAGGATTGTGTGTTTAGCGGCTCATCAACATATTCCGCTTTAATATGGCCAATGCGCTCCGCCGCAGGCACCTCCACAATGACTACTGGTGCTTGCTGCATGTGGCGGTGCCAGCGCTCCGGTAAACCAAGCTGGCCAATCGTGCGGCTTTCGTCTTCAACAACTAAGTGATCGCCTGTATGGCGCAGGTAGCGACCGGCCAAGTCGTTCTCAAATGCAACTAGACTTGGTTGTGGGGTTTTGCGTCTGCCAAACGCAGAGCCGCGATGCTGCGCCGCGCCTTCCAAATCAATACTGTTAGGTAACTGTTGAATCATCACGGTCTTTGCAGAGCCGGTGCGCCCGCCAAGAATCCACCAGGTTTTATTTGGATTTTGCAGTATTTCCAAACACCTTTGCCGTAGTGCTTTAAAGCCACCTTTGATACGCGGTCGGTCGACACCTTCGGCGTGCAGCCAGGCTTGGGCGAGTTGCGAGCGTTGCCCGCCCCGCCAGCAGCAGATATAAGCATCAGGACGTGCTTCACAAAATTGCTGCCATTGTTTGACGCGTACTTCTCTGATGTCTCCTGCAACAAGTTTATGTCCGAGAGCCGTGGCTGCAGCATTGCCCTCGTGTTTGTAGGCAATTCCGACCTGACGGCGTTCTGCGTCATTGAGGATGGGGATGTTAACGCTGCCTGGCATGTGGCCTTGCGCAAACTCGGCCGGTGCGCGAACGTCAAGAATGAGGCTGCCATCGCGAATGACCTGATCAATATCGTTGTCGCCAAATTGCATACTGGTTGAGCTAAAAGACAGGTTCTTCGATCGTGCCGCCGTTCTGAAAAATTTCCAGGTGCTTTTCTAGCAGCACCACGATATCTGCTCGCTGCTGCTCACGGGCAACGTCGATGGCGCGCTGCTGGACCTTTACAGCTTCGGCAAAGTTGCCGGTCGCAGCGTAGGTTGCAGCCCAGGTGTCCAGATACTCTGGGCGTTTATTCGCGGAGCCTTCCTGCGCCATCAGCGTCGTCATAATACTGTGCGCATAGCGCCTTCGCATGAGTGATCGGTCGCTGGTTACTGCCAGAATCCAGGCTACTTCATTGACAATCTCAGCCGCGTCATCGGCATCTGAAAAGGCTTGTTTAACGGCTTTTTTATACCAGTTTACAGCGCGTCGTTTAGATGTAACGACACCGA